>NZ_JBYOJP010000024.1:0-83912 GCF_057798975.1 Cupriavidus sp. 21MJTG02-4 | reverse complement strand
CGTTCCAGTCCCAGCCCTTGAGCACGGCCAGCACCTGGCAGGCAAAGGCTTCGTTCAGCTCCACCAGGTCCATCTGGTCGAGCGTCAGGTTCAGGCGCTTGAGCAGCTTCTTCACCGCGGGCACCGGTCCGATGCCCATGTGGGACGGCTCGCAGCCTGCCGCGGCCCAGCCGACCAGCGACGCCATCGGGGTCAGGCCCAGTTCGGCCAGCTTGTCCTCGGCCACGATCAGGCAGGCGGCCGAGGCATCATTCTGCTGGCTGGCGTTGCCGGCCGTGACGGTGCCGTTCGGCATCAGCGCGCGCAGCTTGCCCAGGCTTTCCATCGTGGTGCCGGGGCGGAAGCCTTCGTCGCGCGAGAACATCACCGGATCGCCCTTGCGCTGCGGCACCTGCACCGGAACGATTTCGGCATCGAAGCGGCCGGATTCCCATGCGGCCGCAGCGCGTTCGTGGCTGCGCACGGAGAAGGCGTCGGCCTGCTCGCGGGTAATGCCGTAGTCGCGGGCCAGGTTCTCGGCGGTCTCGATCATCCCGGAGATCTTGCCGAAGCGCTCGACCGGCTGGGAGCGCTCGCGGCCGCGGTCAAGGCGGTCGTAGAACTTCACGTTGCCCGAGCGCGAGCCCCAGCGCATGTCGGTGGTGTAGTACTCGATATTGCTCATGCTCTCGACGCCACCCGCGATCACCACGTCGGCGGCGCCGCTCTGCACCATCATCGACGCCGTGACGATGGCCTGCAGGCCGCCGCCGCAACGACGGTCCAGCTGCATGCCCGGCACCTCTACCGGCAGGCCGGCCTGCAGCGCGGCCCAGCGACCCACGCAAGGCACTTCGCTGCTGGCGTAGGACTGGGCAAACACTACGTCGTCGATGCGCGCGGGGTCGATGCCGCTGCGCTCCACGACGGCACGCACGGTGGTGGCGGCCAGTTCCTCGACGGACACGGGGCGCAGGCTGCCGCCGAAGGTCCCGACGGGGGTACGGAGGGGGGTGACGATAGCGGCTCGGCGCATGGAAGTCTCCTTGGAAATCTCTCTTGGGTAGATGAAGAAGGCAGTCGGTCAGGCTGTGCCCGCAACGGCCACGAAAGCGGCGCCGCACTGGCGCAGCAGGGCGTGGGCCTGGCGCTCCAGGTCCTCGCGGTGTTCGGGGGCGGCGATGTCCAGCATGCGGCGCACGCGCTGCGACAGCGTCTGCCCGCGCAAGTCGGCCACGCCGTGCTCGGTGACGATCAGGCCCGCGTCCGAGCGGGGCGTGCTCACCGGGCCGGACAGTTGCGCGACGATGCGGCCTGCGCCCTTGGCGGTCGCCGGCAGGGCAACGATGGGCAGGCCGCCGCGGCTGCGTGCCGCGCCGCGCAGGAAGTCCACGGCACCGCCAACGGCGCCGACATAGACGCCGGCGGCGACTTCGGCGTTCACCTGGCCGGTCAGGTCGACCTCGATGGCTGAGTTGATGGCGGTCAGCTTGTCGATGCTGGCGAGCACCTCGGGGTGATGGGTATAGCTGGTCTCGCGCAGTTGCAGCTGCGGATTGCGGTGCGCCCAGCGCCGCAGGCGCTCGCTGCCCATCAGGATGCCGCCGATGCCAACGCCCGTATCGATGCTCTTGCGCGCATTGGTCAGCACGCCGGCTTCGGCCAGCGCCACAATGCCGTCGCCGACCGCGCCGCTGTGCAGGCCAAGGTCGCGGCGGTCGTGCAGCGCAGCCACCACGGCCTCGGGCAGGTTGCCGATGCCCATCTGCAGGGTCGCGCCATCCTCGACCCAGCCGGCGATGTGGCCGGCGATCGCCAGTTCCGCCGGGCCGGGGGCGCTGCGCTCCAGGCTGATCGGCGCATGCGCGGCATCGACCAGCAGGTCGATCTCGTCCACGGTCAGATGGCGGCTGCCATAGGTCCACGGCACATCCGGGTTCACCTCGGCGATGATCACGCGGGCCTGGTCCAGCGCGGCGGGAATGTACTCATGCACCAGCCCCATGCTGTAGCGGCCTTCCTCGTCGGGCGGCGACACCTGCACCAGTACCACGTCGGCACGCAGCGCGCCTTCCCGGATGAGCCCGGGCAGGTGCGAATAGTGGCTGGGCACGATGTCCAGCAGGCCGGCCTTTGCCAGCACGCGGTGCGGGCCGCTGGCCGCATAGCCGAAGAAATCGATCACGTCGGCCTGGGCCGGCTGCAGCGTGTCGGACTGGCCGATGCCGACAAAGACGCCGAGCCGGCCGCCCTGCGCCAGCGCTTGGCGATGCTCGACCAGCGCGCGCGTCAGCGTCAGCGGTTCGGCGGTGGCCTGGCCCCACCAGATATGGTCGCCGGGTTGCAGCAGTGCCTGCAGCGCGGCGGGAAGGTTGTTGTTGTCCACGGTAGCGGGATGCATATTGCGGCGCGGCTCAGGCGATCTCGGCCCAGCCGTGGCTGAGCACGACCTTGTCGCGCTCGGCCACGCGGGCGCGCACCCGGTAGTGGCTGGGGTTCTCCGGCGTGCGCCAGATCTCGGTGACCAGGGTCTCGCCGGGGAACACCGGCGCGGTGAAGCGGATATCGAGCGCGTGCAGGCGGGTGGGATCGCCCTGCGCGCACTGGCGCACCAGCGCATGCGCCACCAGGCCGTAGCTGGCGAGGCCGTGCAGGATCGGGCGCTCGAAGCCAGCGGCCCTGGCCACCGCCGGGTCGGCGTGCAGCGGGTTGAAGTCGCCCATCAGGCGATACAGCAGCGCGGCCTCGGGGCGGATCGCCTGCGTATCGGTGAAGTCCGGCGCGCGGTCTTCCGGTGTCGGGCGCAGCGCCAGCAGCGGCTCGTCGCTGGGCTGGCCGCCGCCGAGCTGGCTGTAGCCACCGTCGCCGCGAAGGAAGCTGACCTGCTGGACCGTCGCCAGCAGTTCACCGGCAGCCGTTTCCAGGCGGCGTTCGGTGACCATGATGGCGCCTTTGCCTTCGCCCTTGTCGGTCAGGTGCGTGATGCGGTTATGGCCGACGATGTCTGCGCTGGCCGGCAGCGGGCGGTGCAGGCGCATGCGCTGTTCGCCATGCAGCAGCCTGACCCAGTCGATGCCGGTGTCGGCCTCGCGCGCCCAGAAGCCGGGATAACCGAGCACCACCGCCTGCGACGGCAGCGTGCGCAGCCCGCCGGGGGCGCCTTCGAACACAAAGGGCAGGGCTGCCTCGTCCAGCGGATCGCTGCCCAGTCCAAGGCTGAGTGCATACAGCATGGTGTCGCGCTCGGTGTAGGTCTGGCGGACGGGGGCGAACGGACGTTGCTTGAGATGGTGGTAGCTGACTGCCATGTCCTTGTTCCTATGTGAGCGTCAGGAAATTGCGCACAGCATGTCGTCAAAGCGGGTTTTGCGCTATTTGACAATGCCAATGGTCGACTTTGGCGATTGCGAAAACGTGGGCTCAAGTGGGCTTAAGCGGGCTCAAGCGGGCTCAAGCGGGCTTAAGCGCGCCTGAAGGCGCGCTTTGGCAAAGGCTGATTGTCCGAATGGCGGATAGCCGCGACTATTGCCGCATCACGCTGGGATGGCCCGTGCTGTTCCCGGCAAGAGCAACGACGTTGACCGCCAAAGACTCGCCATGATCGAACAGACGCAATCCAACAATTTCCAAGACATCCGCGATGCCGTGCGCTCGCTTTGCGCCGAGTTTCCCGACGAATATTTCCGCAAGGTGGACGAGCAGCGCGCCTATCCCGAGGCGTTTGTCAACGCGCTCACCGATGCCGGCTGGCTGGCGGCGCTGATTCCGCAAGAGTACGGCGGCTCCGGCCTGGGCCTGACCGAAGCGTCGGTCATCATGGAAGAGATCAACCGATGCGGCGGCAACTCCGGCGCCTGCCACGGCCAGATGTACAACATGGGAACGCTGCTGCGGCACGGCTCGAACGCGCAGAAGGAAAAGTACCTGCCGAAGATCGCCTCGGGCGAATGGCGCCTGCAGTCGATGGGCGTGACCGAGCCCACCACGGGCACCGACACCACCAAGATCAAGACTTCCGCGGTCAAGAAAGACGGCCGCTATGTCGTCAACGGCCAGAAGGTGTGGATCAGCCGCGTCCAGCACAGCGACTTCATGATCCTGCTGGCGCGCACCACGCCGCTGGCCGATGTGACGAAGAAGAGCGAAGGGATGTCGATCTTCATGGTGGACCTGCACGAGGCCCAGAAGAAAGGCCTGAGCGTGCGGCCCATCCCCAACATGGTCAATCACGAGACCAATGAGCTGTTCTTCGAGGACCTGGAAATCCCCGAGGAAAACCTGATCGGTGAAGAGGGCAAGGGCTTCAAGTACATCCTGGATGGCCTGAACGCCGAGCGCACGCTGATCGCGGCCGAGTGCATCGGCGACGGCTACTGGTTCATGGACCGGGTGACCAAGTACGTCAAGGAACGCCAGGTCTTCGGCCGCCCCATCGGCCAGAACCAGGGCGTACAGTTCCCGATCGCCGAGTCGTTTATCGAGATCGAGGCCGCGAACCTCATGCGCTGGAAGGCCTGTGAACTGTTCGACAAGCACGAGCCCATGGGCACCCAGGCCAACATGGCCAAGTACCTGGCCGCCAAGGCCAGTTGGGAGGCCGGCAACGCCTGCCTGCAGTACCACGGCGGCTTCGGCTTCGCCTGCGAATACGACGTCGAGCGCAAGTTCCGCGAGACGCGGCTGTACCAGGTGGCACCGATCTCGACCAACCTGATCTACTCCTTCGTCGCGGAGCACGTGCTGGGGCTGCCGCGGTCGTTCTGACGGACTAGGTACTGCGCGTCTGGCCCATGAGCCAGACGCTGAAGGCATGCGCCGGCAATGCGGCTGCGGCCATCTGCAGGAACGGCCATGGAGAATCGATGGGTATCACAGGTATCAAAGGTATCGAAGGACAATCGATCATCGTCACGGGCGGCGCGAGTGGCATCGGCGAGGCCGCAGTGCGGCTGCTGGCCGCAAACGGGGCGCTACTGACGATTGCGGACCGGGGACCCAACGGTGAGGCTCTGGCGAAGGAACTGACCGATGCGGGTCTGCGGGCGCAGTTCGTCGAGATGGACATATCGTCCGAGGCGGATGTCATGGCCATGGTCGAGGCGGCGGTACGAAGCTATGGCCGACTGGATGGCGCATTCAACAATGCCGGTGTGCCCAATGCCGGCAAGCTGCTGGCCGAGCTGACCGAGGAGGACTTCCGGCGTTGCCACGACGTCAACGTCATCGGTACGTTCCTTTGCATGAAGCACGAGATTCTTGCCATGCTCAAGAGCGGCGGTGGCGCCATCGTCAACTGCTCGTCGATCCATGGACTGATCTACACCGCCCGCGCGGCCGAATACACCGCGTCCAAGCATGCGATCACCGGCATGACCAAAGCCGCCGCCGCCGACTATGGCCTCCAAAACATCCGCGTCAATGCGATCGCGCCTTCCTCGACGCGCACGCCGATGTACCTGCACTACCTGAAGACCAAGCCCGATCACGAGGCAAGGGTGAACGGCCTGCACCTGCTCGGCCGCGCCAGCGAGCCGATTGAACAGGCGCAGGCCGCCATGTGGTTGCTGTCTAATGCCGCGTCATTCGTCACCGGCGTGACCCTGCCGGTGGACGGAGGCTACACCGCCGTGTGAACGCGCCAAGTGGGTATGCGCGCCATGTGATGGCGCGCATTGGCTGGTTCAATGAGGGGACCGCGCTCAGAAGAGGAATACGCCCTTGCCCCCGGCCTGGGCGTCGAAGCGACGATAGGCCTCGTCGGCTTGTTCGAGCCGCCAGTGGTCGGTGAACAGATTGTCCACTTCAACGCCATGACGGGCGATGAAGTGGGCGCAATCCTTCATGCCGACCTCCGAGAAGGTGTAGGAGCCGATCACGGTCCGTTGCTTGCCGATCAGGTCCTTCATCGCGTCGACGTTGAGATTCCCGCCGATCGCCACCAGGGCGATCTTCCCCCATGTCCGGGTGCAGCGCACGGCCTGCTGCCTGGGCACTTCACTGCCCGCGCAGTCCATTGCGCAGCTCACGCCCTTGCCGCCGGTGAGCCGGAGGATTTCCGCCACGGCATCGACCTGGCTCCCATCGATGGCATGGGCGACCCCGAACGCCTTGGCCTGCTTGACGCGATCCGGCGAGATATCCACCCCAATGACCTCGACGCCCATCGCGGCCGCGAGCTGGGCGGCAGACAGGCCGACGGGTCCCAGCCCGAACACCGCCAGGGTGTCGCGCGCGCTGATATCCAGCCGTAGCAGCGCACCGTAGGCGGTGCCCGTGCCGCAGGAAATGGCCGCGCCGCCCGCGAAGGACACCTCTTCCGGCAGGTGGACCAGGGACGAGACCGGCACCTTCATGTAGTCGGCATGGCCGCCGTGGGCGATCACGCCGTGCACGGTGGCGCCCTGATCGCACAACTGGGTCCAGCCCGTGCGGCAGGAGTCGCAAAAACTGCAGCCTTCGTAGTGGAACACCATGACGCGATCGCCAACCTTGAACGCTTTCGGGTTCACGCCCGGGCCAATCGCAGCGACCACGCCACACGGCTCATGGCCGCCGATGATCGGCGCGTTCTCGTCGATACCGCGAGACGCCAGGTCCTTGAACCCCAGGGACCGTATCACCTCGGCGGGACTGTGCCGGTAGAAGTGCAGGTCGCTGCCGCACATGCCCGACGCCTTCATTTCGATCACTACCTCGCCCGGGCCCGGGGTCGGGTCGGAGAAGTTCATGATTTCGAGCTTGCGATCACCTTTGAATACAACACCACGCATAGATGTCTCCGTATAGACGATATTCAGACAGACTGGCGCCAGGTCCGGGGCCTCAGCCGAGATTCATGTAGACGGCCTTCAGGTAGAGGTAGCTGTCCACCTGTTCGGCGGCGCCCTTCCAGCCATAGCCACTCAGCTTGTAGCCGCCGAAACCGACCTGGGGATCCAGCACGCCATAGCAGTTGACCCAGATGGTTCCGGCCTGGATGCCCTGCGCAAACCTGTGCGCGGTGGACAGGTTCTGCGTCCAGACACCCCCGGCCAGGCCATAGCTGGTGTCGTTGGCGATGCGCAGTGCCTGGTCCGGCGTGTCGAATGGCATGACCGAAGCGACCGGGCCGAAGATCTCCTCGCGTGCAATGGTCATGTCGTTGTGCACGCCCGTAAACACGGTTGGCTCGACGAAATAGCCCGCGGCCAGCTCACCGCCCAGGCGCCGGCCGCCGCAGGCGAGCTCCGCGCCTTCCTGGCCGCCCACGTCGACGTAGTGCATCACGCGATCGAGCTGGCGCTGCGAGACGATCGGCCCCAGCTGCACTTGCGGATCGAGGCCGTTGCCGATCTTGAGCGAGGCACTGAAGGCCTTCAGCCGATCGATGAATTCGTCGTAGATCCGGCGCTGCACCAGCACGCGCGTACCGGCGGCGCAGATCTGGCCGGTGTTGGTGAACACGCCCATGGCCACGCCCGGCACCGCCTTGTCCAGGTCGGCGTCGTCGAACACGATATCGGGCGACTTGCCGCCGAGTTCCACCGACACCCGCTTGAAGTTGCCGGCTGATGCCTGGACGATCTTGCGCCCGGTCTCGGGCGAGCCGGTGAAGGCGATGCGGTCCACGCCAGGGTGTTCCGCCAGGGCGCTGCCCGCTTCGCCGCCGTAGCCGGTCACCACGTTGATCACCCCCGCTGGCACGCCTGCTTCCAGCAGCAGTTCGGCCATGCGCAGCGCGGTCAGCGAAGCATCCTCGGCCGGTTTGAGCACCGCGGTACAGCCGGTGGCCAGGGTCGCGCCGAGAATCCACCATTGGCTCAATAGCGGGCCGTTCCACGGAATAATGCCGGCGACCACGCCCACCGGCGCCTTGATCTTGAGCGTCGCGAACTTGCCGGGCAGCGCGTTGAGCGGAGTCTGCACACCACCAGCGGCCGTCTGCGACGCGTAGAACAGGATCAGCTGCAGCAGGAATGACTTGAGGCCGCGCGTGCGTGCCAGCGGCGCGCCCATGTCCAGCGTCTCGATCAATGCCAGCTCGTCGAAATGCTTCTCCACCACGTCGTGGATGCGGATCAGCAGGCGCTGGCGATCGCTGTGCGTCCACTGACTCCAGGGGCCCTCGAAGGCCTGGCGCGCTGCGGCGACGGCCTGGTCGATGTCGGCCTGGTCCGCCTGCGCGAGGCACGCAATGACCTCGCCCGTGGCGGGATTGACCGTGTCAAAGGTCTTGCCGGAAGCGGCTGGCACCCATGCGCCGCCAATAAGGAGGCGTTTGGTTCCGCCGACGAACGCCGGCGCCTGCACGCCGTATGTCGTGCTGCTCATGCAATGTCTCCTGAAATATTCTTTTGAAGGGCAGGGAGCTTGCCCCCTCGCCCGTGCCGCTTACATCCTCAACATCACGGCCTTGACCTGGGTATAGGCGTCGATGGATTCCTGCCCGAATTCGCGCCCCCAGCCGGACTGCTTGTAGCCGCCGAAAGGCATGGCGGGATCGGCCTCGCCATAGGTGTTGATCCATACGCGCCCGGCCTTGAGCGCGCGCGCCACCTTGTGCGCGCGCGCGACATCGCGCGTCCATACGGCCGCGGAGAGGCCATAGGTGGTGTCGTTGCCCTTGAAGACGGCGTCGTCTTCGTCCCGGAACGGAATGATGGAGAGGACGGGCCCGAAGATCTCCTCCTGCGCGATGCGCATGCCGTTGGTCACGCCATCGAACACGGTCGGCGCGACGAAGTAGCCGCCGCTGCTCCACTGGGAGCCGCCCAGTCGCAGCGAGGCGCCGCCCGCCTGGCCGGCCTCGATATAGGACAGCACACGGTCGCGCTGTTTGGCCGAGATCAGCGGGCCGAGCTTGGTGTCCGGCGCGAGCGGATCGCCCAACGTGTAGGTGGCGGCCAGGCGGGTGACGCGTTCCGAAACTTCGTCATGCACGCTTTCATGGACGAACAACCGCGTACCCGCCGAACACACCTGGCCGGAATTGCCGCAAAAGGTCTTGACCGCGGCCTGGACGGCCTTGTCGAGATCCGCGTCGGCGAAGATGACGTTCGGCGATTTGCCGCCAAGTTCCAGCGTCACCTTCTTCAGGTTCGAGGTGGAGGCCTGCACGATCTGCTTGCCGATCGCCGTGGAGCCAGTGAAGGCGATCTTGTCGACATCCGGGTGGAGCGCCAGCGCTGCGCCGGCGGTGGCGCCGAAGCCGGGCAGCACGTTGACGACACCCGGCGGCAGGTCCGTCTCCTGGATCAGCTCGGCCAGCCGCAAGGACGTGAGGCAGGCCAGTTCGGCGGGCTTGAGGATCAACGTGTTGCCACAGCACAGCGCGTTTGCCAGCTTGATCGACGCCATCAGGATCGGCACGTTCCAGGGGATGATCTGGCCGCACACACCGAGCGGCTCGCGCAGCGTATAGACGAATCCGGAAGCATCCGACGGAATCGTCGAGCCCAGGATCTTCGTACACCAGCCGGCGTAATAGCGGAAGATGTCGGCGGCCGTGGTGGCAACGGCTGTGCTGAACCACAGTGGCATGCCGTTATCGAGGGTCTCGATCGCGGCAAGCTCGTCGGCGTGCCGATCGATCTGATCGGCGATACGCAGCAACGCGCGGGTGCGCGCGTGCGGCGACATGCCGACCCAGGACGATTTGTCGAAGGCGTGGCGCGCCGCGGCCACCGCCGCATTGATATCGGCACTGTCGGCTTCGGCCACATGGCAAAGCAGTTCTTCCGTGGTCGGGTTGATGACCTCGAAGGTCTTGCCGGATGCCGCCTCTATCCACCGCCCGCCAATGAGCAGGCGCTTCGGTCCCGAGCCGATCCATGCCAGTGCCCTGGCCAGTCCGGTGTCGGACTTGTTGGCCGCGGCAGTTGCCGTTTCATTTCCCATATTGAACTCCTTGTCTTCGGAGCGATCGTGCGATCGCTACATTCGAATTGGCAGATGTGCCAGGCATCCCTGCATGAGCCGGCCGATGCAACGCCATCAAGCGACGGGCACGTCCACCCGGGTTGACAACACCTGGCTCAGCGGATGGTTCCTGCGGATCTCCGGATTGAACTCAGCCGGCGTGGCGCACAGGAACAGCGTGCGCCCGTCCTCGCCGCCCAGAGCGCAGGCATAACAGTTGAGGTCGCCGGTCGAAACCTCGTCGACGATCTCACCGCCCGGAAGCACGCGGATCGCACGCGTCCGGATAAAGTCGGCGACCCAGATCGCGCCCTCTGCGTCCGCCTGTGCGATGCCATCGGGCGCCACCACGATCTCGGCCATCGCCTGGATCGGATCGGGGTTCTCGGGCACCGCGCCGAAGCGCGCCCAGTCCCGGCGCCCGGACAGGGTCCCGTCAGGCCGGATATCGAAAGCCGACATGCGGTTGCCAAACGACTCGGCGACGACGAGCGTGCGGCCGCCGTCCACCACGACCGAGCCGTTCGGGAAATGCAGCGGTTCGCTCACCGCGGTCACCGAGCCATTCGGATCCACGCGCACCAGCCGCGCGGGCCGGCGCGGGGCGAGCTTCATGACGTCGAACCCCAGGTTTCCCACCCAGGCGCGGCCGTTGCAGTCCACCACCATGTCATTCGGTTCGAACTCGAGGTGGGGAGACAGGTCTGCGTGCGTGACGACCGTACCGTCATGCTCGCGGCGCAGCAGCTTGCGGTCGTGCATCGACACCGCCAGCAATCGTCCATCCGGCAGCCAGCCGGTCCCGGACGGGCACCCGGGCACTTCGAGTTCGGTGCGCAGGTCCGACCCGTCCTCTTTCACGGAATACACGCGGTAGGTGTACAAGTCACTGAACCAGAAGCGCCCTTGGTGCCAGCGGGCACCCTCGGTATGCGTCAGGCCATCCAGCAGGACAGTCATCTCTCTCATGATTCGTTTCGCTTCAGATTGCGGCCGCCTGGCCGAAGTAGTGGTCCGCGATCACGGGGTCGTTGGCCAGGTCGGCCGCCATGCCCTGCCGGACGATGCGGCCCTGTTCCAGCACTGCAGCCCGGTGGGCAGTCTCCAGCGCCAGGCGGGCGTTCTGTTCCACCAGCAGGATCGTCATGCCCTCGGCATTGAGCCGCTTCACTGCGCGGAACACGTCGGCGACAATCACGGGCGCCAGGCCGAGGCTCGGCTCGTCGAGCAGCAGCACGCGCGGATGCCCCATCAGCGCGCGGCCGATGGCGAGCATTTGCTGCTGCCCGCCGGACATGGTGCCGGAGGCCTGGTTGCGGCGTTCCGCAAGAATCGGGAACAGCTCGAAGACCCGTTGCAGGTCCGCCTCGAAGTCGCCGCCACGCACTCCGGCCGCCTCGCAGCCCAGCAGCAGGTTGTCCATCACGGACAG
The DNA here is from genome assembly GCF_057798975.1 of Cupriavidus sp. 21MJTG02-4. Classification (NCBI taxonomy): domain Bacteria; kingdom Pseudomonadati; phylum Pseudomonadota; class Betaproteobacteria; order Burkholderiales; family Burkholderiaceae; genus Cupriavidus; species Cupriavidus sp. 21MJTG02-4. The sequence continues at coordinate 72,604 of NZ_JBYOJP010000024.1, read as the reverse complement.
CGGTGCAATGACGCGGCGCCCCTCGGGCACCTGGATCACGCCCAGGCGCGAGCGCCGGTGCGCGGGCAGGGCATCGAGCGGGCTGCCGTCGAAGCGGATCGACCCGGAGCCGGGCACGATCCCGCAGATCGCATTGACCAGGCTGGATTTGCCGGCCCCGTTGGGGCCGATCAGCGTGAAGATCTCGCCGCGCCGCACCGTGAGCGAGACGCCGCGCAGCGCGGTGATGCCGCGATAGTGCACTTCGAGGTTCGTGATCGACAGGGCGTCGGCGCCGGCGAGGCCGGGAACGGCTTCCGGCGCGGCAATGGGAGGTGGATGGGTCGTCATTCAGGTTCCCAGATAGGCTTGCATCACGACCGGGTCCTGCAAGACCGCCTCGGGCTGGCCCTCGGCGATCTGGCGCCCGGACGCGAGCACGTACAGGTAGGAGCAGACCTGCGTCATGAAGCGCATGTTGTGCTCGATCAGCAGCACCGCCACGCCTTCGGCCGCCACTTCCTGGAAGATACGGCCGAGGCTGGCTGCCTCGACGTCGTTCATGCCGGCCACGGGCTCGTCCAGCAGCAGCAGGCGCGGCTTCATCGCCAGCGCGCGCATCATCTCGATGCGTCGCTGGTGCCCGTAGGAGAGGTTGCCGGCCCGGTGCTCCGCAAATTCGGCCATACCGAAGCGTTCGAGCAGGGCCATGGCCTCGGCGCGGTGCGCGGCCGTCTCCGCGCGCGCCGCGCGCAGGCCCAGCAGGTTGGCCCAGAAGCCGGTGGTCTGGTGCCGGTGGAATCCGGCCAGCACGTTGTCGAGCACCGTCGCCTGCGGCACCAGGCGGATGTTCTGGAAGGTCCGCGCCACACCGGCGCGTGCCAGCTGGGGCGCCTCCATGGTGGAGACATCCTGGTCATCCAGCAGCACCCGGCCGGAGGAGAGGTGAAGCAGGCCCATCACCAGGTTCACCACCGTCGATTTGCCGGCGCCGTTGGGTCCGATCAGGCCTGTGATGGTACCGGGCGCAGCAGACAGGCTCAGTCCGCTCAGCGCCGGGACCCCGCCGAAACTGCGCGCGACCTCGTCGAGCCTGAGCATCGGGTTCATGGTGGAGGTCATGCGCCTAGTCCTCCCGATTGTTGGGAAACTGTCCGCGCACCCTGCGCCGCCGCGCGCTTCACGCGGCGGTCGTGCGCGAGTCCGGCCAGCGTATCGGCGATGCCGTGTGGCAGGTAGATGATGATCAGCATCAGCAGCGCGCCTTGGGCCACATTGCGGAATTCCTCGAAGACCCGGAACAGCTCGGGCAGCAGCGTCAGCACGGTGGCGCCGACCAGTGGCCCCCACAGGGAGGTCTGGCCGCCGAGCACCGCCATGGCGAGCGCTTGCACCAGCATGTGGAAGCCGAAATCTTCCGGATTGACGGCGTACGAATTGCAGGCCAGCAGCGCGCCCGCCATTCCCGCCAGCAGACCGGAGAGCGTCATGGCCAGGCGCTGGTGGTAAGTCACCGAGATGCCGAGCGACACGGCAACCGTCTCGTCCTGGCGGATCACGTCCATGGCCCGCCCCAGGCTGAAGCGGCCCAGCGTGTGCACCAGCGCCATGGCCACGGCCACGATCAGGAGCAGCCAGCCGGTGGTCGCGGCCTTGGGAATGCCGGTGATGCCAAGCGCGCCGCGTGTCACGTCGTCCCAGTTCATGGCGACGGTGACAACCACTTGCACCAGCGCCAGCGTCGCCACGGCCTGGAACACGCCGCGCAGCCGCGACAGCGGGAAGGCCATCAGCAGGCTGATCCCGCCGGCCAGGGCAACCCCGCTCGCCATCGCCAGCGGCGGCCACCAGCCAAGGCGGGTGACAAGGATGGCGGTGGTGTACGCCCCGATGGCCGCGAACGCTGCCGATCCGATCGAGAACGTGCCGGCACGCAGCGCGATCGCCTGGCTCATGGCCAGCAGGGTGTAGATCAGGATGTGGTCGAGGACCGACTGGTAGGAGAGAAGGTAGTCAATCATAGACGCTGCACCCGCATGACCGCACTGGCCAGGCCGAACAAGCCGGTCGGGCGGATCAGGATGATGAGAAACAGGACCACGAAGGCGATGCCGTCAGCGGCGGCCGACGAGATATAGGCATAGGCCAGCGACTGGACCACACCGATCAGGATCCCGCCTACCAGGGCGCCGGGGATGCTGCCGAGGCCGCCGAGGATGATGACGACGAAAGCCCGCATCAGGAACGGCTCGCCCATCATGAAGTGGACCGAGTTGAAGGCCACGCCGATCAGCACGCCCGCAAGGCCCGCCAGGGCGCCGGAGATAAAGAACACCTGTGCGTTGACCCACTCGGCGTTGATGCCCAGCAGCCGTGCGGTACCCTCCGAATAGGCAACGCAGCGAATCCTGCGTCCCATGCCGGTGCTGTACAGCGCGTACACCAGGCCAGCGACGATCATCACGCCGGCGCCGACGATGATGATCTGCAGCAGCTGGATCTGCAGCCCCAGGAACTCGTACACGACGATCGGGAAGGTCCCGCCGGGGAACTGCATCACTGACGTGTTGGACACCTTCTGCGCGAGCGCCAGCAGTACCAGGCTCGCGCCGATCGAGGCCAGGATGTAGGAGAAGTCGGGCGCATGCCGGCGCCGCAGGGGGCGGAATGCCACCAGGTCAAGCGCGATGGACAGCACGCCGCCGGCCAGCATGCCCACCAGCATCGACACGATGAAGGGCGCCTGGAACACGGTGGCGGCGTACAGGCCGGCAAAACTGCCCCACATGAACAGGGAGCCGTAGGCCATGTTCATGATGTGGTTCACCCCGAACAGCAAGGTGAAGCCGAGGGCGAACACGGCATACGTGCTGCCCATGACCAGGCCGTTGAGAAGTTGCTGGATCAGCACGGCGTCTCACCTGTCAGCCTGGACGAACTTGCCGTCCTTGACGACGAGCACGATGCTGCCGTACCTGGGGCGGCGATCGCTGTGGTTCCAGCTGCCCGAGCCGACCACGACGGGCACGTCGCGCACCTTCATCAGGGCGTCACGCACCTTCTGCCGGTCGGGATTGGGCCCCGCATCCCTGAGCGCTGCGAGCGCGACCTGGATGGACGAGTAACCGGTCGCGGCCCAGGCGTCAGGCTCGGCTTTGTAGCGCGCCTTGTAGGCAGCCTCGAAGGTCTTGTTCAGCGGCCGGTCCATGCCGTTGACGAACTCCGACACAGCCAGCGTGCCTTCGGCCGCCTTGCCGGCGATGTTCAGGAAGCGCGGGGTAACCAGTGCGATGGTGCCGATGAAGCGCACCTTCTCGGGCAAGCCGGCCTGGCGCAGCTGGAGGATGATGTTGGCGCTTTGCTCGGAATAGGTGGCGAGATACACCGCATCGAGATCCATGGCCTTGAGCTTGGTCACCAGCGGCAGGAAGTTGGTGTCGCTGGTGACGACCGCCTCCTCGGCCACCACCGTTCCGCCCCCCGCCTTGAACGGGTCGCGGAAGTAATTCTTGTACTCGATCAGCGCTTCATTGCCGCGGTCGTACACCATCGCGACCTTGCGCACCGGCGTCTTCTCGAGCACGTACTTTGCCATCCGTGGGCTGATATCCGTCGCACTCTGCTGGAACTTGAATACCCACGGTCCGGGGGCGATGATGGCGTCCGAACTGGCCATGGACATCATGGGGGCGTGCTTGTCATTGAAGATCGGCGCCACGCCGACGGAGTCGGAAGTTGCCGAGGGCCCGAGCGACAGCACCACCCGCTCCCGGTCGATCGCCTGGTTGGCCAGGTTGATGGCCTGCCCCTTGTCGCTCGCGTTGTCGCGCTCGATCAGCTTGATCCTGGCGCTGCCGAGCACGCCCTTCGTGTTGGCTTCGTCGACTGCCAGACGGATGCCGTTCTGGTAGCTCGCGCCAGCGAAGGCGGCCGCGCCGGTCACCGACTGGATGGACATGATCGGGATTTCCTGGGCCTGGGCCTGCGCGAAAGCGCAGACGGCAAAGGCCGCGAAACCGGCCAGGCGCAGCGAAAGAAGGCGTTCTAGGCCCATGGTCTTTGTCTCCTGAATATTGTTCACGCTTGGCGCAGCCGCACACACGTCGGATAGCTGCCGAAGCCATTTCACATGAGGGCGTACAGCCGCGCCAAGTGAGTAACCCGGTTTGTCCCGTACTTTGAATTCGGGGAGGGAGAAGCCCGCGCGCTCAGGATTCCTTCGACAACTGCGCGATGCGCTTCCAGTGCGCATCCTCCTTCGGCAAATCAGCCAGGAACTGGCGGCGATCGGCGATATCCACGTACATCGACTGACGCGCGCAGAACTCCTTGAACGCGGGCGATTGGGCGATCCGCACCAGTTCTTCGGACAGGCGCTCGACGATTGGAGCCGGCGTCGCAACGGGTGCCAGAGCGCCAATCCACGACGCGACCTGGTAGCCAGCAACCCCGGCTTGCGCCGATGTCGGGACGTCCGGGATATCACCCCAGCGCCCGGCGCTGGTGACGGCGAGGCCGCGCAGCTTGCCTGCCTTGATCATCGGCACCACGCTCGGCGCGCCCTGGCAGGTGAAGTCCACCTGGCCAGCCATGACGTCCGTTACAGCGGGCCCGTTGCCCTTGTAAGGGATATGCTTGGCCCGCGTCTTCGTCAGGTCATTCAGCATCACCGAGCAGAGATGAGAAGTGCTGCCCGCCCCGCCGGACGAATATGTGATCTCGCCCGGCTTGCGCTTCATGGCCGCGATCAGGTCGCCCAGGGTCTTGTAAGGCGAGTTGGCCTTGACCGCGATTGCCAGCGCGGAACTGCTCACCTTGGCAATCGGCACGAAGTCCCTGACCGGGTCAAACGTGACAGGCCCGTCGGTGAACCATCGCGTGGTCAGGTGGGGAACACCGGCGAACAGCAGCGTGTAGCCGTCTCCGGAAGCCTTGGCCACGGCGTCCGTGCCGATGAGCCCGCCAGCGCCGGCACGGTTGTCCACCAGGACCGGGGTTTTCAGGCTCTTGGCCAGCGCCTCGGCCATGAATCGCGCAGTAATGTCGACCGCCGTGCCTGGCGAGGCCGGCACGACAATTCGAATCGGCCGCGACGGATATTGCTGTGCAAAGGCCGACGGCGCGCAGGCGACGGCACTTAGTGACGCGAGTGATTTCAGGAAATACCTTCTGCTGAACATAATGTCTCCTCTTTTATGCCTCGAAGATAGGCGCGGCCGGCGGGCTGGGCAATCGGCGCTGGTACGCCGTTCCGTGCTTTGAGAGCAGGGCAGGTTCGCCTCTCAAAGCACGGAACGGCATGGCCTGGCGAGTTGAGTTCCGGGGGGAGGGCGCGCACGATCGGTATGTGGCGGAAGTACGCGCGGGGAGCATCTGCGATGCCTGGTTCAGGCGGATCGTCCCCCGGCACGACTGACCGCTCTCGCGCCCATCACAGGCGGCGCGGGGAAACCGGGCATAGCTATCAGGAGACCATCGTGGGACCACTTGCTGGAGTGCGCATCGTGGAGCTGGCGGGCATCGGGCCGGCTCCTTTTTGCGCCATGTTGCTTGCAGACCTCGGCGCGACGATCATCCGCGTCGACCGGAAGGAGCCGTCGGGGCTGGGCCTGTCGCGGCCGCTGCAGTTTGATCTGGTGTTGCGCAACCGAAAGTCGATTCAGGTCGACCTGAAGGATCCGGCCGAGCTGGAACTGGTTCGCACGCTGATCGACAAGGCAGATGCGTTGATCGAGGGATTCCGCCCCGGGGTCACCGAGCGGCTCGGGCTCGGGCCTGAGGCGTGCCTCGCGCGCAATCCCAGGCTGGTGTACGGCAGGCTGACGGGCTGGGGCCAGGACGGGCCGCTGGCCCAGACCGCGGGGCACGATATCAACTACATCGCCATCACCGGGCTACTCAACGCGATCGGGCGCGAGGGCCAGCCGCCGACGGTGCCGCTCAATGTCGTCGGCGACTATGCCGGCGGCTCGGTCTATGCCGCACTCGGCATCGTGAGCGCCATCCTGGAGGCGCGTTCCTCGGGCAAAGGCCAGGTGGTCGACGCGGCCATCGTCGATGGCGTGGCGTCGCTGCTGGCCGTGCATACCGGGCTACGGGCTGCGGGCCTGACCGGATCGGAACGAGGCACCAACCTGCTGGATTCGGGAGCGCCTTTCTACGATGTCTACGAGTGCGCCGACGGTAAATACGTGTCGATCGGCCCGATCGAGTCCAAGTTCTATCAACAACTGCTTGAACGACTGGAGTTGGACCCGTCCGCGCTGGGCAAGCAGGCAGACCGCGCTGACTGGCCAACAGCCCGCCGCGTTTTTGCTGCGCAGTTCAGGACGCGGACGCGTGCGCAGTGGACGGAGCTGCTCGAAGGCAGCGACGTGTGCTTTGCGCCCGTGCTCGACCAGGAAGAGGCGTTTGAACATCCGCACCTGAAGGCGCGCGGCACCTTTGTCGAGGTCGATGGCGTGATGCAGCCGCGCCCGGCGCCGCGCTTTTCGCGTACGCGGCCGGCCGATCCGGCTCCCCCCGCTGCGGCAACGCCGGAGAACGCGGCGCTGGCACTGGCGGAATGGCTTTCCAGGGAAGAGCTCGACAACCTGGCGGCCGCCGGCCGCCTCCAAAGCGGAGCGACGCAATGATGAAGCGCCGCACCTTCCTGCAGTCGCTGCCGGCGCTGGCGGCCATCCCTGCATCGTTCCCGGCTTCGGTGCTCGCCCAGGCCTATCCTTCCCACCCGGTGCGAATCATCGTGCCCGTCAGCCCTGGCTCCGGCAGCGATGTCGTGGCGCGCTATATGAGCGCCGAGCTGATGAAGACCCTGGGCTCTGCGTTTGTCGTGGAGAACCGCCTTGGCGCGAGCGGGATCATCGGCACGGATTTCGTCGCCAAGGCTGTGCCGGACGGCTACACGCTGCTGTGCACATATGCCGCGCACTACTCGAACCAGTGGGTCGAGAAGACGCCATACGATGCGGTCAGGGACTTCGAGCCGGTCGCGCGGCTGGGCATGTCCGCGCTGCTGCTGACTACCGCGGCAAATTCTCGGTTCCGCACGGTTCAGGACGTCATCTCGGCGGCGAAGCGCAAGCCCGGGAGCGTGTCCTTCGGGTCCTCCGGAAATGGCACCACGTCGCACATGGCGGCGGCGCTGATGAGCAGCATGGCCGGCATTGAGATGACCCACGTCCCGTACAAGGGGCCGGCGCAGGTCGCGGTGGATACGGCGAGCGGCCAGGTCGATGTTGGCTTCGGGGGCGTGGCCTCGTCGCTGGCCCTGATCAAGGCGGGGCGATTGCGCGTGCTCGCAGTCACCAGCCTGCGGCGTTCGAGCCAGCTTCCGGATGTCGTGACGATGGACGAGGCCGGCCTGAAAGGCTATGAGCTGATCTCGCCGATCTGGGTCATGGCTCCGCGTGGCACGCCGCCTGCCATTGTCGCGCAACTGTCCAAAACCATGACGGCGGGGGCCGCGACGCCTGCTTTCAAGTCTTATTGCATTGGGCAGGGGCTGGAGGTCGATATCGCGGATTCGGCCGCGGTTCGCGCCAGTGCGCCGGCTGAGCTGGAACGGTGGAAGAAGCTGGTGGCCCTGACTCAGGCCAAGTCAAAGGCCGGCTGAAAGCCGGCCGATAAGTCTCCGACAAGGAGAACGAGCCGACCAGGGTCGGCTCGCTTGCTTGATCCGCTCAACGCCGGTGGCTACACCAGCCGCATGATCTCTTCATCCGGCGCCCGGCTCGTCCTGAAGCTGTTCGCCGCATGATCGGGATCCGCGTAGCCAAACGAAATCGCGCAGATCATCTTGCGGTCGTCGCCGATGCCAAAGTGCGAGCGCACGAACCTGGCGTGTCGGGCCAGCGCCCCCTGCGGCGTGGTGGCGACACCGTGCGCGTGCGCGGCCAGCAGGAACGACGCGATAAACCCGCCGCAATCGACAGCGGCGTACGGCCCCAGATCCGCGGCCATCGTGACAATCGCCACATGCGGCGCCCCGAACAGCCGGAAGTTCTCGAAGCCCTGGCTGGCGCGGCGCTCGCGGTCGTGGCGCTCGATGCCAAGCGCTTCATAGAGCCGGTAACCCGTTTCTTGTCTGCGTTGGGCGTGGACGCCGCGATACTCCTCCGGGAAGGGCAGGTCCGAATCGACCTCGGGCGAGCTGGCGGCGTGCTCGACCAGCGCATTGCGAAACTGCTCCGTGGTCGCCTGCGAGCCGATGACCAGGTGCCAGGGCTGCACGTTGCACCAGGATGCGCTCTTCTTGGCAACGTTAACGATGCTTCGGATCACCTTGTCCGGCACGGCTTTGTCCAGGTATGCGCGGCACGTGAAGCGCGCGGACATCAGTCTTGTGAGGGTGTCGACGTCGCTGCCGGACGGGCGGCTGACGGGGTGCTGCTGCATTGCTATCTCCTGACTATCATGAGCGGCCGACCTGGCCCGCTGGGCCGGGTCGGCGCGCGTCCTGCCTGATGCCATGACTTAATGCGTCAAGGCCATCAGGTCTGCTGCCTTGATGCGCGGATCCATCTTCCTGAGTGTCGCCAGCAGCGTCTGCGCCCGGTCTTCGCCGAGCACGTCAACCGTCAGCTCCATGAACTTCGCGTCCTGCTCGGCTTCCGACATGGGGTTGGCCAGCGAGCCGATCGGGTCCTCCACGAAGACATGCTCGGACGAGCCATCGCGGAAGGTCACCGTGACATCGGCGACGAACTTGCCGGGGTAGCGCTGCTCGAGTTCCGGTGCTTCCGTAATGCCGATGCCGCGAGCGACTTCCTTCACGGGGTCCATGTCGAGCTTGCCGTCCAGGTAGTCGCGGTGCACCTTGTAGCCATTGCCCATGCCGAGCACGGCGAAAGCCATCTGTGTCGGCAGGCTGAACTGGACGTGCTCGATGTTCTTCGGCTCATACGCATTGGCGTTGGCGGTGCCGACGACCACGTTGAAGGCGGGATGGATGCGGGCCTGGATATCGGCAATGTCGGCGCGGCGCGCCGCGAACGGGCGGATTGCGTCGATATACGCATGGGTGCAATAGCAGGCGCAGTATGCCTTGAGCCAGACCGTGCCGATCTCGAACGGCTGGTCGAGGCGGAATCGCTCCTCGGCCCCATCGCCCGGGCCACGCTGCAGGAGGGTGCGGAAGAAGCCTTTGTTGCCGCTCAGGAAGGCGCGCGGCCCGGTGATGCCGGCCTGCGCCATGTCGGCCGAGACCATGCCGCTGCGCGTCCCGATGCCGGCGTGCACCCGCTTAACCGAGCCGCCGGTGGAGGTGTACTCGGTGGTGCCCGCCGCATGGCTCAGCGCGATGGAGAGTGCGTGCAGGGTGGTTTCCGCATCGAACCTGCGCAACTTGGCCGAGACTGCCGCGGCGCCGAAGCTGGACAGTACGGCATGCGGGTGATAGCCGCGCTTGAGCAGGTCCGGCGCCGCCAGCACGCCGATCCGGGTGTAGACCTCGTAGCCGGCCACGATTGCGGTGATGACCTCCTCCAGGGTCGAGCCCAGTTCCTCGCCGATCGCGAGCGCCGCGGGAATCACGCAACTGCCGGGGTGGCTGGCGCTGGCGCCGTGGGCGTCGTCGTACTCGAAGCCATGACCATAAGCGCCATTGACGAAGGCAGCGTCCGCGGCACTCATGGTGGCGGTGCTGGCGGCCACCCGGCTGCGCCCGGGGCGTTGCTGGGCGATGGCGAATGCCAGCACCTGGTGCGACCAGGGCATCTGCGAGGTGCCGATCTGCAGCGCGAGCTGGTCGCGCATGAGCCGGCTGACGCCGGCATGCGCCAGCGTATCGAGCTGGTCGAAGGTCAGGTCCTGGATCAGGCGAACCACTGCCTGCTCGAGGGGCGGGCAGTTGGCCGGCGAACTGGAATCGGATTGAGTGGTAGTCACAGGTGCGTTCCCTGGGAAAAGTGTCGTTGATGCGTCGCCCGGTCGATGGCGACATGCACTGGCATGGTGACCAGATTCCTCGCAAGCGTTGGGGCTGTCAATCCGGGGCGGACTCCGGTTCCGTACAGTGAGCGGAAGCCGTGCCCCGGGGTAAGTGGGTTATTCGCGGGGTTATTCGCCGGCTGGTGTCAGGGCGATCCCGGACGGGTTGCTGCGCCTGCCGACCCCCAGCGCAATGGCGGCTGCGAAGAAGGCCACGACGGCCAGGATCACGAGCCCGCCGGCATAGCTTCCGGTCAGGTCCTTCGACAGCCCGAGCAGCGACGGCCCCGCGAAGCCGCCCAGGTTGCCGACCGCCCCGATGAAGGCGATGCCGGCGGCGGACGCGGGTCCGGAGAGCAGGGTGGTGTTGATGGCCCAGAACGCCGGCAGGGCGCCGAAGATGCCAAAGGCTGCCACGCTGAAGGCGATCATCTTCAGGATCGAATCGTCCACCAGCGCCGCGGCAATCAGCGCCACCCCGGCGATAAACGCGGGCACCGCGATATGCACGCGGCGTTCCTTCCTCGCGTCCGAGCGCCTGGCCCAGAACACGATGCTCAGCGAGGCGATCACGTACGGAATCGCGGCCACGAACCCGGTCTGCACATTGCTTAGGCCAAACGACTTGACGATCTGGGGCAGGAAGAAGCCGACGCCGAAGATGGTCAGGAAGAAGCCGAAGGCCATTGTCGACAGCAGCCACACCTGGGGGTTGAAGAACACTTGCGCCACCGACAGGTGGCTCTCGGCGCGACGTTCACGATCCTCCGCCGCCATGCGCTGGGACAGCCAGCTGCGCTCGTCCGCCGACAGCCAGGCGGCATCCGACGGTTCGCCTTTCAAGTGCCTGAGCGCGATAAATCCGAGCATGACGGCGGGCAGTGCTTCCAGGATGAACATCCATTGCCAGCCATGCAGGCCCATCACGCCCTCCAGGTTCAGCAGCCCGCCTGAGATCGGGGCGCCGATCACGGTGGACATCGGCGCCGCGACCAGCAGGTAGCCCATCACGCGCGCGCGGTAGGCCGAAGGGAACCAGAGCGTGAGGAAATAGGCTACGCCCGGGAAGAACCCCGCTTCCGCCAGCCCAAGCAGCAGGCGCACGACGTAGAAGCCGGTCGGCCCGGTGACGAACGCGGTCGCCGCCGAAACCAGGCCCCACGTCACCATGATGCGCGCGATCCAGCGGCGCGCCCCGAAGCGGACCAGCAGCAGGTTCGACGGCACCTCGAAGAGGAAGTAGGTCAGGAAGAACAGGCCGGCCCCAAAACCGAATGCCGTGGCGCTCAGGCCCAGGTCCTTGTTCATCTGCAAGGCCGCGAAGCCGACATTGACGCGGTCCAGGAAGGACACGAAGTAGCAGAGGATCAGGAACGGGACCAGGCGCCGGAACACCTTCGGCATGACGCGTTGTTCGAGCGTTTCCATTTGAACATTGTCTCCAGTAGTTTTTGCCATGCCTGTTGGTTCAGGCTTCGGCGGGGGTCAGCGGCGCGAGCAGGGCCTGCACCACGTCGTCGATGCGTTCCAGGTGCAGGATGTCGTCGATGAGCGTGTCGACGAGCTCTTCGCTCAACGGGTACGCGGAATACGGCACGCACAGCCTGAACTTGGCAATGAAGTCCTGCTCGCTGAACGGGTTCTCGGGGTGGCCCTTCACGTAGACGTATTCCTTGCTGATCACGCGCCCGTCGCGCAGCCTGGTGGTCAGCCGCGCGCCCCAATCGGACACGGAGGGGTCCTCTGACGCGGTGATCCGCGTCATCAGTTCGCGGACGTCCTCCCGCTCCCTGGCCCTAGCGCTGTAGGACTCCAGGAATACCTTGTCGTCGAACGCCGCGGTGGCTACGGCATAGGGCAGGCTGAACTGGCATTCCGGCACGGTCCGTGGCAGCCATTTCTTGTCGGTCGGTTCGCAGACCGCGCGCCAGCCGGACGTGGAGACATCGATATGGATGCTCGCGATATCGGCCGCGCCAAAGCCATGACTGCGCATCTGGTCACGGATGCCGTCAATGGAAGAATGCGAGAAGTAGCAGGCGCTGTAGCCCTTGGTGATGATGCTCGCCAGTTCCCAGCGCTCGCCGAGATCCCGTGTCAGCGCTTCGGGTTCAGTCTCCCAGCGGGCCGTGTTCAGGTAGCCCTTCGCGCCTAGCAGCACCTCCTGGCGCGGTCCGGTGATGCCGCGCGCGGCCAGTTGGCACGCCGTGATCGCCGCCTGGCACACCAGTCCGTGATGCACGCGGACCATCAGCGTGGCGGGGGCGTAGATGGCCATCGTATGCGGCTGCGTCATGGTGCGTGCGATGCCCTGGGCGTTCTCGAGCTGCTCCTGCGTCAGTCCCAGCAGCTTGCCGACCGCCGCGACCGCGCCAAAGATGTAGTGGCCGCCGCAGTCGTTGGCCTTGACTGCCAGGCTGATGACCTTGTAGGCCGATCCCAGGCGGATCAGGATCTCCTGGCCGATCGCCAGCGCAGCGAGGAACTCCTTGCCTGTCACGTTCTGCCGCAGGCCCGTCGCGGCCAGCAGGCTGGCAACGATGTATTCACTGACGTGCCCGGCCTCTTCATGGAGGTCGCCGCAATCCATGGCGCGCGGCATCGGCCCGATGGCCAGTGCCGCCTCCGCGGCGGGGACCTTGCCGCCATAGAAGGGCAGCATGGTTTCCGCTTTGCCTCCTTTGTCTTTCACTAGCTCAACGATTGCCGGTATGCCATCCATCGCAGAGCCGCCGATAGTGACGGCCATGGCGTCCAGCAACGTATGTCTGGCATGCCGGATCACGTCTGCCGGCAGGTCCTCGTACTGCGTTTGCAATGCCATGCGGCACAGCGTGGCCATCGGGTCTTCGGAATTCTGGCGTGGAAATCTCGTCATGGCGGGTCTTTGGGGGTGGTTAGCCATCACGGGGTCGTTCGCCAACAGTCCGACGGGCGACCCCACGGCACGAATCGGGCGGCCGCCTGGCCGACTGATGAGAAGAGGGCGGCCGCTCGTTGCGAACGATTAGAGCGTCGAGTACCGCCTGCGGCAATCGGCATGCCGCGCTTGTTCCGGAAATCGAAAGCACAAGCCTCTTGCATCACGTAGCTATCGATGTTTCGTGGATAATTGCCGCAACACCGAACCCTTGGGGGAACGCCATGTCGCCAGTTCTGGCCTTCAAGCTGGTGCTGCTATCGCTGGTCGTCATCATCGGCCTCGAGCTGCTTGCCAAACGGCTCCGGCTGCCCCCTGCGGCCGCCTTCCTTGTTGGCGGCATTGCCATGGCTTTCATCCCTGGGCTGCCCGACGTGGAGCTTGACCCGGACTTGGTGCTGGTCGTCTTCCTGCCGCCGCTGCTGATGGACGGCGCTTACTTTTCGGTCTGGGATGAGTTCCGGCGCAACCTGCGCGGCATCCTGATGCTGGCCATCGGGGCCGTGCTGTTCACCACGCTGGTCGTCGGCGTGGCAGTCCACCTCGTGGCACCAGGGCTGCCGTGGGCCGCATGTTTTGCCCTGGGCGCCATCGTGTCCCCGCCCGATGCGGTCGCGGCAAAGGCGGTGCTGGAGCGCGTCGCGTTGCCGCGGCGGCTGATGGCATTGCTGGAAGGCGAAAGCCTGCTCAATGACGCGTCGGGGCTGGTGCTCTATCGCTTCGCGGTCGCGGCCGCGCTGACCGGCGCGTTCAACATGCAGCACGCCGCGGCCGAGTTCGTGGTGCTGGCATTGGGTGGGGTCGCTGTCGGCGTCGGTGTCGGGATCGTGCTGATACGCGTCATCACGGTGCTGACGGATGAGTACCTGATCATCACGGCATCGGTCCTGCCGGCCTGGATCAGCTACATCGTCGGGGAATGGCTGGAAGTCTCCGGCGTGATCGCCACGGTCACCACGGGCATGATGCTGGGGTGGCATCAGCACCGTGTGTTTTCGGCAACGACCCGAATCCGTGGCACCGCGTTCTGGCAGATGATGGTGTTCCTGCTGGAAGCACTGGTCTTCCTGCTGATTGGCTTGTCGCTGCGCGGCGTGATTGGCCGGCTCGGTGGCACGGCGGATGCGGTGGCTTACCTGGCGCTGCCGGTCACCATCGTCATGGTGGCAGTGGTGCTGTCGCGCTTTGTGTGGGTCTTTGCCACGGAAGCGCTGAAGCCGGCCTGGCATCGCCTGTTGCACAGGCACCAGGCGCGGCCGGACTGGCGCTCGGCAACGATCGTGAGCTGGGCGGGGATGCGCGGCGTGGTGACGCTTGCGATTGCGCTGGCACTGCCTGAGGCGATGCCGGGCAGGGACCTGATCCTGGTGGCGGCATTTGCCGTGATCCTGGTGACGGTGCTGGTCCAGGGCGCGACCATTGGCCTGCTGATCGGCATGTTCGACGTCGGCAAGATGAATGCGGGCGAAGGCGTCGTCAAGCTGACCGAACCCCAGGCCTGGGCTCGGCTGGAGAAGGCGCAGCTGGATGCCATTCGCCCGCTGGTATTCGACGCCGACGGCAAGCTGCTGCACCCGCGCCTGTGGGAGCAGTACAACTACCGGGCGCAACTGACCGAGCGCTTCAAGGACAGCGTCTTTCCCGACGAGGCGCGATCTGCCCACTTCGCCGTGGTCCTAGCCGGGCTTGCCGCCGCCAGGGCCGAACTACTCGGCATGCATCGCGCCGGACAGCTCAGCGATGAACTGCTACGTCACCTGGAACACGACCTGGACCTGCAGGAAGTCTCCAGCCTGCATGGCAGCGGAGGCGTTGGCGCGGGCTGAACGGCGCGCGCCGAGCCGCGGCAGCCGTGCAGGTCCACCTGACATGACGGTATACTCGCGGTGCGATTCACGGCGCACGTAGCGCAATGCTGCTGCGCAGCATGTGCGCGACGCCTGACCCGGCGGCAGACCGGTTCCAGCATTAAAGGAGACACCATGAGCACGCTGAGCGTGCATGGCCTGACCCGGCGGGTCGACCTGTTCACCCTGCGGCTGTTCCTGACGGTGGTGGAAGAGCGCCAGATCCGGCGCGCCGCCATCCGCGAGAACATTGCCGCCTCCGCGGCAACCAAGCGCATCCAGGATCTGGAAGACATTGCCGGCGTGCAGCTGTTCGAGCGCAATCCCAGCGGCGTGGCGCCAAGCGCGGCGGGCGAAGTCCTGGCGCGCCATCTGCGGCTGCTGTTCGAGAACCTCGAAGACATGCGCCGGGAACTCGGCGAATTCTCCGAAGGCGTTCGTGGCCACGTCACCGTGGGCACCACGGGTGCCGTCATCATCCAGTACCTGGCGCGCGAGATCGGCGAGTTCTCCCGCAACTTCCCGCTGGTCGAGCTGGAACTGAAACAGGACGCCAATACCAACCTGGTGCGTTCGGTGGTGGCGGGGGATGTCGACCTGGCCGTGTACATCGTCAGCCCGGATATCGACGACGAGCCGCTGGACAGCCTGCCGTATCGCGTCGACCGCCTGGTCGCGCTGGTGCCGCATGGCCATCCGCTGGGCGAGCAGCCTGAGGTCGCCTTCTCCGACCTGATCCGCGAGCCGTTCATTGCCATGCACCCGAACACCACGCTGATGTCCGATGTCAACCGCGCCGCGCGCGAGATCGGCCGGGTGTTGCATCCCAAGTTCACGATCAATGGCCCCGAGGCGGCGCGCAGCCTGGTTGAGGCGGGCCTTGGCGTGACCATCCTGCCGGAGTGCATGGTCTCGCTCGAGGCCAGCACGCGTTCGACAATGCTACGGATTCCCGAACCCTGGGCGACCCGCAGCGTGCGCATCGGCACGCGTCGCGGCAAGGCGATCACGGCGGCGACGCGCATGCTGATCCGCCAGTTGACCGAGCGGCCTGAGCCGGCGTCATCCTGAGCCGTTCGGCATGCCTGATGCCGGATCGCGATTGGCGAATCGCCGCGTCGCGGAACACAACTTGGCGCCTCGCCGCCTGCTGATTACCCTTGAAGCGTGACGGGACGCTGCGTCGTGGCATGCACATGCAAGTCCCGCCTTTCAAGGGAATGCACCCATGTCCGACGCCGCGACCGGCCGCTACTTCGAGGACTTTGTCATTGGCAGTGCCAGCCGGCATGCCATCCGCAAGACCATCTCGGAGGCAGATAGCCTCCTGTTCAGCACGCTGACCTATGGCATGGAGCCATTGCACGTGGACCAGGCGTATGCCGAAGCCGCGCCATATGGCATGCGTGCCGTCAACAGCATCCTCCTGCTGGGGCTGGCATGCGGCATCGGTGCGGCCGGACTGGCACGGGGCCCGGTGTCAGGCACTGTTGCCTTCAGCGACGTGCGATTCACGCGGCCCGTCTTCATCGGCGACACCATTCATATTGAAAGCGAGGTGCTGGACAAGCGCGAAGACCCCGCGTGCCCCGACGCCGGCCTGATCGAACTGGAGCGTCGCGCCTATAACCAGCGCAACGAGGTGGTGGCCAAGTTCCGCTGCCTGCAACGGTTGCCGAGACGCCATCCGGCGGGCTGAAGCCGTCCGTGCATCGCCGGTTCGCGCAATGCGAATCGGTGGTTCGCCAGTCACTACTTGAGCAAAACGACCTGGCCCATCTAGCATCAAGGCCACGGGATTTCCCAAAAATTTTTTGCCGTTCATCTAACGATTGTAAGGCAGCAATCATTACCAGGAGACCAGGATGAGTGTAAGTGCCATGAAACCGATTCGATCCATGATGTTCGTACCGGGCAACAAGTCGAGCTGGATCGAGAAATCTGTGGCATCCAAAGCGGATGCGCTGATCCTGGATCTGGAGGACAGCGTGCCGCCGGCCCAGAAGGTCGAGGCGCGCGAGATCGTCAAGTCCAGGCTGGACTGGCTGGCCGGGCAGAAACCGCGCATCTGGGTGCGCATCAATCGCAGCGCACATCTGTACGACTTCGAAGACATCCTGGCCATCGTCCATCCGGTGGTCGAGGGCATCGTGATTTCCAAGCCCTGCGGCCCCGAGGACATTCATACCGTCTCGTCCATGCTGGCCGAGGCCGAATACCGCGCCGGCATGCCGGTGGGCCACACCCGGGTGATTCCGCTGCTGGAGACCGCCCGCTCGCTGCAATACGCCTACGAGATCGCCCAGCACGAGCGCGTGCCTGCCATCGTCGGCGCCACGGCCAAGAACGCCGACGTGGCCCGTGCCCTCAAGACCGTCTGGTCGCTCGAAGGGCGCGAGACCTTGTACCTGAAGTCGCGCATCGTCATGGCCGCCCGCGCCGCGGGCAAGCTGCCCATCGGCGGAGTATGGCAGCAGGTGCATGACCTCGAAGGGCTTAAGGTCTCGTCCGCCAACGACCGCCAGCTTGGCATGAGCGGCGAGCTGGTGCTGCACCCCTCAAACGTCGAGATCGTCAACAAGACCTACAGTCCCACCGAGGAGGAAGTGGCGTTCTACCAGGGAATGATCGACGCACTGGAAAAGGCAGAGGCCGAGGGGCGCGCCTCGTGCATCTATGACGGCGAGCACATCGACATCGCGCATGTGAAGACGGCGCGCGAAATCATCGAGCTCGCACAATCGTTCAACAACTGATTGCGAATACCCAAGGAGATAGAAAAATGGCAGGCCTTTACTTCGAAGAATTCAAGCCCGGCATGGTGATCGAGCATGCCATCCGCCGCACCGTCACCGAGACCGACAACGTCCTGTTCTCGGCCATGACCTACAACTGCGCACCGCTGCACATCGACGCCGAGTACAGCAAGAATACGTTCTACGGCCAGCGCCTGGTCAACAGCATGTTCCTGCTGGCGCTGGTGGCCGGCATCACGGTGTACGAGACCACGCTGGGCACCACGCTGGGCAACCTCGGCTTTGGCGAGATTGCTTTCCCCAAGCCCACCTTCCACGGCGACACCATCCGCGTCGAGACGGAAATCATCGAAACGCGCATCTCCAAGAGCCGTACGGACTCTGGCATCGTCACCTTCAAGCACGTTGCCAAGAACCAGCGCGACGAAATCGTCTGCACTGCCGTGCGCACCGGCCTGATGATGCTGCGCCCTGCCGACAAGGCCTGATCTGACACCTGATGGAGTGAAGCGATGGATTACAAACTCAGCGCCGATCAGCTCGCCATTATTGATGCGGCAGAAAAGATCTGTGCGGACTTTCCGCTCGAGTACTGGCGGAACAAGGACAAGAACCACGAGTTTCCGCACGAGTTCTTCGAGGCTGTTGCCAGCGGCGGCTGGCTCGGGATCTGCATGCCAGAGGAGTTCGGCGGGGCGAATCTTGGCGTGACTGAAGCTGCGCTCTTCTTACGTACCGTGGCCGAGTGCGGCGGGCAAGCGGGCGCGTCCACGATCCACATGAACATCTTCGGCTTGCAGCCGGTCGTGCATTTCGGCACGGATGCCCAGAAGAAGGCCTGGCTGCCGCCCTTTGTCCGTGGCGAACACAAGGCGTGCTTCGCGGTCACCGAGCCGGACACGGGCCTTGATACCACCAAGCTCAAGGTCGTGGCGAAGAAGCAGCCCGATGGCAATTACCTGATCTCGGGCAAGAAGGTCTTTATTTCGACCGCGCAGGTCGCCGACCACATGCTGATTCTCGCGCGCACCACACCGGTCGAGGAGGTCAAGAAGCACGGCGAAGGGCTGAGCCTGTTCTACACCAAGCTCGACCGCAAGTATGTGGAGATTCGGGAGATCGACAAGCTTGGCCGCGCCGCCGTCGACACTAACGAGTTGTTCATCGACGATTTGCCGGTTTCCAAAGACTCGCTGATCGGTGAGGAAGGTAAGGGCCTGAAGTACATCTTCCACGGCATGAACGCAGAGCGCGTTTTCGTCTCCGCCGAGCAGGTCGGTATCGGCCGCGCGGTACTCAAGCTTGCCACGCAATACGCTAAGGACCGCGTCGTCTTCGGTCGTCAGATCGGCAAGAACCAGGGTGTCCAGCATCCGCTGGCCCGCAACTGGGCAGAGCTCGAGGCTGCCAACCACATGCTGCTCGCCGCTGCCGATCTCTACGACAAAGGGATCTCCTGCGGCTCCGAGGCCAACGCGGCCAAGCTGCTGGCATCCGAGGCCTGCATGAACGCTTGCCAGACATCGATCCTCACGCATGGCGGCTTCGGCTACGCGAAGGAATATCACGTGGAACGATTCATGCGCGAAGCCTGGATCGGCTACATTGCGCCCGTCACCCCGCAGCTTATCCTGTCGAACATCGCCGAACGCAAGCTCGGCCTGCCGAAGTCTTATTGACCGGTTCGTGGCCCACAACCTGCTGGGTCCGAGCAAGTCGTTCTGATGGGCCATGGCGCCAACCTTCTCGTGTTCGGGGAAGGTTGGCGAGCATCGCCGGGGCCGCCGCCCGGCACGAACTAACTCCTGGAAGGACTGGTCCCCATGACCGCACACCATGCCGATATTGATGCGCTACGGCGCTTGATCTTCGGGCGCGCCACGTGCCGCGCCTATTTGCGCGATGGGGTGCCGGAGGACGTGATCCGCAGCATCGTCGACGCCGCGCGCGGCACCGCCTCGTGGTGCAACACGCAACCCTGGGATCTGGTAATTACTTCGGGCGGGAGCACTGAAAAGTTCAGGAATGCGCTGATGGAGCAGGTGCGGAAGCACCCCGAACTGGACTCTGACTTCCCGTTTCCGGACGAATACCGTGGCGTGTACCTCGACCGTCGTCGCCAAGCCGGCTTTCAGCTCTATGAAGCGCTGGGGATTGGCCGCGGCGACAAGGAGCAGCGCGAAAGCCAGTCGTTCGAAAACTTCCGCCTGTTCGGTGCGCCGCATGTGGCGATCGTCACCGTGCCGGAGGAGCTGGGTGCCTATGGCGCTGTGGACGCGGGCGGCTTCGTCAGCGCCTTCCTGTTGTCTGCCCAGGCTCATGGCGTGGCCACCACGCCGCAGGCAGCACTGGCCATGCAGTCCAGCTTCATCCGCAAGTACTTTGCCATTCCGGAGGGACGCAAGGTGGTGTGCGGCATCTCCTTCGGCTACGCCGACAGGGCACACCCGGTGAATGGCTACCGCACCGAGCGTGCCCGGGTCGACGATATCCTGCGCCTGGTCTGAGGCGCGCGCCGGGCTCTCAGCGGGCGGGGCAGACTGGGCCGGCGTTATCCAGTGCCGGCCGCCCGGCACGCGGGGTGCTGGATCGCGGTTGGCGAATCGCCGCGTCGCGGAAGACAACTGGGCGCCTCGCCGCCAGCCGATTACGCTTGAGGCGTGACGGGAATAACGGCACGGTCCAATGAAGGCCGGGCCGGCAACAATGGAGACAGCCATGGCAACCGTTCAAGCCGCGAAGCAATCGAACCGTAATCTCGACAAGGGTGACGTGCGGGTGGTGCCGCTGGCCCGCGGCCTGGCCGTGCTGGCTGCATTCAGCGCCGAGCATCCGTGGATGGGCAACCAGGAGATTGCCGTGGAGACCGGCATTCCGGCCCCTACCGTGTCCCGGATGCTGCATTCCCTGGCAGCACTCGGCTACGTGCGCTACGACGAGAGCCGGCGCAAGTTCCGGCTTGCCTCGGCCGCATTGACCCTGGGCTACGCGGCCGTCTCGGGCGACAGCGTGCAACGCGCCGCCCGCATCGAGATGCAGAGATTCGCCGACGCCAGCGATACGCATGTCATCCTGGGTGCGCGCGACCGGCTCGATGTCATTGTCAATGAATCGCAGATTGGCAAGAACGTCTATCTTGACACGCACCTTGCCGCCGGGATCCGCGTGCCGATTGCTTCGTCCCCGATGGGCTGGGCGCTGCTCGCCGCATTGCCGGAACGGGAGCGCTTCTACCTACAGAGCAACGTCGAACGCAAGAGCGGCCGTGACTGGCCTTCGCTGCGCAGGCAGATGGCCGAGGGCATGTCACAGCTCCACCAGTACGGCTTTTGCATGTCGCCTTGCGGGCGCGAGCTGGCTTCGGTTGCGGTGCCTGTCAGTGTGCCGGGACATCCGTCAGTGGTGCTGGCCAGCGTTGGCCGCAGCGCGCGCATGAATCGCGCCAGGATGGAGCGGGAGTTGGGCCCGAGGCTCGCTGCGACGGCGCACGCCCTGGAGGAGCGCCTGAGTACACGTCACTGATGCCACAGTGGCGCCCAGGGGAGGGCGCCACGGACTGACCGTCAGATCTGCGTATCAACGTCCCGGAGCAGCTCGACGAGGTCGGCTGCCGCGGCCTTCAGCACAGGCGCGAGGCGTTCTGTGATGGCTGCCATGTCCGGCTCCAGTTCAACCGCGCCGCAGCTCAGCGACATCAGTGTGGCCGAGCGTCCCACCGTGACAGGAAGGGCAATCCCGTAAGCGTTGCGCTGATACTTGCCCAAGGAGGTACAGACCTCAAGGGTCTGCAGGTCCTCGAAAGCCGCAGCGATGCCGCGTTCGAGTTCGGCGATGCGCGCGCCATCTGCGCGCTTGAGCGTTTCCAGGTATTCATGCCGGGCCTCGGGGTGCAAGCCCCACAGCCAGGCACGGCCGGTCGCCGTCCAACCCATCGGTAGCAGCGAGCCCACGCCGAGGCGCAGGGTCGCAATGCGCGAACTGGTTCGATGTGCGATATAGAGCATATCGAGCTGATCGGGCACGGCAAGGGCGACCGACACATTGAGTCGGTCCGCCAGTTCCTGCAGGAAGGGATTCACGCGATCGGTGACCGGGTTGGTTTCCAGGTAGGTGTCGCCGATTTGGAGGGAAGCCGGGGCCAGCTCGAACTGAGTGCTGCCGGCGACGCGGCGCAGGAACCCCAGCGCGATCAGGGTGGTGGTCAGGCGCGACACCGTCGCTTTCGGCAGGCCGGTGCGCTTGACGATCTCGCTGTTCGTGAGCGGCGTACGTTCGGCACGGAAGGCACGAAGAACATGAAGGCCCCGTTCCAGGGTCATCGTGATTTGTGCGGGAGGTGTCATGAACGGGTTGCCCTTTCAGCGCACCACTCCGGGAGGGTGCTTGTCTGATCTCTTGTCAGCGCCTTGCGCTGCGTTTTCCATACCGCTGGAACTGATGGTAGAGGCGGCAACCGCGCGACTCAAATGCCGATTCGCGAGCCGGCGATTGCCGGAACGCGAACCAGGCCGGCCGGTGTTCGCGGGCGGCGAACCGCAGCTTCACCAATTACCAATTGATTCGGTGCGGCTCGACTTATACGATTCCGGTGTCCGTTCGGCGCTGGTGCCGGACCGCCTGTCTATCGCGATGGCATCCGCCGCCGCGGCAAATGAAAAGGAAGGAAATGGATCTTCAGATCAAGGATCGTGTCGCCATCGTTACCGGTTCGGCACGAGGCCTGGGTGCGGCAACGGCGCGCCGGCTGGCGGAAGAGGGCGCGCGCGTGGTCGTGACGGACGTGCTCCGCGAGCGGGCAGAGGAGACTGTCGCAGCGCTGCGTGCTGATGGCCTGCAAGCCCATTGTGTAATCGCCGACATCACCAAGTCTGAAGACGTGAGCCGGCTGGTGGAAGAAACGGTTACTCAATTTGGCGGGGTGCACATCCTCGTCAACAACGCCGGATTCCCGCGGGACAAGTATCTGGTGAAGATGAGCGAGGAAGACTGGGACCTCGTCATGGAGGTCATGCTCAAGGGGGCGTTCCTGGCGACCCGGGCCGTGATGCCGCATTTCATCGAGCAGGGCTGGGGCCGCGTCATCAACATCAGCTCGCGCGCGCATTTGGGCAATCCTACGCAGGCCAACTATTCGGCGGCGAAGGCAGGGCTGATCGGCATGGCCAAGGCACTGGCCATCGAGGAAGGGCGCTATGGCGTCACGGTGAACTGCGTGGCACCTGGATTTATCGAGACGGAGATGGTGCAGGCCTTGCCTACGTATGAAACCATCAAGGAGCGTGCCGTGCAGATGCAGCCTATCAAGCGCGTTGGTCGTCCGGGAGATATCGCCGACGCGGTTGCCTTCCTGGCCTCCGAGCGCGCGGGCTTCATTACCGGCGAGGTACTGCACGTGAGCGGGGGGCGCTTCGGCTAAGCCAGGCCAGGGGGCATGAACTGCGAGCCTATCTGGTTGCCATGTAAGCGGAGCGGCTTGATCGGATCGCTGCCGGGCTACGCGCGCCATTCTTGCGCCAAGACGATCGGGTGGGCACGCATCTGGTTGTGCCGGCAAATTTTCCGTCGCCTGGCTCTCGCGCTACGTTGCAGGACAGGCGCCTTGGATTTGGAAGAGGAAGGCACCGCGATGTACTACGAAAGAAATGGAGCCGGCGCGGACAGCCGCGAGCTTGCCGGCGATGACCGCAAGCCCCGTGCCGGACAGACGGGAAGCGAGCGTTTCGATAGCAATAAGCAGTCGCCAAGGCGGAAAAATTGGGCGTGGGCGGCTACGACAGGGCAATACGACTGGATGGATTCGCACCCCATTTTTGCCCATTACAACTGACGGCAGCGCGGGCCTCAGGCACAGCGCTGCATCCCCGATCATCTGACATGCCGTGACGCTTGTGCACGGCATTGCCCACTTTCTTGTGCGCCCATGAGTTACACCCCGATCAAATCCCTGCTGATTGCCAACCGCTCCGAGATCGCGATTCGCGTGATGCGCGCCGCGGCCGAGATGAATATCCGGACGGTAGCGATCTATTCGAAAGAAGACCGCCTCGCGCTCCATCGCTTCAAGGCGGACGAAAGCTACTTGGTTGGCGAGGGCAAGAAGCCGCTCGCGGCCTACCTCGATATCGACGACATCCTGCGCATCGCCCGGCAAGCGAAGGTTGACGCCATCCACCCCGGCTATGGCTTTCTCTCGGAGAACCCAGATTTCGCACAAGCCGTGATCGATGCGGGGATCCGCTGGATCGGCCCGTCGCCGGAGGTCATGCGCAAGCTGGGGAACAAGGTGGCGGCTCGCAATGCGGCGATCGAGGCGGGCGTGCCGGTCATGCCGGCGACCGATCCGCTGCCCCACGACCTGGACAAGTGCAGGCGCCTGGCGGCCGGCATCGGCTACCCGCTGATGCTCAAGGCGAGCTGGGGCGGTGGCGGGCGCGGCATGCGCATGCTGGAGAACGAGCAGGATCTCGAGACCGCGCTGCCGGCCGCGCGGCGCGAGGCATTGTCGGCATTCGGCAACGACGAGGTCTACGTCGAGAAACTGGTGCGCAACGCGCGCCACGTAGAAGTGCAGGCGCTCGGCGATACGCACGGCAACCTGGTGCACCTGTATGAGCGCGACTGTACCGTGCAGCGTCGCAACCAGAAGGTGGTGGAGCGCGCGCCGGCCCCTTACCTGGACGATGCCGGCCGCGCGGCACTGTGCGACGCGGCCATGCGGCTGATGCGTGCAGTCGGGTACACGCATGCGGGCACGATCGAATTCCTGATGGATGCCGATTCCGGCCAGTTCTATTTCATCGAAGTCAACCCACGCATCCAGGTCGAGCACACGGTGACCGAGATGGTCACGGGCGTCGATATCGTCAAGGCGCAGATCCGCATCACCGAGGGCGGCCATATCGGCATGACCGAGAACACGCGCGATGCCGATGGCAAGATCGTCGTGCGCGCTGCCGGCGTGCCGGAACAGGCGGGGATCTCGCTGAACGGGCATGCGCTGCAATGCCGGATCACGACCGAGGATCCCGAAAACGGCTTCCTGCCGGACTATGGCCGGCTCTCCGCCTACCGCAGCGCGGCAGGCTTCGGCGTGCGCCTGGACGCCGGTACGGCCTACGGCGGCGCGGTGATTACGCCGTACTATGATTCGCTGCTGGTCAAGGTCACCACTTGGGCGCCCACCGCCCCCGAGTCGATCCGGCGCATGGACCGCGCGCTGCGCGAGTTCCGTATCCGCGGCGTCGCGTGCAACCTGCAGTTCCTTGAAAACGTCATCAACCATCCCGCCTTCCGCTCCGGCGACGTCACCACGCGCTTTATCGACAAGACGCCGGAACTGCTGGCCTTCACCAAGCGCCAGGACCGTGCGACCAAGCTCCTGCGCTATCTCGGCGATGTGTGCGTCAACGGGCATCCGGAAATCAACGGCCGCTCGCTGCCGCCGCTGCCGTTGCCCAGCCCGGTGCTGCCCGCGGTGGATACCGCCGGCCCGCTCCCGACCGGCACGCGCGACCTGCTGCGCGAACTCGGCGCGGAGAAATTCTCGCGCTGGATGCTGGAGCAGAAGCGGGTGCTGCTGACCGACACGACCATGCGCGATGCGCACCAGTCGCTGTTCGCCACGCGCATGCGCACGGCCGACATGTTGCCGATCGCGCCGTTCTACGCGCGCGAACTGCCCCAACTGTTCTCGATGGAGTGCTGGGGCGGGGCGACCTTCGACGTGGCGCTGCGCTTCCTCAAGGAAGACCCGTGGCAACGTCTTGAGCAACTGCGCGAGCGCGTGCCGAACATCCTGTTCCAGATGCTGCTGCGTGGCTCGAATGCGGTCGGCTAGACGAACTATGCGGACAACGTGGTGAAGTTCTTCGTCCGCCAGGCTGCCAGCGCCGGCGTGGACGTGTTCCGCGTGTTCGATTCGTTGAACTGGGTGCGCAATATGCGCGTGGCCATCGATGCCGTGGGCGAGAGCGGCGCGCTGTGCGAGGGCGCGATCTGCTACACCGGGGACATCTTCGACGGCTCCCGCCCCAAGTACGACCTGAAGTACTACGTCGGGATCGCGCGCGAACTGCAGGCTGCGGGCGTGCACGTGCTGGGCATCAAGGACATGGCGGGGATCTGTCGTCCGCAAGCCGCGGCAGCGCTCGTCAAGGCGCTCAAGGACGAGACTGGCCTGCCCGTGCACTTCCACACGCACGATACCAGCGGCATCTCGGCCGCTTCCGCTCTGGCTGCCATTGGTGCCGGCTGCGATGCCGTCGATGGCGCGCTCGATGCGATGAGCGGGCTTACTTCGCAACCGAACCTGTCGAGCATCGCGGCGGCACTGGCTGGCAGCGAGCGCGACCCCGGACTTAGCATGGAGCGCCTGCACGAGGCGTCGATGTACTGGGAGGGCGTGCGTCGCTACTACGCGCCGTTCGAATCGGAGATCCGCGCCGGCACGGCCGATGTCTACCGCCACGAGATGCCCGGCGGCCAGTACACGAACCTGCGCGAGCAGGCGCGCTCGCTCGGCATCGAACATCGCTGGACCGAGGTGTCGCAGGCGTATGCCGAGGTCAACAAGATGTTCGGCGACATCGTCAAGGTGACGCCGACCTCCAAGGTGGTCGGCGACATGGCGCTGATGATGGTGGCCAACGACATGAGTGCCGCCGATGTCTGCGATCCGGCCCGGGAGATCGCGTTTCCGGAATCGGTGGTTTCCCTGTTCAAGGGCGAACTGGGCTTCCCGCCAGATGGCTTTCCGGCGGAGCTCTCGCGCAAGGTGCTGCGCGGGGAGCCGCCCGCGCCTTACCGGCCGGGCGACCAGATTCCGGCGGTGGACCTCGACGCCGCGCGCGCCGAGGCGGAAACGGCGTGCGAACAATCCATCGACGACCGGCAACTCGCCTCCTACCTGATGTACCCGAAGCAGGCGGTCGCCTACCACGCGCACGTCCGGACCTATAGCGATACCTCAGTCGTGCCCACGCCGGCCTTCCTGTACGGCCTGCAGCCCCAGGAAGAGGTGGCCATCGACATCGCGGCGGGCAAGACTTTGATGGTTTCCCTGCAGGGGATGCATCCCGATGCCGAGGAGGGCAACATCAAGGTCCAGTTCGAACTGAACGGGCAATCACGTACGGCGCTGATCGAACAGCGCAGCGCCGAGCAAGCCGGTCCGGCGCGTCACCGCCGGATCGTTGCCGATCCCGACAATCCGCTGCATATCGCCGCGCCGATGCCGGGCTCCATTGTGACCGTGGCGGTGCAGCCGGGACAGCGCGTGGCCGCAGGCACGACGCTGCTTGCGCTGGAAGCGATGAAGATGGAGACCCACATCGCGGCCGAGCGCGATTGTGAGATTGCCGCAGTGCATGTGCAGCAGGGCGACCGGGTGGCCGCGAAGGACTTGCTGATCGAACTCAGGCAGTGAGGTTGAGCGCATATTTGCGCCGTTCCGGAAGTGGGGATCCGGAACGGCGCGGCAGAGGCCGCTCGCGGCTGCCCTGTGGCTGGCCCCTGCTGGCGCCAGCGGGCGCGTTTCCCCAAGGCTGCGGGGCATCTGCAAAGCAGACTCAGGATCCCTTCGCTTTGCCTCCCTGAAAGAACATCAACGCCCGGATTGAGCCGCGAACCATTCGTCGTCGATGGCGCGCAGCATCTCGTCGGGCGTGAGTTGGCGCGTCATTCGTCCGCGGAGCACATGGCGATGCTCGAAGGAACGCGCGCCGTGCGCCATCACCTTGTCTCTCAAGGCCGCGACATAATCGTCGCCAAAATGGCTATTGTAGGTGTTGAACAGCACCACGCGCTGGCCGTCGAAGCGATTATTCTCGACAAAGGCCCAGATGGGCGGCGCAGGGCTGTACAGCCACACTGGCGAGCCGATCCAGACGGTATCGAACGGTGTCAGGTCGATTGTGCGTGGGGTGATATCGGGGAGCGCCTTCGGCTTGCTCTTGAGCGCGTTCGCGTCATGGAGCGCATGCACCAGTCCGATCAGTCCGAGCCGGTAGTCGGGTGCCTCCAATGCGAACAGCCTGGCATCCAGCCGTTTGGCCACGTGGCGCGCGGCCAACGCCGTATTGCCTGAGCGAGAAAAGTACACCACTGCAGTGCGCGAAGTCGGCGCGGTGGCGGTGGGCACATACGGCCCCTTTTCCTCTAGTTGGCGTGCCTGGCGACTCTCGATCCAGGTAACAGAGCGCAGCACACCCAGTGCCGCTATCAAGGCGAGGCCCAGCGCGATAAGGAACCAGTGCAGAAGCGTCATGCGGCGTTTCATGGTTGTTCTTGCATGAGAGGTGGCGTTGCTGCCAGATGCAAAAGCGCCGTGAATCATTTCCGCTTGATCACGGCACGCATTGCAGTACAGGGTGGGTTTCGCGGTCATCGACCAGCACCCGCGCCGGCTGTGGGGGCTTGCACTGCTGGAACGCACAGTTGATGCACATGCCCGCAATACGTCCCTTACATGAAGAACGGCTTGTCGCCGTCGCTGTTTGGCTTGTTCACGCCCAAGTTCTCGTCCAGGTGCAGCGCTGGCGATTCGATGATCCTGGTGATCAGGTCACCCACGCTCCTGCGCGAGACGACTGTACCCTTGAACGGCTCATTCCTGACCGTCAGCTCATAGTCCACCTCGTCCTCGTCTGTCAGCCAGGCAGGACGCAGGATGGTGTATTGCAGGCTCGAGGCTTCAATGGCATCGGCCGCGCGGCGGAAGGGCTTGAGATCTTCTCCGATCGTGGCGTTGTTCCATTCGCCAAACTTGCCTGGCACTTCGTCGTAGATGCCCAGCGACAGCACGAAGATCAGCCGCGTGACCCCGGTGGCTTGCATGGCGGCAATCACTTGCTTTGCTTGCGCGTCCAGGTCGTCGCCAGTGAGGTTGGCATAAACGATATCCTGGCCCGTCATTGCCTGTTGAAGCAGCCTCTTGTCGAGCACGCTGCCGATCACGACCTTGGCGTTCGCGGGGGTATCTCCGAGCTTCCTGGGATTGCGCACGAGCAAAGTCAGGTTGACATCCTTGTCACCGGCCAGGGCTTTGACGACCCATTGTGCGATCTGGCCATTGGCACCGAGTACGAGTACGTTCTTCATGGTTGCATTCCTTTTCTATGGGCTATGGACTCAGGCACCTATGCAGGTGCCGTTGTCCGCGATGCTCAGGGGCAGCCGCATGCCCCTGTCTTTAGAGGTTGTCCTTGAAGAAAGGCACTACCTTCGCCATGGCGAGGGCCACAGGCTCGGCCTTGTCGTAGAGGTCGTAGTGCGACCAGCCTTCCGCCACAACGATTTGCTTGTTCGTGGAGGCAGCACGGCCGTGGATCTCCCAGCCGTCGCGGTAGGCGCCGAAACCGCCGGGCTTGTCGCCAATGACGATCATCAGTGGCTGGGTCAGCAGCACCTCGGCGTTCAGGAAGGCGTCCCAGCCCATGGCGGCACTGCTGAAGGACATCAACTGGCTGGTGGCGCCATTGGGTTGCTGGCCTCGGGAGGTCTTGTAGTATTCGGTGGCCTCGAGCACGTCAATGTCCGTGACGCCAGCCTTCCTGCCTGCCTCAACCGACTCCGGCAGCAGGTTGACGGCGCTGCGGTCGCCGCCCTTCGCCTCGGCGGTGCGCAGCTTGGCCATGTTCTCAATGGACTCCAGCGGCTTGAAGTTGGCGAACCCTTCCCGGATCAGGCGGCCGAAGTTGACGCCGGTGATCGATACCAGTGCCTTGAGGCGATGGTCGGTGATACCCGCATGGATCGTGTAGGCGCCACCGCCGCACACGCCGATGGCACCGATGCGCTGCTCATCGACGTAGGGCAGGGATTGCAGATAGTCGACGGCGAAACGTATGTCAGAGACGCGAATCGCCGGGTCCTCGATAAAGCGTGGCGTGCCACCGCTGGCGCCCTGGAAGCTGGCATCGTGCACCAGCACGATGAACCCTTCCTTGGCGAGCCCGGCTGCATAGATGTTACCCGCTGTCTGCTCCTTGCAACTGCCGATAGGGTGCGTGCTGACGATGGCGGAGTACCTCTTGCTTTCGTCGAAGCTCGGAGGCAGGTAAAGGTCGGCGGCCGTGTCCCAGCCGAGGTTCTTGTAGGTGACGTGCTTGATAGTGGTCGATGACATGCTTATCTCCTGATCGGGTTCTGGTTCAGTGTGGAGAGAACCGGCTCAGATTCCGCTCTTCAAAGACGCAGCGAGCAATACCCAGGGCCGTGAAAATGCGCGATGCCGAAATGGAGGGTATGTCGGCGTCCGTGCCGGCACCAGACAGACAGGTCTCGTGCTGTAGCTGCTTAGAAGGGGGTAGCGCGGCTTCATACACGCAGCCGCGCCGGAGGGGTTACTTCAGGGTGCGCTGGAAGAACGGGGTAAGCACGGAGACGGCCTCATCCACGTACTTCAGCACGTCGTAGAGCGACATGTGGTTGGCGCCCTCGACAATATGCATGTGCTTGTCCTTGCTGGCTGCGCGAGCGAGAAGATCGTCGCTCATCCACTTGCTGCCGGCCACGCTGCCCACCACGCTCTGGATAGGCTGGGTGAGGAAGGCCTCGGCCTTATTGTAGGCGTCGTAGGAGACGATTTGCGTCAGGCTGCGGGTAGTCATGAAGCCGGGGGCGTTCGGATGCTCGCAGCGGGGCGTGTGGTAATACTCCCATGCTTCTTCCAACTCTTTGTTCGGGGCATCTTCCTTGCGCATGGGGGCCAGCGGGAAACTCTCGTTCCTGGCCGCGTTGCCAGCGTCGGTAGTGCGGGCATTCGAGCCGAGTTCCAGCACCGCTACGGCATCGGAGTCCTTGATGTTGTTCTCCCAGCCATTCCGGAACATCGAGCCGATGTTGACCGCGCTCACCGTTCCGACGGATTTGATCCGGCGGTCGTTGATTGCAGCGTTGGCGGTGTACCCCGCGCCGGCGCAGATGCCCATGGCGCCAATGTTCGCGTGGTCCACGTAAGGCAGCGTGGTCAGGTAGTCGATCACCGCACTTACGTCTTCGGTACGAACGTAGGGATTTTCCAACTGCCGGGGCTCGCCCGTGCTTTCGCCCTGGTAGGAGGCGTCGTAAGCAATGGTGACGAAGCCCTTTTCTGCCAGCTTCCTGGCGTAGAGGCCGGCGGTCTGCTCCTTCACGCCGCCTCCCGGGTGCGACACGACGATGGCCGGGTACTTCTTGCTCTTGTCGAAGCCCTCCGGAAAGTTGATCACGGCAGCCAGGGTGATGCCTTGGCCGTTGAGGTTCTTGAAGTTGACTTTTTGCATAGGGATCTCCCGAGGTTCAGTGGAAAGCAAGCACGCATTCATCACAGCTTCAGACCTCCCGGGTGTCATATGGGGCGCCCATTTCACCCAGGGACATTGCCCGAGAGTCTGTCGCTTGAGTTCGTATGGTAGGAAGCGTATTGACAAGCGACAAGGCACTGACATCTACTACACATGTAAGTCTGGCTTAACAATGACGCACGATGGATCCATCCAAAATACCTGCGCTCGCTTGGTTCTCTCTCATTGCACAGCACGGTAGCTTCACGAAGGCTGCAGCGGAGATGGGGGTCACGCGTGCCGCGCTGTCGCAGAGCCTTAAAACTCTGGAGCAGCAACTGAATGTCAAGCTCATCTACCGCACGACGCGCGACATGTCGTTGACAGAGGAGGGGCAGCGTCTGTTCGACAAGATCCGCCCGGCGTTCGGGACGATTGAGCAAGCCGTGCGCAGTGTAGGCGAAGCCAATACGTCCCCCTCGGGTCTATTGCGAATCAACACATCGAGGATTGCATCCCGGAACCTGATTGAACCGCATCTTGCGGAATTCCTTGCGCGCTATCCCGAGTTGAAGCTGGAAATCTTGCTGGATG
Source organism: Cupriavidus sp. 21MJTG02-4 (assembly GCF_057798975.1). Taxonomy (NCBI): domain Bacteria; kingdom Pseudomonadati; phylum Pseudomonadota; class Betaproteobacteria; order Burkholderiales; family Burkholderiaceae; genus Cupriavidus; species Cupriavidus sp. 21MJTG02-4. Next base: position 41,316 of record NZ_JBYOJP010000024.1, on the reverse strand, counting down.
ACGGGTTCTCCAACATTGTGGCGGATGGATGTGACGCAGGCGTCCGCATGGGAGAAAGCCTGGCGCAACATGTCGTGGCTGTCCCGATTTCTCCGTCGTTGGAGATGGCCGTCGTTGCCTCGCCTGACTACTTCGAGCGCCACGGTATGCCGGAGTCTCCCGCCGATCTGGCCGAGCATGACTGCGTGGCGTACCGACACACATCGAGCGGAGCCATCTTTCGGTGGGAGTTCAGTTCCCCGGAACCGAATGGCCATGCGTTCGTTGTAGTGCCTCAGGGATCTTTGATCACCAATGATGACGACAGCATGATCCGCATGGCCCTTCAAGGCGCCGGACTCGTCCAACATGTGGATATTGCGGTGCGCCATCTGATAGCGGACGGTTCATTGATGCGCGTCCTTCAGCCTTGGTGCAAGCCTTTTGCGGGGTTCTACCTCTATGTTCCCTCGCGCGCTCAGTTGCCCCTGAAGGTTCGCGTCCTCATGGACTTTCTGATTGAAAAGAGAGGCCTCCTGGAGGCCGAGAAATCGGCTTTGGAGAATAGGCGGCGAAACGTCAAGAAGCGACGTGCAACGGGATAAAGGCGCTGCCGAAGTCGCCTCTGAATCAGTGAACTTCTCTGAGCATGACGCGGGCCATCGAAGGAGACACTAGCGTCGCGCGCGTTGCGTCGACCAGAACCCGTGGACAGCGCGCTGCCTCGGGAGATGATTCGGTACGACGCGTGGGAAGGGTTGGCGTTCTACTTTACCTACTGCCGCGCGAGCAGGCGCATGATCCTGCCAAAGTCATCGACCTGCTCCAGGTGCAGGACGCTGTCCAGGACCTTGTCGATGGTTGCGGCTGAAAGAAGACCATCGACGAAGGTGCGGAACTTGCAAACCAGTTCCTCCGTGGCCATGTAGGTCTGCGGGTCGGCCGAAGGCGTGCCCTTGGGGTAATGCTTCTCGGCAGCGAACGTCTGGCCACGTGCACGGATCTCAACGCGTGACGGGCGGCTGGTGATGTCCGCCGAAATGGACTGGAAGTAGGTCGGGTGTGTTTCCAGCTTTACCCGGTGCATCAGGGTCATGACCGATGGGTCGAACACGACGGACGGATCCTGCCATTGTCTGCCGGGTGGGATGCGGTGAGCAGCGACAGCCAGGCCATGCGCGAAGCAGAACTGCGCGTCATGCAGCTCGGTGATCTCGCGGTTTGTGAAGCAAGGCAGCTCGTAGGCCCAGCCCTCTCCGTAGGAAGTGATTCCCTTGATTTCCTCGACGCGTATGTCGTGCTGTGCCACGAGATCGATCAGTAGGTCCAGGGGTGCGTGCATGACGCGGCAGTGCGGATAAGGCTTGAACATCTGGAAGGCGGGGAAGCGCCATTCTTCGCCGAGTCCGGTGGTAAGAAGCTCGGGTGACCAGCGCGAGGTACCGACAAAGCGCGGATACCCGAATTCTTCGTCATCCAACATTTGCAGGTCACCACGGTGGCCAAGATCTCCCATGTCCGCGGCCGACAGCGCGGCATTGGTCAATGCGCCGGCCATCTGGTATTTGATCGTCGCGGTCGGCGTGTGCATGAACCAGGCGCGCTGCGAGTTGACCGGCGCTGTGGCGGCGGCGATGCCCAGTGCATTGGCCAGCCGGTCTACGTTAAGCCCCTTGAGCTTGGCAGCCGACGCTGTCGCGCCGAAAATCGTGCTGCTGTAGCCAACGACCGATGTATTCGCAGCCTTACCATCTTTGGTGTCGCGATAACCGCTCATGGCGGCGCCCAACCGGTAGGAAATCTCGTGCGATACGGCGATGGCGGCGATCAGATCACTTCCCGAGCGCTGGTGCACCTCGGCGGACGCGAAGGCGCCCGGCAGCACGTAGGGGCTCACGTGGCCAGGCAGCAGCACGGAGTCCGCGTCCAACGCATTGATCAGCTCGCCGTTGGCGAATGCCGCGCCGTGCGGGGTGGACTTGTGAGATGTACCGATGATTGTCGCACTGCCTCCGGTGCCACCCAGCCGCCGGCCGGCCTCAATGCCGATGCGCCCCTTCGGATGTTCAATGCCTGCCAGCGCGCAGCCGATGGCGTCGAGTACGTCGCGCTTGCATTCTTCAACGACATTCGGTGGCAGCCGCGCGATTTCGGTATTCACCGAGAACTCTGCCAGGTGTTCGATAATGGTCTTGCCCATAGGATATTCACTCCTTTGCCCGCTTGAGGTCGGTGACGATCTTCATCGTGCGCTGCAGATTGTGCTGAAGGAACTGGGTGAAGGGTGCGTGGCAACACGGCGCTCGATAGGACAATCGTCGTCGGTTGCGTGTGGCTGCACGCTTCTCCTTCGTAGTGGCCGCTAGGCGGCGCGCAAGCTCGTCGTTGTCGTCCGCGCAGTTGCGGTGAGACGTTGGCGCAAACGAGTTTCGACGCCGCCGGCGGGCATCGTCAAGCGGTGGCCTCGCCAAGTTCCGTACTAAGAAAAATGCCATCATTGGGTCCCGCTTCGATGGCTTGCCAACGCGGTGATGGCTGTGGCTTGCGCCAGTTTTCGTGGCGGCGCGGTCAAGTGGTTTGTTGCGGAGTGGGTTTAAGAACGTCCTTGCGCTGAAGTCTTGATTGCGCGCTTGTTCAGAAGGAGCAAAGTTCCTGCATTCATTGTGGATAGCCGCAATTCCACGGTGTACCTGGCACGGCGGCGGCCGCCAGCGTCGATGGTTAGTCCGGAGCGGCTGGATTGGTGCCTGCCGAAGCGTTGCCGGGGGGTTGGTAGAAATCCGGGGCTAACCGCCTGATCACTTCGCCGTCAAGCCGCCAGCCGAGGCACTTGTCCCAATGCGGCTTGGGCGATGTCGCCGCCGGAGGTCTGATGCGGGGTTCGGGCAGGGCTTCCCATTCCTGGCGCCGCGTTTCGCCGCCCACGGTCTGGTAGGCCACGGTACCGAGATTCATGAGCAGTTCGCGCAGATGCGTGCAGCCGCGGGTGCTGCCCAATGTGATCTCCAGCGCCTTGCGCCAGCCGCGCGCAATGCTTGCGCCAACCAAGCCTTGCAGCGGCGGAATGCCCCCGGTGCATTCGCGAAAAGGAATCGAAGGCAGTACTGCAGCGATGGCCCGGACGGTATAAGTGTTGTCCAGCGTGATGCGGACCCGCATGTGGTGTATAGGCACGTCGGGCGGTTGCTCACCGCTTTCCCAACTGGGCCAGGGCGCGGTCTTGCTGTCCTTCATCTCACCTTCGATGTCCCATAAGCCGTCATCACGGCGAAAGCCTTGCATGATGACAGCGCGGGTATGCAGGTGGCGTCGTGGTGCCGACGGCGGCAATTCGTTGGCAAACGTTGGCGCGGAATGGTCGGCGGGCGCTTGGTCTTCGTGCATCGGGTCCTCTCGATGAGGGGTGCGCCGGCTATTGGATAGGCGGTGCTTCCGGTGTCGGGGAAAAGTGGTGCTGCAGAATCTGCCACACGCCCAGGCGCTTGACCAGCACCCAAGTTGTCCGCAGCGCCGATTCGGTTTCGCGCCCGTCTACGAGCACGAAGCGGAAGTTTGCATGCCCCTGCGCCAGCAACGTGTCCGCGCCAAGTTCAACCAGGGTCTGATCGGCCAGAGACATCGATGCCGAGCGCAGGGTCCCGGTGTACGAGGCAAAGTACCCCAGGATCGCCGCCTGGCCCACAGCGTGGCCCGGGCGGCCCCCAAAGAACAGCGCCTCGGGCGCGTACAGCGCGGTCAGCGCGTCGGCATTCCATGTCAGTGCGGCGGTGTTCCAGCGGCGCTCGACATCTTGCAGTACGGCCTGCGCTCGCGCGGCGTTCGTGCTTGTCGCGTGATGTTCGGTCATGGTTGCCTTGTCATATCATTGCCAGGCGCGACCCGGGAGTTCCCGGCCACGCCATCCCTGTGCCAATGCCGGCAATGCTACGGCGACGACGCCCGCCAGCTCAACCGAAAAGACAGGGAGTTCCGTACCTTGGAATGCCACAGCGCGGCTGCACGGCGGGAGTTTGCCGAGATGTTTCAAAGTACGGGAGAGTCCGCACAGAGTGATTGGTAATTTTCCTCGGGTACAGCATAGTGAACGCGTGCATGCCAGAAGTCGGTAGCCGTTGTCTCCATGCTCGCCTCAGCGAGCTTATGCCCCGCGGCTCGCCGCGGGGCTTCTTTTCGCACGATTGCCTCAATCTTCGATGGCGGAATCTGCCCCTACGGCGATTTGAAGCAACTCATCCGTCCTTTCCACGTGAAGGTTCCGGAAGCCGCGCTCGCGGATCTACGCCTACGCGTCACGGCAACACCGTGGCCGGACCCAGGAAACGGTAGCCGATCGGACCCAGGGGGCACACCTGACCCAACTGCGCGATCTGTTGCACTACTAGGGGACGCCTTACGACTGGCGAGAAGCCGAAGCCAAGCCGAACACTGAGCGGGCGGACGCGATCTGCTGCATCCAGGCGCAGATGGCGGACTACGGGCTGACGCTGGACGAACTGGAAGCGGCAGGGCGCTTCGATCCGCCGCTTCTGCCGGCGGTCTGCTAGCGCTGCATTCCAGCAGTATGGTCGCAGGGACAGGTGAAACTTTCCGGCTTGCTCCCCGAGTGTCGTGGCGATCCGCTCGATGAGGTTCCGCTCCAGTCGTGTCAGGAAGCGGTCCGATTGCGATGGAACGGCACGGTCTCCCTGACGACCCTATCATCGATAGCGTGTAAACGCGCATCAGCGACGTTTAGAGTGCCGCCTGACTCGGGCAGCAAAAATGGATCGCTGTTCTCATACAGCAGATGGGCCGATAGGGTACGTGTTGTGCAGCGATTCGACGGGGAAATTGGCTCGATCTCGAGCGCGTCGTTGCCGACGCGGATCATTACGCCGTCATCCCTGGGGTTGACGGTACACAGGCCGCCGCACTCCGCAGTGCTTAACGCATGCCACGCTGGACCGGCGTCCCTTACCTCGGGCCAGCGGCACGGCGGCAAGCACTGCGGTATCAGTGGTCACACGCCTCCTGGAACCGATCGCGTACTAGGGCATCACCAGTACGCGGAACTAGCCGCACCTGCCCTTCGAAGCCAGGTTGGAATCGGCAGCTATGATTCTGCAATCATGCGAGCAATGACAGCTATTACGATAAGTATCCTTATCGTAATAGCTGGATCCTTGCGCTAAACTGCTGGGCATGAAATTCCGCCTCACCCCGAACGACCCGCAACCGACGGCGCGATCCGACTTCCCGGATGCCGCTGCGCTCGCCGCCCTGCGTGCTTGGCATGCCGGCCTGTCGACCCGGGAGGCCGTCGTCCGGTACTTGGATGAGGCAAGGGTGCAAGGGCGGTCGTCGCGCGGCGTCCTGGGTCGGATCCGGCGCCAGCTGGCAGCGTATGCCCGCAGCCGCCAGCGCGAGGACCTGGCCCGGCTGTTTGAAATTGTCGCTGCCGACCGGGCGGAGCAGGGCTGGGCTGCCGACCAGGCGATCGAACTGCTGCGTGCGCTGCCGGCGCCGGTGCCAGCCATCAGCGACGACATCGGGCTGTGGCTGGCGCCGCGCACGGTCGCCGCACTGCGGGCGCACGGGATCGACACCCTGGCGGCGCTAACCGTGCGCGTGCCACGCCGGCGCCGCTGGTGGGCCGCGATCCCCGGCCTGGGCGCGACCGGAGCCCGGCAGGTCGAAGATTTCTTCGCCCGGCATCCGCAGCTGACCGAACGGGCCCGGGCGCTAGCCGCACAGACGCCGGACACAATTGTGGTGCCTTGGGAGCAGTTACGCCTGCCGCATCAGGTCGACGGCTCGCAAGGACAGTTCCGCGCGCCGCGCGCGACCTGCACACTTAACGCCGACAACGACTACGCGGCAATCCAGGCCTGGCTGGAGTTGCACGAGTCCCCAGCCACCCAACGGGCCTATCGCAGGGAAGCGGAGCGGCTGATCCTGTGGGCGATTATCGAGCGCAAGCGGCCGTTGTCGTCGCTGACGACGGAAGATGCGACGGCCTACCGCAGCTTCCTGCGTCGGCCAGTGCCTCATGCGCGCTGGGTCGGGGCAGCAAGACCGCGTTGCACGCCAGACTGGCGCCCGTTTTCGGGCGCCTTGTCGGCGCGCTCCACCGCCCATGCCTTGTCCATCCTGGGAGCGATGTTCCGTTGGTTGATCCAGCAACGCTATGTGCTGGCTAACCCGTTCGCAGGCATCAAGGTGCGGGGAGGGGGACGTACGGCTGCACTGGACAGCTCGCATGCCTTCACCGAAGGCGAATGGCTGCTGATCCGCACCCTTGCCGATGGCCTGGAGTGGTCGTATGGCTGGGACGCGCCGGCGGCGCAGCGGCTGCGCTTTGTGCTGGACTTTGGTTATGCCACCGGACTGCGCGCCAGCGAGCTGGTTGGCGCAACCCTCGGTGACATCGAGACCGACGGGCAGGGCGATCACTGGCTCAAGCTGATGGGCAAGGGCAGTCGTGCCGGCCGGGTTGCGCTGCCGCCGTTGGCGCGGGCCGCGCTGGATCGTTACCTAGTCGCGCGCGCACTGCCGGTGACAGCAATTCGGTGGGATCCCACGACGCCGCTCGTCGGCGGGCTTGGTAAGGACGCGGCAACCGGCATCACCAGCACGCGCCTGTGGCACGTGGTGAGGCGATTCTTCACGCAGGCTGCCGAGCTGATCGCCAATGACCAGCCGGCTGCGGCAGGAAAGCTGCAGCGTGCCAGCCCGCATTGGATGCGACATACGCATGCGACCCATGCCCTCGCGCGCGGTGCCGAGTTGACAACCGTCAGGGACAACCTTCGGCATGCTTCTATTTCAACGACATCGATCTACCTGCATGGGGACGACGTGAAGCGGGCTCGCCAGCTCAACTCCGCTTTTGGGGCCTGAGTCGCGCTCAACAAGCGCCTGTCTTTTAGCGAAATTTTTCCGGGGGCGCCGCACCCACGACCCATGCGCCACCGGCTACGTCACCGTGCCGCCGCCATACCACTCCATGGTTGCCTGATCGCGGAAGCGGTGCCACAGCTCGTTGTCCACCTCGACGAAGACGGCTTCGAAGTTGCCATGGTCGTCGTCTTGGTTAGCCGATTCCTCGCGCAGGGGCACTCGCTCGATACCGTCCAACTACTGCTACTCCCACGTTGATCATGTCTCTCCCTATCTGGAAGTCACCAATCGCGACTTCTTGGAGGCGTGCGCCGTCCTCGGTTCCCTCTTTTAGGGGGCTTGACGGTAGTCCCCGCTGGGGATATATGTAACCAGGAAAATTAGACCGAGATAAATACAATGGGATCAAAGCAGAAGCCCTATCCGGTCACCCAGCAGGATTTACTGCGGGAGGCAATGAACCAGCTTGGCATGACGCGCGAAGAGTTCGCGGCACGCCTCAGTGTGTCCAGGCGAACTCTCGACAAGTGGCTCTTGCCGAGCGGGTCCTCTGATTTCCGAGCCTTGCCAGAGATGGGGCGTGCCTATATCCAAGAAATTCTGACGTGGCACCACGCGTCAGGCTCAGTTTCAGTCATGATGCGCTAGGACGTGAAAGCTCTCCGCCCTTACAATTTCAGCCGCGATCGACGTAGATTCATGTAACGTTCAAAAACAATTGATAAAAAATGGGGTAAGAATGGCATCTTTCGTGGAAAATTCTCTGATTCCTGGCGAAAAAATCGAAACGAAGGCGACGATCACGTGGCTGAGTCAGTTTTGGTATTTTCTGTTTGCAATTGTCCTGATCATGACAGTGATCTTCCCGATCATTTTCATCCTGCTGGCGATCCTCAACGTGACTACAACTGAGTTGGCCGTCACGAATAAGAAGGTTATCGGGAAGACGGGATTCATTCGTCGCGTTTCCATTGACCTGCCCCTTGATAAGCTCGAGTCGGTCAATATCAACCAGGGAATCATGGGCCGCATTCTGGGTTACGGTCGAGTGACGATCCGAGGCATCGGGGGCAACAATGTGAGCATTCCTTTCATCAAGAAGCCCATGGATTTCCGGCGCGTCATCATGGGACTGATGGATCGGAAGACCGCGACTGCGTGACGGGACGAAAATCGATAAAGGCCATCAGAACGCTGCATCTTGATAACGGGAAAAGCGCTTCAGGCAAGAGCAGGTTAACTCCAAAAAAAGTCATGATTGGTGGGCTTGGGAGCTTCACCGACTTCTCGGCCAGTGCCGTCAAAGCACGTATGTTCCAGCAAGCAGCGAAGTATTGCGCCGACCAAGGGCGTGTGATGTCGCCGATGGGCAGCACGGGCAAGGATTCGGGCTACGGTACGTACGCCTCTGCCGAAGTGCAGTTCCGCTGCTTGGCCCCCACGGCCGCCAGTTCGGCGAGATAACCCCCCGAGCGTGGCCGCCGCTAGGCGGCGACGGCGGTCAGCCGCCACAATGGAAATGACAACTAAGACACTCCGTTTTCAACGGACGACAGCTCCGCAACGTGCGTTCCTGATTGCGATCTCGGCAACCCGGTCGGGTTACCGCGCGCGAGTAACAGAGTTACTGCAATCGGGCGAGCGCGTGCCGGTTACGGTACCACACGGTCTCCGCTACCAGGTGCCCCCGGTCACCTTCTATCGCATGAGACAGCACTACCGAGGTGAACTGATTGCCGACATCAGGGCGCAGCTCGAACATGGCCACGTGGATCGTCTTGACCCCACAGCAGATATTTCACGCTTCGATTGCTTTATCAGTGCGAACTTAATAGGTTGGCCAGAAGGGTATCCGGAAGCAGTGGATGACGATATGAGCAATTGGCACGTCCCAGCCGGTGTATAGCAACCGTCAAAGGCCAACGAGGAGCCCATGTTGGGAGTAGTCAACGATATCCAGGAAGGCGTCAAGGCCTTTGGGGAAGTTGCAGTGAAGCCCCTGCTCGCCATTGCATTTGGCAGCAGCTTCTTGATCTTCGCGCCGACAACGATAGTCGAAGCTGCCGGGATGACCAAGCTGGTGAGCGACTATCGTCAGTGGCTAGGCGGAGCCTTCACGCTTTCGTGTGCGTACCTGTTGGCGCATGCAGTTAAATACGCTGCTGACATCGTCAAGACGTGGCGTGCGGCACGGTCGCTGGACAAGCAGCGTATTAAGTGGCTGGACACACTGACACCAGATGAGAAGGCGCGCTTATTGCCGTACATTCGGAATGAGCGCGCGTCGATCACGTACCCAATGGGGGATGGCGTAGTTGGAGGACTACAAGGCAAAGGGATACTTTATCGGGCCTCCAACATTGGCCACGCAGTCAGCGGATTTCCCTATAACCTACAACCCTGGGCCCGCGAGGCATTAGAAGAGAATCCTGAACTGCTGGATGGGGCCGAACAGATCCAGCGCACTCCGCATGACTGGATGGCCCGGTAGAGCCAAGGATAAGATAATGACATCGGATAGGACGTGGAAGGGAAGGATTGTCCGCACTGGTAATGACTACCTGTTCTCTCAGGGCGGGTCGTTGGCTACACGTCGAACCTGGCAGACGCCAGAGCATTCGAAACAGAGGAGGAAGCTATCGAGGCTGGCCGCGATCATTGCGATCCTGGCTTTGTGGTGATACGCGACCCGCGCTGAGAAAACGGAAAGCAATGCTACCAACCCTGAGATGGGAGGAGCGTCTCCACTACAGAGACGGTCTTCGGACAGCAAGATATGCAGCTCTTGCCGACGCAGAAGGATTTAGCATATGGGCAAGTACATCGATTCTGTTCGACAGTTATCACGCGAGTCGGTCGTTCTGACTGAGATGCCCGATTGCTATCCAGGACTTTTCTCGCGATTTGATGCCCTCTACAGGGCGCTCATGGCGGCCCGCAACGACGCGATGCATTCTGGAGTGTACGCGCGTCACGCTACGGCGGCCGCAATCGAACTATGCATTGGGCTTGAGGAGGCGTTGATGCAAGAACAGCAGACGGCTCGTACAAAAGTCAAAGACTTCATGGTCAGAGGAGCCGTGACCGTACATCCGTGGCAACCTGTAGCCTATGCTCGGCAGCTCATGTTGATGCATTCATTCACGTATCTTCCAGTCTGTATCGGGGACAAGTGGAAGCTGCTTCCCGAGGTTTCCATGGCAAAGTTCCTTCCCCGCGGCGGCCCACAGAGAAAGATAGCACTAGGCACGTCCATTGAGAGTGCTGCCTCACGTGAGGACAGTCCCCTCGTTCTTGTAGATGCCCGTGTCGTCAAGCCTGACCACGACGTAGCAGGCCTTCTTGATGATGTGAGCCTAAACCTGCCTACACTGTGGCTCGTGGACGATGAGAATGGAGGCCTGTCCGGGGTACTTTCACCCTTCGAGCTGATGTAAATGCATAGGAAAAAGTACCAGATCTCACCATGCATGAACGTAAATTCATTCGAAATGAAGAACAAGCTGGATGTCGGTGATGAGTTGGAGGCTAAGTGCAACCTCTATGGGCCGACGGACGGAAACGAAAGGCCCTTATTGCTCCATAAAGCGGGGAAGCGCTACAAAATAGTTCTTAGTAGCCTCACCACAGTCGCGATTATCGCGGAGACAGGTCGTAAGAACATCATTGACCGCAATGGGCACTACCTCATGAGCTTCGACTGGCATCCCATGCCAGCTCATGGCACATCCAATACCGTCTTGTACGAGGAAAAGTCATGAGGTTTTCTGAACGAAATGGCTATGCTCAGGTGCATGCGGTTCCTGAAGTAGCACGCCTTGAAGCCTCGGAAGAGCTTCGAGCCATTGTAATCAACGCCGCCATGGATTGTGGTATGAAGCCAGATGGCCTGCGTCACCTATTTTGCCGGCTTCTTCAGAAGAGGGCAGATTCCAATAACTGGAGTGAGGGCAACAGGAGCAGGAATATGACAATGCGAACCTATCGGCACTTCGTTTGTGTAAATGGGCACAAAGGGGAAGAGCGAACGTCAGAAAATGACCAACCGTTCTCGGCTTCGTGGGAGTCAATCCGCACGCGCGGCCTGGTACCGACTGGAAACGACGCACTAGGGTACACCAGCTACAAGTGCGCGACTTGCGGCGAGCCAATGTCCGCGACGCGGGACTCGTGAAGCTGAATCGGGAATGATGATGGTTCGAGACGAGGACGCTGTATTTAGTTCATTTGCTGAGGAGCATTCGCAAGAGCAGTTCTCAGTCAACCGCAGTGCCGGACTCGGTGCTGCAGGGGTATGTGCTGCAATTGCGCTAACTTTGATTCAGACTCAGATCAGAACTGTTGACGCGGTCGCCAGTATCATCTGTTCCTGTATTGCAATCCCGCTTTTCGTTCTTTCTTCCGGAATTAACGAATATTTTCTTTTTCTTGGGGAAAAGGCATATGGATTTTACACCCATATACGTATCTACCTACGCCTAATCAATGGATTCGCCAGCCTTCTACTGATCATTTCCTTTGCTTGCGCGGCGCACAGCCTTTCACCGACCGCTTCGTACGCTCTGCTGATAGCGGCAGTCATCGCCGTTATAGGTTTTAGGCGATTTCATCAGAAGCTGGGATCGTGGATTGCGAAGGATGCTACGGATCGCCTCGATGGCTGAGGAGTGCTTCCCCTGAACTTGTCAGTTGTCCGCCGCGCCAACCTATACTCCTGTCTTTTCTGATCAGAGAAATGTCTGAGAATCGGTGGCTGGCATTGGGCCGCAGCAGTTGGTCCGTTGAACGCAAGGAAAAAAGCACCGGGCGCATCACGCAGTCAGACGGATGCCTGTCAAACAATGGATAGACATGAGTCGGCCCAACTGATTGGGAAACGCCGCGGAGGTAACCAATAGAGGAAAATAATGAAAAAGTCGCTTTACCTTGTCGCACTCACAATGGCATCGTTCAACGCACACGCCGGGAATCCTGATCAGTGTGCAGCGTTCGGAGACAAATTCGCCGAATATGCGCGCTACCGTGACGCAGGAATGAGTATGGAATCCGCGCTTAAAGAAGCGAAAGCTAAAGACGGGAAGAGCGGTGAAGCGTTTGTCGCTGGAGTCTATTTGAACCCCGAAATGCTGCACATGACGCCGAACGAGATTCGTGCCCTTGCATTTAAGACTTGCCTCAATCGGTAGAAGCGTAGACGAAAATGACTGCGAAACATGCCGAGAGCGCTGCGCTATCCCAGACACGTGATGCTGTCCTTGTTGGTTTGATTAAGTATCCGGCGTAGAGGAAAAGAAGAATCAATGGTCATCGCAACTTTCGTGGTCGCCGTGTACGCGGCCCTGGTCTCAACTGTGGTCGCCATGGTGACGCTCTACGAAAAGCTTGGCCGCGCCCGCCTCAAGTTCAAGGCGAGCGTTGATTGGGCTCCCGGAAGCCATTTCTCGACGCCTAACGAAGCCGCCGTATATCTAACGGTGACTAACCTAGGGCATAGGAAGGTCTCGTTGACCCACATAATTCCCATCGCAGAGGACGCGAAGGAAGGCCAGGTAGTGGAGCCAGCCGGATTGCCGTGTGCAATGGCACGCGGAGAATCGACGACTATCGTGGCCGACGCCGCGTTAGCCGGTGACGGATGGGCTCGAATTGAGGTGGAAGATTCTGTGGGGCGACGTTACCGGATTGATGCCGAAACGCACGCCAAAATGAAAGCACAAGCGCGTCCGTTGCTCGAGTGGCAGGCAAAGATTCGCGCGACCTCCGGTGGCCATTCTCTTGCCTAGTCAACGCCGGGGGCGGTGTCGGACCGGGGCCATGATGACTACTAACAGAAACCAAACGACGCGATAGAACGATCCCGCGAATGGACGGTCGCTTGGCCGCCTGGAACTACAGGACCCCGGTTTCTGCCGAGAAAGCAACCGGCGGCGCGAACAATCGCGACCGCTGAGGTCATAGACCGCTTGCTTCCATTCCCGTCTCGGCCAGGTGGAGAGGCCGGCCTAATCAAGATATCAGCGCTGCCGGCGCCTTGGTAGAATATGGTGCGAAGCACCCCTAAGGTTTCGGTACCTGTGTTCTCCGGTAGATCGGCTGATCTGAGCAGTTGCCAAATTAACTAGCGGGGAAGGGGACGTGCAAAATCGTCCCGGGAAGTACTAGCCCGACGACGTCGTAAGCGACAGAAAAACAAGGCATAGCGATGGCTCCAACAGCGAACGAGATTACGGTGCGAGAGGTGCTTGCGAAGTTCGAGGCCGAGTTTGCTCCCGTTGCCAATGCTGTCGAGAATGGTGAATTTGCGCTTTGGGTTGGCTCAGGAATTTCGAGACAGGCGCCCAACCTAGGTAACCTCATCGAGCGCGCGTTCGACTATGTCCGGGAGAGGGCAATCGATCCCGTAACAACGGCTGCCTATATGCCAGCGCTTGAGGAAGTGCTCGCGCTTGCAGAAATTGATCCTACACAAGTCGGCGCGCGATACGGACAGCCGCTTGCGCTCTGGCCTGAGCGTATCGAGATCATTGAACGCCTTTGGAATAAGTATTCACGCGTCCTCGACATCCGCATCGCTGGAACAGATGCAGATTTCATTCTTTGGGATGCGATCGACATCAGAGAGGCCTTCGCGCAGCCTGAGCCTCCTGCCGTTGAGCATTTATGCATCGCAATCCTTATCCTCGAGGGCGCGATCCAAGCAATTGCCTCAGCGAATTGGGACGGTTTCATTGAAACAGCTGTTGAACGCCTGAGTAACGGCGTGCCGGGAATTATTCAGGTGGTTGTCGATCCCGATCAACTTAGGGGACCTGCGGGTCGAGCGCGGTTGCTTAAGTTCCATGGTTGCATCGTACATGCCACCCGCGAGCCGTTGGTTTTCCGGCAATTCCTGACGGGGAGCCATACCCAAATCATGGATTGGCCCGAAAAGCCTGAAGTCGCCGCAATGCGGAATACAGTTGTCGGCCTTGCGACGACGCACAAGACACTGGTGCTTGGGCTTTCGATTCAAGATAACAATCTTCAGACACTCTTCACACGTGCTAAGGCAGTCCATGCTTGGCCTTGGCCTTGTGCGCCGGCTGCCCCCGCGCATATTTTCTGCGAGGACAAGATCCAGCCGGGTCAGCGCGACGTGCTGCGTCTCACCTACGGCAACGCATACAATGCCAATCCCGCGGCCGTCCATGACGCCACGTTGCTCCGAGCCTGGGGTGAAAAAGTACTAATTGCGCTTGTACTAAGGCTCCTTGCGGACAAGCTGTCGGGGTTAATGGCGACGTCTCTAATCGCTTTGGGGAAAGGGCCGATGGCAGACATACTTGACCCCCTGCTTAGGTCATTGCGAGACGACATTTCCGATCTTGCGGTCCCCGCTCAGGGGGGGCAAAGTCGGACCGGCGCTGTGAACCGTGCCATCGCTCTCTGGTCGCGCATGCTTTCATTGTTCCGGAGTGGTGCTCTTCCCGCAAACGCCGATGCCTATGAGGCACTGAGCAATTCGACGCCCAATCTGATGGCTGCTGATCCGAATGCGCAAGCCATGGGCCTGGGACGTCTTGGGGTCGCCTTGTCTTTACTTCAGTATGGACGCGCAACGGGGCTTTGGGAACTACGTCAGCCGGCAGCAAACGACGTGACGTCGGGAGCTATCACAGCTCGTGCCTCGCGTCCCGACGGAGTGGATCGCCCCCTGTTCATAGTAAGGTCGGCCACGGAAGCTATCGCTTTAAAGAGCAAAGGGGCCTTCGCCGATGACAATGTGATTGTCGTCCACGCGGACGATGCTTGGCATCAAATGGTGGCGGGTGGTGCAAGTGCCCGGCGCGTGCGCGTCGCGCCTGGGCGAACAGGTCGAGTTGGCGAGACACATGTCAGCCTTGGTAATCTGCTTGAACGCAGCGAAAACGCCGCGACACTGCAACAGGAATTTGTCGCGGAGATGATCCTATGAATGACTCGCCTCTCGTGCAAGCAATCCGACAGCGACTTTGCGGTGCAGGTTACAGCGACCTCCGCACACCTTTCAAGGTAGCGGGCGTCGAGTTCGCATTTACCGGTGCGTTGCACGGTCGTGGCGGCCGGGCGCTGGACTTGGTACTTCTAGTCGATACGACAACAGGTGACTTTGGTGATCGCGATGGCGGACGAGTCCGGCAAAGGGTGGAAGCGCTAAGCCGAGCGCTTGACGTCACTGGCTCACGCTATGTTGTGACGGTGATCCTCGCTGGCGCAGCGCTTGCCGAGGGTATTGAAGCACTCTCGGACACCTGCCGGGTGCTGCACGTGGAAGGCGTCGCGCTGAACGATGCAGGCAAGCTGGCTAACGAGACCGCGGAACGTCAACTCGATGATCGTATTCGCGTGCTCCTGCCGCTCACACTCCCGGGACTACTTCCTGAGACGCCGGACGGGGCCGGCCCAGCCCTAGAGCAACTCATTCGCGCGCTTCCTCCAGGCACGAAGCAGAGCATTGTCGATGCGGCTATCGCTGCTTCGATCGACGGTGAGTTGGCAGTGACAGACGCTGTTGCGCTGGTAATTTACCGTGCATTGCAGTCGGAACTTGGAGACGAGCAGTCGTGAGCGAACTCACCCTCAAGAGCCTAGATATCAGCAACTTCCGCAGCATCCGCGGTCAGATACATGCGCCGCTCGATGCCAACGTAGTTTTGGTCCACGGCGAGAATGGTGCTGGCAAGACCAGCTTGCTATCCGCGGTCGAGTTGGCGCTGACCGGACAGATTCAGTCGTTGGGCCGCGCAGATCCTGGCTATGAGAAGCAGTTGTTACATCGCTCAGCGACAGAAGGTGGCGTTCTGCTTCGAGCCATGGCTGGAACATCCGAGCAAAGGTTCAAAGCCACCCTCGATGCATCCGGTGCTAAGTCAATCGCTTCGCTTGAAGGTCAGCGCGCGGCTTTTTTTAGAGAGAGAGCGTTTTTGCCGCAGTCTCTGCTCGGGCAACTACTACAGATTTACCAAGATGCTGGGAACGATGCGACATCGCCTTTGGCGCAGTTTGTGGCCAAGTTATTGGGACTCGACCGGCTGGATGCGCTTGAAGCTGGGTTAAAGCCACTCGCGGACGTGAGGAACGTCCGCAAGAATGTGGACGGGTGGCTGGCGGCGGAAAATGAGAAGCTGCGCCTCGATCGGCTACTTACCGATCAGAGGAGGGTGCGGCAAGGACTCAATGAACAAATTCAAAGCGCGGTTAGGGAACTGGCGGTGCTTTGCACCGCGCTCGAATTGTCCGTTGACGTCAAGGAAGATACGTTGGAGGCGGTAGCAGCCGCGCTCATGAATGGCAACGATGCAACAGCCTTTGCGCGACTCACGGATCAGCAGCGTAGACTCGCCGCGATCCAGCGCGAGATTGATGCTGCGCAGAACGCGATCAAGTCTAATGGTGTTCTTGGTCCGGCTAGCGCGGAAGAAGCCAGGATCGCCTTTGGGCGCTGGGAGGCCGAATATGGGGAACGTGTCGGCTCGCTCCGCACCCGTATTGAGGTGTTGCTACCAGATATTTCCCTGGGTGATGATCTGGCGCAGTTTGCCGAAGCTGCGCTGATGCGCCTAAGGACCGAGCATAAGCAACTTACCGTTCGCACATCGCAGGCGCGGACTGAAATTTTACGGCATGGTGTAGCTCAGGACGAGCGTGATGTAGCGCTGCGCCAACGGAACACGATCGACGAAGAAGTTGCCCGCCTCTCAAGCAACGCGGGCAGCATCGGGGCGGCGTTGGCCGAGCTGACATCATTTATTGTCGACGAGATTTGTCCGGTCTGCGACCGAGATTTTAGTGACGTTAGCAAGGTACCGTTGAGCGCGCATGTCCATGGCAAGGTGCGGGCGCTGTCTGCATCTGCAGAGCGGTTGATAACACTCGGCCGCACCCGGAGTGAAGCGCAAATAACGATCGAGCGGCTTAATCGCGAAATAGAGGCGATCGCCGTGCGCAAGCTAAACGAGGAAGGGCTTGCCGAACTCGATCGGCGACTGGCCACGGTCGAGGTACTGATAAGCGAGATCGACAGTATTATCGATGCTCTGCATGCAGGTACACGATTGCGCGCGGCCGACATCGCTGCGCGGCGTGCTGTGAGCGAATCCCAAGCACGTCACGTATCTCTTGCCGCCGCGCGCGAAACATTGGACGAATTTTCGCTCTCGATCGGGGCTCCCAGGCTGGAAGAGGGCGAGACATTTGAGGCAGCCACTTCGCGGCTATATGCGCTTCTTGGCACCCAAGCAGCACGTCTTGAACAGCGACTTTCGATGCGTCGCCGGGGGAACGATCATATCGAAAGCATTCGCTCGGCGCTTACGCGCCGGAAGGAAGCCGAAGACCAGATCTCGGTCGATTCCGCGTCATGGACACGCGCCGATCGAGCGCTCGAGCGGGCGCAGACCCTTCGCGAGCACGGCAATGTTATTCGAAGCGCAGTAGACAAGATTCGCTCTACCATTATTCGGCGGGAGTTCAACGACCGGCTCAATCGAGTGTGGCGAGACCTGTTCGTGCGGCTGGCGCCAGCCGAGCCATTCGTTCCAGCATTCCGCATCCCGGAGTCGTCCACGCAGAAGCTTCAGCCCAAGCTCATCACAGAGCATCGGGATGGTGGCGAGGCTGGAGGAACGCCGGGTGCCATGCTAAGTGCCGGCAACCTCAATACGGCTGCACTGACTTTGTTCATTGCGTTGCACCTCTCGGTGCCCCGAGAATTGCCTTGGCTGATTTTGGATGATCCAGTGCAATCAATGGACGACGTCCATATCGCCCAATTCGCTGCACTGGTTAGGACTCTGTCAAAGGAGCATAATCGCCAAGTGGTGATCGCCGTTCATGATCGCCAACTGTTCGAGTATCTCAAGCTGGAACTAAGCCCCGCCTTCCCGGAGGATAGCTTGCTAACGCTCGAACTCTCTCGTGGCGCTCGTCGAGACAGCGTTTGCCTCTCCAACCGATTCTCGTTCAAGCAGGAGACGGCTCTTCTTGCTGCGGCGTAGCCGATAACACCAAGCAAGCCTTGTGTATCTTCTCAGTAACGGTGGTCGAGCGGTACTTTGAACTGGGCAGCCGATCATTGAACGACTATTTGGGCAGCTTAGCTCGTCTGCGGGCATCGTTCCAGGCCAGCCAACCCAAACGGTGAGCACGCGCGTCATGCCAAGCGTGATGCCAAGGTTGCTCGGCCACATCGTGGTAGCGACACACAGCCTTATGGAAAGCGGTGGTGTCGATGAGCGGACGCAGATCAAATCGTCCCAAGATGTTTGCCGGAAGCGGGAGCCCCACCGTTTCACAAAGGATTTCCCAGTCCCAGTCACTATCGCAGGCGATGGTTAGGCTGCGGGGCAGAGTGTTGATCCATTGCCTGAGGTCGTCCACCAATTTTGCCCGGTCGACGGTTGTATCCTGGAAACTCCCAAGTAGGGGAAGAACATTTGCTCGTACGAAAGCACTGCAGGATTCGTGATCGAAATCCTGCAATTCTCGATAAAGAGCATGCTGCCCGTCTTCCGACACCATACCGATGCTGATCAGCCTTCGGTCAATCGGATTGGTAAACTCTGTATCCAGGAATATAAGCATCGAAGGGTCTAGACTGGCGTAGCATCTTCAAATTGCGCTCAGTACCTGCAGGTTTCTACGGCGAAAAGCGCGCTTTTGCCATTGAACCGTCTATCTCACCAACCTCCGCCAAGATTTAACATAAGCTTTCTTATGCGTTTTTCGCATAACAGTAGGGCACGCGTTTGGGCAATAAGCAGTCGGCGGATTCCCATCAGTTCCGTATGCAGGCCTATTCCGGTCCTCGGATGATTTCTCCCCACGAAAATAGAGACGTCGCGGTTGTCCGCTTTATCGGGGCGAGAACTTGTAGTGCGATGCTAACCAACTGGACAGGCCTAATGATCTCGCGGTCCACATCGTGAATCTTGGCTTCCGTCGTATAGAAAGCTCGCTCGTCTCCGGCACTTCGCCAAGCTTCTGTCAAGACGGCGTTGTAGTGCCCGGTAGCTTGGGTACCGGTACCGTCGTTGCTGATATCAACGGCAGCAAGCAGCTTGGCTGCTTCCTCATCGCCGTCTGGCACCAATTCAATGCGTACCCGCAACATAGGTGATTCCTTGCCTGATTGGTTCACTAGATGAGGGCCTTGCTACGACGCGCTTTCCGTGTCAACTACGGATGGCGACCACAGAGGGTGTCGCGAAGGCGCTGCTACTGGGCTTGCTCCATGTCGTCAAGCTTGGCTCGAAGTGTTTCGACGAGCCAGCAGAGGAACCTTTCCCATCCTTCCCGTGTAATGGCCAAGCCCTTGCCGCTCTCGACCAGAACGCAGGTTGATAGATCCCCGTCTGTAAGCTCGGGCTGCAGCAGCAGCCAACGAGCAAGGATGCTCTCCAACTCGTACGGGACGTCATGCAGGCAAAGGTAGGAGCCGACTTCAGTCTCGACGTAAGGAAGCCCGGCAGGCAGCCAGGCCGACAAGAGCCGCATTTTCTGTTGCAGTGACATAGCAATCATGGCTGAGACGCCGTTCCTTCTTGTCTCTAATGGTAAATGGGATCCCAATGGGAAAGCCAGAATACTGGCAGAAGTGACCCAAAAGTAACCACGCCGGGATTGTCAGCGAGCTGGACTGAACTTAGGTTCGTGCGCGGTTCCCATCTTCCCGAGCGGGAAGATTTAGGAAACAAAGACTGGGCAAGCGCGAAAAACTTCCCGTTCGGGAAGAAATGCCTAGTGGGAGCCGCCGACCGGCTGCAGTTCGACCATCCCATGGCGTCGGGCTACCGGACAAGCCTTGACGTAAAGCCGTACGGAAAAGATAAAAAGTATCCCATGGACCATTGCAGGACACTTTTACGTCTAGTTACCGGGCAACTTTACGTTAGAGGACTGACATCTCTAATCATCGCAAAGGTGACATTACTAATAACGGCCAACAAATTTAACACGCATAATGTTTGTTATGTTAAATCACTTTCGCTGGCTGGGGACGGCAGTTCACACCATCTAGGCAAGCCCCCATGATTTCCCTTACTGCCTTTCCCCAAGTGCTACTGATTGCAGTTGTGGCCATACTGATGGCTCGCTGTTTCGCGCGGCGATCACATCGACTCAGGGAATTCGCCACCATGCTTGCAATTGCTGCCTGGATCACCTGCTCCTTCGCGGTTGGCCTTTTTGCCAACGCCCTGGGACGCTCCGGCGCCACATGGACTATCTTTTCGTTGATCCTGAGTCCGTCTCTTGGGTTGATCGTTGTCGCCGTGCTCGACAAGAAGTGGAACAGGTCTGCTCGCGTGATGACCGCCATTGCCCCTGCAGCGGTGTCAATGCCCGTATAGCCTGCCCGCAGGACCTCTTCGGGATCAACGCCGAGACCCCACACTTTGGAAAAATGTGGGGATCGCCGGAATTTGCAAGGAGGGCCGGATGGCCCTCACTTACTTCAGCGTCTTCAACCGGTTGCTAGCCGCATGCGCGCCTTCGGTACCGGGATACTTCGCCACCACCTGTTCCAGCGTTTTGCGCGCGGCCGCCTGCTGGCCGGACTCGAGCTGATTATTGGCAACCGCGATCATTGCGTCCGGCACCTTGGGATGGGTCGGATTGGCATGGATCATTTTCTGCAGTACCCAGGTGGACGCCTTATAGTCGCGCTGCGCGTATAGCGAGTTGCCGAGCCAGAACTGTGCCAGCGGCAGGTACGGGCTCTGCGGATACCGCTTGATAAACGACGAGAACGAATTCCCGGCGCTCTTGAAATCGCCTGACTGAAAATGCTTGAGCGCGGCGTCGTATTCGGGCTTCTCGCCCGGCTGCGAGGCGCCCTGGCGGTTCTCGACCGAAGCATGCTGCGGCTCGAACTTCTTCAGGCGCGCATCGAGGTCAGCGTAGTAATCCTTCTGCTGCTTCTGCAGCGTCGCCACCGTGTTCTGCAGCACTTCGTTCTGGCCGCGTAGCCGAGCCAGCTCCTGGCGTAGCCCTTCGAGCTGGTTCTGCAGGTCGAGCGTGGTGCGGCTGTTTTGCTCAAGGCGTTGGGTCGCAGTCGCCTGGAAATTGTTGAACTGGTCGCGCAGGTTGATGACCGTTTTGCGCGCCTGTTCATCGTCGAGCACTCCGGCATGCGCCTGCATGGGTGGCAGCATGCCGCCGCCAGCAATGGCGGCGAGCCACAACAGGGTGGAAACGCGTACTTTCATGGATAGTCAGTCAGCTGATCAGTCGTTGATGTCCACGCGGCGGCTCTCCGCCCGCGAGGCTTCATCATGGTCTTAACCAGAGCGGCTGAAGCGCAGGGTCCCTGCTCGCCGCGCTGGTCCGCCAGTATCGCTTAGATGATTGAGAGAATGCGGAGGACGGCATCCCGGCCGACACGCAATGGGAGGACGTGCCGGAACGCGAGTCAGGGTGTTGTGCGCTTCGAAGCATCATCGCGACGATCGATGAAGCGCTGTGCCCAGATGAACTGACAATCCCGGAGTTCAGGACGAAAGCCGTGTTTGCGACCCTTGAATCACAAACACGGACAATCGAACGCCACCGAATGGAACAGAGACCCTCCCGCCGGGGTCTGCACCTTCTTACTTGGCGACTAAAGTTTCCGAATCTGTGAGGCTTGTGGACCCTTTGGGCCTTGCTTCACTTCAAACTCGACCTTGGCACCCTCATCCAGCGACCGGTATCCACTTCCTTGAATCTCGGATTGGTGGGCGAACAAGTCCGCGCCCCCGTCGTCCGGTGTGATAAATCCGAAGCCCTTCTCATTGTTGAACCATTTCACGGTGCCAGTTGCCATCTCGTCCTCTGGAAATTTTTGAGTGAACCGAACTCGTATTGAGAAACCCACGCTTCCCGCAACGCCCGTGAAACTTGGCGCCGCCTACAGACGAGCATAGCTGAAGAGCTCATCATGGCGTCTCAGGGTTTACCGAGGTGACTGACTCGACGAACGCAGGTGCGCACCATCACGTTGCGCGTGATTACGCGCGTGATACTGCTTGGGCCACCACGACACTGGATTGCAGGCGTCACTACGCGCGCTTGACGGAACGCGGTCCTCTAATCCTGGCCTGCCCGCAGAACGGTCAATTCCAGGCCTGTTCCGCCTTTGGCAATCTTCAGCGAGGCCAGTTCTCCATCGAGACGAGCGAACGGTGCCAGGAGTCGCCTTAGCTGGTCCAGCAATGCACTTCCCAATTGCTCATCGTCCCGTCCGCCTTGCGCCCACTCATGATATTGATTGTGAGCTTCCACAACTCCATTCATAAATTCCAGCGCCATTGCAGTCCCCTCTTACGATATTTCCGCCAAAGCGTAGTCCCGTGGTGCGCTTTCGGAATATCGGGCAAAAGTATGTTTCGCGGATGAATGAATGGTTACCCGGGCCGATCGAATCGATATGGATGCAAGTCTCCATCAAGATGCGGAATGGGGCGTCGGAACAAGAATAATGCCCGGGTGGAGGCACGGCATCACCTCCGGATCCGGAGGATCGGTGTCGACAACAGGCGCCACAGTGGCGTGCAGCAGGCGGAACAGCCGTTTTGTTTTGTCTTGGCCGCCGCTATCGCTGCGGCGCCGAACGCAAGACCGCTGTCGCGATTTCCCCGGCGAGTTCGCCCGCCGCTGCCAATTCATTCTTGCTCAGGCCGCCGGCAATGCGGGTCGTGCCCCAGTCGCCGCAGATCATGGCGACGCAGCGGTTGCGTACCTTGACGGGAATCAGCAGCACGGAACGCGTGTCGGGCATGGCGTCGCGATACCAGCGCGGGACGCGATGCGATACGGCTTTGTCGCTCAGGTCCTCGATCAGCAAAGGCTGCGGCGCGATCATCGCGAAATGGAACATGTCGGGCACGAAGCCTTCTTCGAACGACAGGCGCTCGAGCTTGTCCCGCATGCCGTCGCCAAACCCCAGGCGCGCACCGAAGCGCTTGCTTGTCGGGTGCAGCAGCATCAGGAAACAGTGCGAGAAGTTCAGCGCCCGCATGGCCGACTCCAGCACCAGCGGAGCAAGCTGGGATACCGTCCTGCCGGCACCCTCCTGCCGAACCTCGTCGAGCGCGTGCTGCAGGCGCTTCAGCGTATCGGCGGGCTTGCCCCCCTCTTCCGCAACGCTGCCTTCGCCCGAGTCAGGGGTCTCCGAGCGCGCCATCGTTGTCTTCAGCTTCCCGGCCTGCTGGATCGCCGTATTGACGTGGGACGGCTCCAGCCCGAGTCTTTGCGCGTGGGCCAGCAACGGTCCCAGGACGATTTCCTCCGGTTGCTCGGCAAGCATGGAGGCCGCCGCGTCGGACGACAGGCTGGCGACCGCGCCCAACCAGTCGGCATGGGTTTCCAGGACGGATTCTTCGTGCAGTTCGCGACCCAGCATGCCGTCCGCGATCAACGTCGGCAGGCGCCACCGGAAGGCTGCCGCCTTGGCGATCTCGTCGAACGAGATGCCGATGACTTCGCGGCAGGCATCGCTTTCGCTCATGGCGCCATCCGCGCTCAGCGTCGCGATGCGGTCCCACTCGTCCGGGAAATAGAAGATCACCATCAAGCGGCTGACGTGGTGCATCAGCGTGCAGACGACACCCTCTTCCCCACCCAGGATGCCGCGCGCATCGTTCAGCGCACGGGTGATCTCGCCGGCCATGATGGCCTGCTTGAGCGCCCTCCCCGACTGAGGCCGGTTCGGGGCCACGCCCTGGAAAAAGTCGAGCACCTGGACGCCCAGCGTCAGATGCGTAATGGTGTCCACGCCCAGCACCATGATGGCGCGGGATACCGTGGTGACCTCGCCGCCGAATGAACGGTACATGGCCGAGTTGGCCAGTCGGATGACCTTCTGTGAAAGGCTGAAGTCCGACAGGACCGTGCTGGCCATTTCCCCAATGCTCATGTCGCTGTTCAGCGTCTTGAAGACATTGTCGATGCAGTACTGCAGCGTCGGGAAATCGCCCTTCTGGACCATCCTGGCCCAGAGCTGATCAAGAAACTGTTTCTTTGGCATGGTCTCGATTACGCGGACAGTGCGTCCTCGGTGTCGATGCGGAACCTGCCTGCGCGGACAGCGTCCTCGAAATCATTGGGGGCCATCGCCCGGGCGAAGCGCCAGCCTTGTGCCAGCTCGCAGCGCTGGGCCGCCAGCAGATCGCATTGCGCGTCAGTCTCGACACCTTCCGCAATGGCCACCAGCCCGAGTTCCCGCGCCAGCGACAGTACGGCGGAAACAATGGTTTGGGCGTGCGGGGAATCCACCATGTCCGCGACAAAGCTGCGGTCGATCTTCAGTGCCGACAGCGGAAAGCTGCGCAGATAGGACAGGCTGGAATAGCCGGTGCCAAAGTCATCGACCGCAAAGCGGATACCCAGTGCCCTGAGTTCGGTCAGCAGATTCCCCGCCCCCTTCGGGTCCGTCATCAGCGCGCCTTCCGTGATCTCCAGCACCAGCCGGTGCGGGTCGATGCCGGTATCGCGGATTGCGCTGCGCACGCTGTCGACAAAGCCCGGATGCCTGAACTGCACCGGCGACACGTTGACCGACACGTAGCCAAGCTCCACCCCGTTAGCATCCCACGCGGCCAACTGCGCGCACGCGCAGCGTACCGCCCAGGCGCCAAGATGATTGATCAGTCCGTTGCTCTCGGCCAGCGGCACGAAAATCTCGGGCGAGATGGCCCCCTCGCAATGCTCCCATCGCATCAGCGCCTCGACTGCGCAAACGGTGTCCGGGCCGACCCGGAAGATCGGCTGGTAATGCAGGAACAGTTCACCGTTGAGGACCGCCTCGAACAGGTCCTGCTCGATGCGGAACTGCTCGTTCAGCCGGTGATCCAGTTCCGACGAGTACAGGCAATAGCGGTTGTTGCCCTGCGCCTTGGCCTCGTACATGGCCCGGTCGGCCCGCCGCAGCAACTGCGCCTCGGTCTCCCGCTCGCCCGTGGCGAAGGCCAGGCCAATACTGGTCGTGACACGCACCTGGCAGCCGGCCAGGTGGAATGGCTGCCGGCAGACTCGCATGATCTGCTCGAGCACGCCCATTGCCGCCTCTTCCGTAGTCACGTCGTCGAGCAGGACCACGAATTCGTCGCCCCCCAGGCGCGCAATGGTGTCGCGGGTGCGTAGCGTCCCCGCGAGTCGCAGGCTAAGTTCTTTCAACAGGATGTCGCCGACCTCGTGGCCGAGCGAATCGTTGACCTTCTTGAACCCATCCAGGTCCATCAGCGCAATCGCAAAGCGGCCGCGCTGCGAGGCATCGCCGGTGAAATACGCGTCCACCCGATTGCGGATCAGCCCCCGATTACCGACACCGGTGAGCGGGTCGGTGAGCGATTGTTCTGTCAGTCGGGCGAGCTTCTGGGCCCATTTGGTGACGTCGGTGCCAAACAGGAGTATTGATGTCCGGCCATCCGTGCCAGCATGTCGGCAAATGCGCAGATCGATCCGGCGCGTGCCGGTAATGGCGTTGGCAAATCGGATCTCGGCCTGTTTGGGAAGACCGTCGCGGAAACAGGCTTGCAGCAATTGGGCCGCGCGCTCGCGTTCGTCAAAGGCGACAATGTCCTTGAGAGAGGCACGCAGCAGGTACTCTCGCGGAAACGCGAGCAGATCGGCCGAAGCATTCGTGGCCTGGAGGATATTGCCGGTCTCGCTGACCTGCAGCGCCAGTCCACCCCATGCTTCCAGCAGCGCCCAGGCATCCCGGCTTCCGGCAGGAGCCATCGCTCCCGCAACGCCGCCGGAACGGTTCGGTTCCCGTGCGTTGCCTGCCTGAACAGCATCAAACGTGGACGACGTCATGTGGTCTTTGGCCTAGCCTGTTTGGCGATCGCGCCTTGCCGATCCCGGGGGCCGGCGGTACCGCGAGGGAACCCGGTAAAAAAGACAGCATTAATGGTTCAAAAACACGACTTGCCGACATGGGCGAATCGACGGGAAGCCAATTCTATTACGGCTACCCGGGGTCGCGCTTGAAAACCCGTCATGCCATTGACATTCACAACCCAATCCTCTCGTTTCAATAGCCGGGGGGTAGACAAAGCCTTGATCTATGGATATGCGGGGGCTATGCGGCCGCCTTGACGAGACTCAGGATTTCGCTATGTCAGTGGTTATCGGCAATGGTTGCCGTGTCTTTAGATTCCGCGTGAACGCGAGTGGACGACGTCGCTCCTATGTCGGCTCTTCATGCTTCAGCCTTGCCGCGCTGTTCTTGATGACATCGAGCACTGCGGCCGTCATGACCGCCGTCGATACGCCGAACATCAGGATGCCCTGGGCGGCTTCCATCGGACCAAGCAGGCGCCAGCGCTCGGACATGACAATGTCGCCATAGCCCAGTGTCGAGAAATTCACCGCCGAGTGGTAGAGCGCCTTCCCGAAGTCCGCGAACTCGCCGAGCAGCATGAACAATGCCGCCCAGATCGTCACCTGGGCAAAATTGCCGAGCAGCGTGACCAGCATGATCGCCGACAGCATGGCGACATCCAGCCAGAGTGGTTCGCGGCCCTGCCAGTCGTTGCGAAAGCGGGCATAGCGGCGCAGGCACACGGCCACGGCCAGTGCTTGCAGCACCAGGCACGCAAGCATGACCGGGGCTGCGACCAGCAGATGGAGGCGCATGGCGGGCTTTCCTTGTCAGGGCGTGGAGGGCGAAGGGCGGCTACGTTGCTCCAGCAGTTCCAGCATCAGGCAGGCATACAGTGTGACCCCGATGAACAGGCCCATGCGGACTGCGAAGGCATGGTAGACGTCCTTGCCGGCCGCGCTGTCCTCGACCGACTGGCCCAGCAGAATGATCAGCGTCACCAGGGTGTTGAGCCAGAAGCCTGGCGAGAGCCGGCCGGCAGGTCCGGCAAAGAGCTTGCGCGCCAGCAGCAACGAGAACAGGAACATCCAGAGAAAGTACATCCACAGATGCACGAACAGGCCCAGGGCCCACCAGAACAGGACGGCCAGCAGTCCGCCGAGCAGCGTGGAACCAATCAGCT
The DNA here is from genome assembly GCF_057798975.1 of Cupriavidus sp. 21MJTG02-4. Classification (NCBI taxonomy): domain Bacteria; kingdom Pseudomonadati; phylum Pseudomonadota; class Betaproteobacteria; order Burkholderiales; family Burkholderiaceae; genus Cupriavidus; species Cupriavidus sp. 21MJTG02-4. The sequence continues at coordinate 14,455 of NZ_JBYOJP010000024.1, read as the reverse complement.
CGCGGGCGGCGCCGCGCGCCGTCGTGCAGCTTTGCCGCCCCAGGCTGACCGCCTTCATGAGGATTGGCATATAGGCCGCCGGGTCCCCCAGCGCCAGCAGGACAGGCGGCATGACCACGAGCGCCGCGCGCAGCGCCATCCAGTCGGCGGTGCTTTGCGACACCGCCGGCGGACGCCGTTGCGCCGGCCAGGCCGCCGGCTCGGGAATCAGCCAGAAACACAGCGCCAGGACCGTCACCGCAAGCAGCAACCCTTTGACGAGCGCGGCCACCACGGTCAGGGCCAGGCCGAGGTCCGCGGTCCCCGCCACCGAAACCATGGTCAGGCCAGCCGCCAGGAACGTGCCGACCAGGCTGTTGCCGCCCCGCAGGCCATAGCGAAAGGCCAGGAACAGTCCGAGGCCGGTGATCAGCACCCCGCTGAACGGGTACTGGCTCAGGAACGGCACCACCAGCAGGCCGCTGCCGGTGGCCAGCATGGCGACCAATGCCAGCCCCACGGCGGCCTTTGCAGGTAACGGCCGGTCGAGCGAAGCCAGCACGAACGCGCCAAGCACCGGGGCCACCATCGGGATGGGCCAGCTCAACGCGTAGCTGGTGGCAAGGCAGAGCGCGGTGCCAAGCGCCAGCCGCAGCGCCCGACGCCCGCGAATCGCGACCGCACCCGCCACGCCGCCGTCAGTAGACATAGGACAGCCAGCTCATCACGCGCAGGAACAGGCGGCCGAGCGGATTGAGCACGTTGCCCTCGGCCGGGAAGGCCATGACCTCCGCCTGCCCGCCCACGCGAATGCCCTTGAGCGTCTCCAGCTCGCCCTTGTCGATCTCGACGATCACCGGGAAGCGCTGCGCCGGACGCAGCCAGTCGCGGCTGTTCTGGATCGTGGGCAGGCTGCCCGGCGGCGGACTCTGGCCCGCGCTGACGCCGTAGCCGACGCTGCGCACGCGGCCCGCAAGCACCCGCCCCGGCAAGGCGTCCAGCACGATCCCGACCGGTGTCCCGGCTTCGACGCGACCAAGGTTGTTCTCGGTCATATCCGCGCTGATCCAGAGGTCATGGATCGCAATCAGCGTCATGACCGGGTTGCCGGCAGCGGCGTACTGACCGGCTTCCGTGCGCAGGTCAGTGATCAGGCCGGCGGTGCGTGCGCGCACCTGCGCGTTGGCAAGGTCGAGCTCGGCCTTCTCCAGCGTCGCGGCGGCGCTGCGCAGCTTGGCGTTGTCCGCTTCGCTGCCGCCCTGCTGCTCGCGCGCGCGTTCCACCTCGGCCCGGGCCGCATCGACCTGGCTGGTGGCCTGGGTGTGGGTGGCGCGCGCCACCTCCAGCCGCCGCAACGATACGGTGCCGGGATCCTCGCTGTACAGGCGTTCCAGGCGATCGCTATCCTGGCGTGCCTTGACCTCGTTGGCCTGGGCGGCACGCAGCGCGGCCTGTGCCGACGCGATGCCCGCGGTGCTGGCGCCGATCTGCCGGCGCATCGATTCCAGGTCCGCGCGCGCCCTATCCGCCGCTATGCGGTAGTGCTGTGGATCGACCTCGAACAGGACCGCGCCGGCCTGCACGTCCTGGTTGTTGCGGACCAGCACGCGCGTCACGCGGCCCGATACCTCCGACGCCACCGGAACGACGAAGGCCTGTATGCGCGCCTGCTGCGTATAGGGCGTAAGGCGATCCGCGAACAGGTACCACGCCAGGCTCAGCACGATCAGCGCCACCGCCCACCTGACGCCCTTGCGCGCGGGGTCCGCTGATGGCGGCGGCGGCGGTGCCGGTGTCGGTGCAGCGACATCACTCATCAGGTCTGCCTCCTTGCACGGATGAGCGTTTGCCGGCTGGCTCGCTCGTTGCCTCTTCGATTAGCCCGCCCCAGTCGGTGCGTTGCTCCATCTGCTGACGCGTCGCCGCATCGACGAGCGGCTGCCCGGTTTGCCAGCCGCCGCCGAGCGCCTTGTACAAGGCGATGAGATTCCCCACCGCCGCGCTGCGGTTGACGAGGTAGGCATCCTGCTGGGCAAACAGCGCGCGCTGGGCGTCCAGCACGCGCTGGAAATCCGAGTAGCCCTCGCGGAACAGGGCATTGGCCAGGGTCAGCGAGCGGTTGGCGGCAGTCGACGCCTCCCCCAGGATCGCCTCGCGCTCCAGCGCCTTGATCAGCCCGCTGGCGGCATCGTCCGCTTCGCGCGCGGCCTGTCGCACGCTGTCCTGGTAGGACACGATCAGCTGCTGCAGGCGGGCATCCTGGATGCGCACGTTGTTGCGGATGCGTCCGTAATCGAGAATGTTCCAGCGCAGGCTCGGCCCCGCTATCACCACGAAGCCGTTCGGTGTGCCGGGCAGCGAGCTGGCCGACCAGCCGATGTTGCCGAGCAGGGTCAATGATGGATAGAGATCGGCCTTCGCCACGCCGATCAGCGCCGATTGCGCGGCCACCTGCAGCTCGGCGGCGCGGATATCCGGGCGTCGTAGCAGCAGGTTGGCCGGGACATCTTGCAGCACGGCGCGGTCGATCAGCGGCACGATGCCCTCTTTCTCGGGCATATCGAGCAATGCATGCATGGGCGCTGGCGGCCGGCCAATCAGGATCGCGAGCGCATTGCGCGCATGCAGGATCTGGCCCTCCAGTTCCGGGATGCTGCTCAGGGTGCCCAGGTACTGCGTCTTGGCCTGCTGGAGGTCGAGCTCATCGCTCTCGCCCCCCTTGAACAGGCGCTCGGTGATTTCGAAGCTGCGCTTCTGCAGCCGGGCGTTTTCCCGGGCGATGTGCAGCCGCGCTTGTGCGGCACGCAAGGTGAAGTAGGTCTGGGCCAGTTGCGCATGCAGCAGCACCAGCACGTCCTCATAGGTCGCGCGCGAGGCAAAGTAGGCCGCATCCGCCGATTCGATCGCGCGACTGAAGCGTCCCCAGAAGTCCAGTTCCCAGCCTACGTCCACGCCAGCGCTGTACTGCCAGACACGGGTGGGCTGGACGCCCCCGGACGGCCGGCTATGGACGTAGAGCGCTTCCGCACTGGCCTGCTGGACCTGCGGGTAGCGGCCGGCCTGTGCAATGCCCAGCTGCGCCCGGGCCTCGACCACGCGTAGTCCGGCGATCCTGACGCCGGCGTTATTGGCATCGGCCTCGGCAATCAGTCGTTCCAGGACTGGGTCGTTGAAAACCTGCCACCACTGGCTCAGGTCCGGCTGCTGCCGCGGCTGCGTGGCCTGCTCGAGTGCGGCGGTGCTCCATTGTTCGGTCCAGCTCGCGTGCTGTGCCTGGAAGTCCGGACCCAGCCGCGCGCATCCGCCAAGCAGCAATGCCACCGCCAGCAGCCGGCAATGCAGCGCGGCCCGCTTTGCCATGGTCAGAGGCTGGCTGCTGCAGCCATGCCGTTCAGATGCCGGTCAGGAGACCAGCGCAAGACGCAGGACGCCTGGGGCCCGGTTTTGCTCATGGTGCCAGGCGAGCCTTGATGGGTCGTCATTTCGGATGCGGGAACCTGCGGCATACGGGTCTCCTCTGCGAAACCGCCATGTGACGATTCGATAGACGGGGCAATTATGCGTTGCCATGGTGATTTCGCCTATCCATCGTTCGTGTCAGGCGCGCAACAGCCGTGCAGCGCCTGGCGCCCACAAGAAAACGGCCGGTCTTGCGACCGGCCGCTGGGGCTACGCGTTATGTCGTCAGCCGACGCTCAGCGGTTGGCGACCTCGAAGCGGTCCAGGTTCATCACCTTGTTCCAGGCCGCGACAAAGTCCTGGACGAACTTCTCCCTGGCATCCGAGCAGCCATAGACTTCGGCCACCGCGCGCAGTTGCGAGTTGGAGCCAAAGACCAGGTCGACCCGCGTGCCGGTCCATTTCAGCTTGCCCGTTGCGCGGTCGTAGCCTTCGAACACGTCCTTGCTGTCCGCAACCGGCTTCCACTCCGTGCCCATGTCGAGCAGGTTGATGAAGAAGTCGTTGGTCAGCGTTTCCGGGCGGTCGGTGAAGACACCGTGCTGCGTTTGTCCGACGTTCGCGTTCAGCGCGCGCATGCCGCCGACCAGCACGGTCAGTTCCGGCACCGTCAGGGTCAGCAATTGCGCCTTGTCGATCAGCAGTGCCTCGGCCGGAATCGCGTAGGTGCCTTTCAGGTAATTGCGGAAACCGTCGGCAATCGGCTCCATAACGCTGAACGACTGCACGTCGGTCTGCTCTTGCGACGCGTCCATGCGCCCCGGCGTGAAGGGGACCTTCACGTCGTTGCCGCCCTTCTTCGCCGCCTGCTCGATGCCGGCGCAACCCGCCAGTACGATCAGGTCGGCCAGCGACACCTTCTTGCCGCCGCCTTGCGTGCCATTGAACTCGTTCCGGATACCCTCCAGGGTTTCCAGCACCTGGGCGAGCTGGGCCGGCTGGTTCACCTCCCAATCCTTCTGCGGCGCCAGGCGCAGGCGCGCGCCATTGGCACCGCCGCGCTTGTCGGAGCCGCGGAACGTCGACGCCGAAGCCCAGGCCGCCGATACCAGCTGTGACACCGGTACGCCCGAAGCCAGGATCTTGCCCTTGAGCGCGGCTATGTCCTGCTCGTCGATCAGCACGTGGTCCACGGCGGGGATCGGATCCTGCCAGATCAGTTCTTCGGCCGGGACCTCCGGACCCAGGTAGCGCGAACGCGGGCCCATGTCGCGGTGCGTCAGCTTGAACCATGCGCGGGCGAAGGCGTCGGCGAACTGGTCGGGGTTCTCATGGAAGCGCCGCGAGATTTTTTCGTAGGCCGGATCCACACGCAGCGACAGGTCCGTGGTCAGCATGGTCGGGCCACGGCGCCTGGACGGATCGTGCGGGTCCGGAATCGAATTGGCGCCCGCATCGCCCTTGGGCTTCCATTGGTGGGCACCGGCCGGGCTCTTCGTCAGTTCCCAGTCATAGCCGAACAGGTTCCAGAAGAAGTTGTTGCTCCACCGGGTCGGCGTGCTGGTCCAGATGACCTCCAGGCCGCTGGTGATGGCGTCGCCGCCCTTGCCGGAACCATAGCTGCTGTGCCAGCCCAGGCCCTGCGCTTCGAGCCCGGCGGCTTCGGGCTCCGGACCCACGTGGGAGGCCGGGCCGGCACCGTGCGTCTTGCCGAAGGTGTGGCCGCCAGCAATGAGCGCAACGGTCTCTTCATCGTTCATGGCCATGCGCGCAAAGGTCTCGCGGATATCCACGGCGGCCGCGGCCGGATCCGGGTTGCCATTCGGGCCTTCCGGGTTCACGTAGATCAGCCCCATCTGCACTGCCGCCAGCGGGTTTTCAAGGTCGCGCGCGCCGGAGTAGCGCTTGTCGGCCAGCCACGTGCTTTCGGATCCCCAGTAGACATCCTGGTCCGGTTCCCAGACATCCTGGCGCCCGCCACCGAAACCGAACGTCTTGAAGCCCATCGACTCCAGCGCGACGTTGCCGGTCAATACGATCAGGTCGGCCCACGAAATTTTCTTGCCGTATTTCTGCTTGATCGGCCACAGCAGCCGGCGTGCCTTGTCCAGGTTGACGTTGTCGGGCCAGCTGTTCAGCGGCGCAAAGCGCTGCTGCCCCGAGCCCGCGCCGCCGCGGCCGTCGCCGGTACGGTACGTGCCGGCGGCATGCCAGGCCATGCGGACGAACAAACCGCCGTAGTGGCCGAAGTCCGCGGGCCACCAGTCCTGCGAGTCAGTCATCAGCGCGGTGAGATCCTTCTTCACTGCCGCCAGATCCAGGCTCTTGAAAGCCTCGGCGTAGTTGAACCCCTTTTCCATGGGATCGGCCAGCGAAGAATGCTGGCGCAGGATACTCAGGTTCAGCTGATTGGGCCACCAATCACGGTTCGATGTCCCCGAGCCGGCGGCGTGATTGAACGGACACTTCGCTTCAGTCGACATGTGTTCCCCTTGCTTAGTTGCATCCAGATCGTTCGTTATTGGATCGTTTGATCCCACCGCACGGCTCAAGGCCTGGCACATCCAGCCACTGCCCTGCATAGAGTACTGTTTCTCCACACGGGCCGGAAATAGGTTTACTTCATGGCCGAGCAAGAAAAAAACTAAGGCCAGAGCCGCATTCTTTCTTCTTTCGCATCCTCGCTTCAGCTACGGATCTTCATGACCGGGCGGTTTCGCCCCGTTCGGGTGAGACACGCGCATCGGCGACTAACCGGAATCGGCGGACAGTGTACGCCCGGCGACTAGAATGAAACAGCCCGACCCGTCGGGTACACCAAAGCCACTGATACCACGCTGCAGGAAGGATTGCCATGACGGAACTCGAGAAAGACAAAGTCGTCGGCGTGCTGAATCGAATACTCGAAGCCGAGCTCGCCGGCGTGGTGCGCTACACGCACTACTCGTTCCTTGTGTTTGGCTTCGGACGCATCCCGATCGTGTCGTGGCTGCGCGAGCAGGCTAACGAATCGTTGCTGCATGCCCACCTGGCCGGCGAATGGATCACGACGCTCGGCGCCTATCCGTCGCTGGGCATCGGCAAGCTGCTGGACAGCCATACGTTTGATATCGCTTCGATTTTGCGCGAATCCCTTGCGACAGAGACGCTTGCGCTGCAGCTGTACCGCGAACTGCTAGGCCTCGTCGAAGGCCGTTCGGTGGCGCTGGAAGAATATGCGCGTCAGCAGATCCAGGTCGAGGAACTGCACGCCGGCGAAGTCGACAAGATGCTGCGCAAGCCAGGACAGTCGGCAACGGCACAACCCAGCCCGGGTTGAACCCTACCCGCGCGGCCCCTGCCCGGCAGCGTGGTGGATCGCCGCGCGGATGCGCGGATACGTGCCGCACCGGCAGACGATGTTCCCGAGCGCCGCGTCGATGTCCGCATCGGTGGGCTTCGGCCTCGCCTTGAGCAGCGCGCAGGCGGCCATGATCTGCGCGCTCTGACAGTAACCACACTGGACCACGTCGACATCGAGCCACGCCGCCCTGACGGCGTCGATCTCCTTACCCCGCACGCCTTCGATGGTCGTGATCTTCATGGCCGGGCCCAACTTCGACAAAGTCAGCTGGCAGGCGAGTTCGGCCTTGCCATCGACATGCACGGTGCAGGCGCCGCAGATGCCCACGCCGCAGCCGAACTTGGTTCCCGTCAGCGCCAGGTCGCAACGCAGTATCCAGAGCAGTGGCATCTCGGGCTCCGCGTCCACGCTGACCGGCTTGCCGTTTACGTTCAGGGTCGCCATGGTTGTCCTCCTGGGCTAGGCGAGCTTCAGCGGCAGCGCGCGCAGCCGCTGGCCGGTCAATGCATACAGCGCGTTGGCAACTGCCGGCGCAATGGGTGGTGTGCAGACTTCTCCCGTGCCCTGCGGGGCCTCGGCGCTGGCGATGATCTCGGTCTGGATCGCCGGGCAATCCGCCATGCGCACCACCGGGAAGTCATGGAAATTCTTTTGCTGCACGACGCCATCCGCAAAGGTGATTTCCTGGAGCAACGCCGCCGACAAGCCGAAGAGGATGCCGCTCTCGGCCTGCTGGCGGATCAGGTTCGGATTCACCGGCGTACCGCAATCGATCACGCAGTACACGCGATGGACGCGGATGGTCTTGTCCCGCGCGACAGAGACCTCTGCCACCTGCCCGACGATGCTTCCGTACGACTGGTGCAGCGCCACGCCGCGTGCGCGCGCGATACCGTCGGCCGCGCGCGCCATCGGCTGGTTCCAGCCCGACAACGCTGCCACGCGCTGCAGCACGGCAAGGTGACGCGGATGCTCGCCGAGCGTGGCCGCGCGGAACGCAACCGGATCCTTGCCCGCCGCCACCGCCAACTCATCGAGAAAGCACTCCGTGAAGAAGGCCTGGTGCGAGTGCCCCACCGAGCGCCAGAAGCCGACTGGAATAGGCAGCTCGACATTCGCATGGGAAACGCGGGCCGCTTGCCATGCATAGGGCTGGTCGTAGGCACCTTCCGCGACGGTCTTGTCGACGGGAACGCGCGGGAAGCCGAAGTCGCGCGCCAGCATCTCCGGTACGATCGCCTGCCCTGCCGAACGGGCCTGCCAGCCCACGAGCCGCCCTTCGCGATCGAGACCGGCCCGCAACCGCGCCACGCAGGCCGGCCGGTAAAAGTCGTGCATCATGTCTTGCGAGCGCGTCCAGAGGGTCTGCACCGGCCGCCCCTTGGCCTCGCGCGCGATCGCGGCCGCCTGCGAGACGAAGTCCGCCTCGAGGCGCCGGCCGAAACCGCCACCCAGCATCATGACCTGCAGGTTGACCTGGTCGGGCCGCAGGCCAAGGACTTTTGCGGCATGGGCGCGGGCAATGCCGGGCACCTGGGTCGAGACCCACACCGTTGCCGCATGGTCCTCGTACTGGACCGTACAATTGATCGGCTCGACGGCGCCGTGCGCAAGATAGGGCGCGCGATACTCGGCGCTGATCACCTTCGCGGCGCTGCGCAGTACCTCGTCGACATCGCCACGCGCATAGTATTCATGGCCATCATCCCGATCCAGTGCCGCGGCGATGCGCGCCATCAGCCTGGCACTCGATGCCCCCGCTGCCGGGCCAGGATCCCAGTCAACCTTCAACACATCCAGCGCCTGCATCGCGCGGAACGCATTGTCGGCAATCACGGCCACGCCACCCGTGCCGCCGTTGAAAGGCGGCACCACAAAGGCCTTCACAACGCCGCGTTGCGCCAGGGCGGCACTGACGTCGGCATGCTTGACGCGGCCGCCGACGTTCGGGCACATCAGCACGCTCGCGTACAGCAGCCCAGGTGGCAAGGCATCGATGCCAAAGCGCGCCGAACCATTGGTCTTTGCCGCCGCATCGAGCCTGTGCAGCGGGCGGCCGATCAGGCGGAATGCGGACGGCGCCTTGAGCGGGACCTTGTCCGGCATCGGCTGGCGCGCGGCATCGGCAACCAGCTCGCCGAATGTCACGGAACGTCCCGAGCCATGCAGTACCCTGCCACCTTCCGTGCGGCATTCCGATTCGGTCACCCGCCAGCGCTGCGCCGCCGCGGACACCAGCATGGCCCGGGCCGAAGCCCCAGCCTCGCGCATGGGCATCCACAGGTCGCTGAGGCCGGAGGATCCGCCCGTGGCAATCTCGCCGATCTCGCGCATCAGCTTGCGCGTGACATGGTCCGCATAGCGGCGGATCAGGCGATGATCGTCCGGATGAAAAGGCAGCCCATCCACCACGACCTGAAGGTTGTTGAAGATCTTGTCGGGCGGCGCGTTTTCCACGCGCACGCGACTCCAGTCGGCATCGAGTTCCTCGGCGAGGATCATCGCCAGACCGGTATGCACGCCCTGCCCCATTTCCGAGCGGCACATCATGATGGTGACGCTGTTGTCGGCGTCGATCTTGACCCATCCGTTGAGCGCCACCTCGGTGCCTTGCGTCGGCAGCGGCACCGACGTGGTCAGGCGCTGGCGCACGGGCAGCACGGTCCAGCCGACAAGCAAAGCGCCTGCCGCGCCGATTGCGCCGATTGCGCCGATACCACCGAAGATGAACGCTCTGCGCTTCATGGCGGGGTCAAGGCATGGCCCGTGCAGCGGCCAGCAGTTCGTCGGCAGCCTTTTCGGCCATCATGTAGATGGCGCTCACCGGAAAAAAGCCCGGAATGCGCGGGAATGCCGAGGCATCCACCACACGCAGCCGACGCGTGCCATGCACGCCAAAACGGCTGTCCAGCACGCCGCCCGAAGCCCGTGCACCGATGGGGCACGAGCACGACGCATGATGGCCCCAGGCATTGTCGCGGATATAGCCGGCCAGGTCCTCATCGCTCTGGACGTGGGTGCCGGGCAGCTCTTCCTGCGCGATGTACCCCTGCTGCGCCAGCGGCTGGGCCAGCCCTCGCACAAAGCGGATCGCGCCGATCAGCGCGCGCATGTCCTCGCCCTTCGGATCATCGGCTTCCTCGAAATACCGGAAGTCGATATCGGGCACGTCGCGCGGATCGCCCGAACGCAGTGACACGATGCCGGCGCGGTTGCGCGTGTGCGCCTTGAGGATCGCCCACGTCAGCATGTTGTCGTGCTCCGCAAAGATTTTGGAGTAGCCGGGGTAGTAACCGACAAATCGCTCCAGAAGTGCCATGCAGAACATATCGGGCACCGGCGTGCGCCGGCCTGAACGGCGAATCACCGCCGTCGCCACGCCGTTGGTGGTGTAGACGCCGTCGCGCGCATCGAACCAGCTGCGATACGGCGCATCGTCTCGCATGAATTTCACGCCATGAAGCACGGCCCAGGAGCGCGACATCCGGTTCACGACACCGATCTCATAACGGTCCTGCAGGTTGCGGCCGACGCCGGGCAGGTCCACGCGTACCGGAATGTCGTGCTTGCGCAAATGATCGGCCGGACCGATGCCGGACAGCATCAGCAACTGCGGCGTGTTGAACGCGCCGCCCGCAAGAATGACCTCGCGCCGCGCGCGGACCTGGCACCGCTCGCCAGCCTCTGCGTTGGGCTTTGCATGGGCCTGATAGAGATGCCGGCCCTTCAGGTATTCGACGCCGCAGGCGTTGTCCTGGTGGTCGAACAGGACGCGCGTGGCCAGTGCATCCATTTCGATATGCAGCCGCGCCGGATGCCGCTGCGCCACGTCCAGCAGACGTTCGCGCGTACCGTGGCGCGCATGGCGCTGTGTGGTCAGCGGCGTGTAGCAGACGCCGTGAAAGCAGCGCCGCCCCCACAGCCGCGAATTGGGATCGCCCTGCCAGCGGATCAGCCGCAGCCACGCGCGCAGGCGCCGTGGCACGCTTCGCGCGGCCAGTTCCATCGAGCCGATGATGACGCGGACCAGCGCATCGTCGGCCAGCGCTTCCAGCGGCATCGCACGTTCCGTGTGCAGCCAGCCGTCCCATCCGTGCAGCGTAGGGTCCAGGCCAAAGCGACGCGCCAGGTTCCACAGCGGCCGATGGTGGCATTGCTCGACGCGTTTCGTATATCCGCGCATGCGTGCTGCCGTCCAGGACGGGTCGCCGGTCAGGTCGGCAATATAATCCCAGTCCGCATCGTGGGGATACACGAAGATCAGCGCGTTGTGCGCGGTGCAGCCGCCGAGCGTGCCCGCGCGCGGATACAGCACGCCCGACGGCCCGCATTTGGGATCGCGGCGCTGCTGGGCGTCATCGGCATAGTGGCGCACGAAGAAATTCCATGCCATGGCCGGGTTCTCGCTGGCGCAGGCGTGGAAGCCCGGCACGTCGTAGTCCTCGGGCATGCACGACATCTCATGCGCGCGCGCATCGCAGCCGGCTTCCAGCACGCACACGCGCATGCCTGCCTCTGCCAGGCGTGCGGCCAGCGTACCGCCGCCAGCGCCGGATCCGACGACTACGTAGTCCCATTCCGTTTCATCTCGCCCAGACATAGCCCCCCGCCACGTCGTCGGCCTTGCATGGTCAGAACGTCTTCAGGAAGGCGATCAAGGCCCGCTTGTCGTCATCGCTCAGCACAGGTTCCTTGCCGAACGCCCGCTCGTCGGCACTCAGGCCGTCCTGGTTGTTGAACTCCGCGGTGCCGAAGTAGTGGCCGCGGTTGACCACGAAATCCGGGCACTTGCTGAGCGACAGCATCGGCTTGACCACATCCGCATAGATCTTGCGCAGGTCATCGTCGGTCGCGCCTTCCGGCACTGACGCGAGGTCGCCCTTGAGCTTGAGCAGCAGCTTCAGCACCTTGGCCGCGTGGTCAGCCTTGGCGATCGGGTCGGATGTCTCCGACAGCGGCTGCAAGTTCGCCAGCAGGTTCACCGGCATCCGTGCCGGAGCCGGGCCGATGGTCACGTCGCCGCTCTCCCCCACCAGCCAGGGCACCCAGCGGTGGAGCAGGTCCTCCATGGGCCGCAGCGCATCCGGCACGAAGCCGACCGGAATGGTGATCTGGCTGCGTTCCGTGGTGCGGTCGATCACGCCCGGGACTTTCGTGCCGAGCACGGTGTCATGGGCACGCTTTTCGGGCCACAAAAGCTGTTCGATCGATGCGTCGAAGACCTGCATGCGGCTTTTGACCGAAGGATCGCTGCTGAATGGCCCGAGCGAATTGTTGAGCAGGAACGGCGCGGTCGACCAGATGCTGATCAGCGACGGCACCCGCGTATAACCGCGGCCACCGGCCGGCATGCGGTAGGGCCAGCGCTCGGCGGTGAACGGGTCGTACAGCGTCACGGTGCCGACCGACGGCAGGCTCTTGTAGGTTTGCGAAGAAAAGTTGTCCCAGATATTGCCGCGGATCGCATTGGTGGCCAGCGGGCTGCAGATATTCGTGCGCAGTAGCGTCGATGGCACGCGCACATCGCTCGACAGGTAATTGTTGGCAAGGAAGTCCGGCGCGCTGACGATGTCGCGCATCTTTGCCTTGTAGTCGTCGGTCTGGGTCCATTTCCAATAGCGCTGGACGCAACCAAGGTACTTGTCGCCGCCGCAGTCGCGCATCTGCAGGTCCGCTGGCGGCGGCGGTCCCTTGCTCGAATGGCAGCGCGCGCACGTCTCCGCGAACACGGTCTTGCCCCGGTTCAACAAGCTGGCACCATCGGGCGTTGCAGGATCGGCCAGGTAGGCCTTGCCGTCGGGGGCGTCGGCCAGGTGGTCGGCGGGCGTCGATTTCAGCAGGAACGCGGCCATGTTGAAGGAGCCCGCCTCCGTCGCACGCCAGTAGGAAGAATTCTTCTGCGCCACCGAGATCTCGATTGGCGAGATCGACTTGCCGCCGAGGATCGGATTGAAATGCAGCAGCCATTCCTCGCTGAACAACCCGATGTTCAGGTAGACGCGATTCAGTGCGCCGAGTACGCCCACGGAATCGGCGCCGTCCTTCAGCACGTGCGGTGTCCAGACCGTATCGGGCGCCTTGTAGAACTCCGAAAGCGCCCCGCTCTGGACGAAATCGTTCAGCTGCTTGTTGTTCTTCTCGCCGCCGGCGATGGTCTCCTGTCCGAGCCGCCGGGCCACGCCCATGCGCGCCATCAGGTCGTAGAGCGCATTCATCGTTCGCGGGTTGTTGATGTTGTCGGTCGAGACCAGCGAGGTGTCCATCGCCCCCGGGCGGAACGTATGGACGAGCTGGAACATGAAGTTCTGCTTGCCCGCGGGCGTAGAGGCGTTGTGGATGAAGAGACGGTCGACCCACATATACTGCGCGCCGACGGTCGAGCTGAGTTCCGCCCATTGCGGATGCTCGGGATCCGCTGGCGGATGGATCGGGCTCGGGCCGATGTGGCAAAAGCCGCAAGACATGCCCACGCGGTAAGGCCGGACGAGATCGGCGCGGTTGTAGTAGGACGGATCGGTGTAGTAGCGCTCCGCGTCCCAGGCCTTGGCGGCTTTCTCGTCGAAGGCGGGATTGGGAAAGAGCCGCAGGCCGACAATGCCGGTCGGGTAGCCGTAGTACGAGCCGACCGGAAGCTTCTGGCCACTGGCGAACGTCGTGCCGCGCGCGCCGGTCTTGACCCCCGGGTACGCCTGCTCGTTCTCGAACGGATCGGCCGGGCAATCCTTGGCGCGCTGGTCCAGCCACAAGCCAAAACGCTGCGGATCCGGTCCGGCTGGCTTGCTGAAGCATGGCTCGTTGAGGAGGCCAAGATAGGCCCAGCGGTTATCGCGCGAATAGCCCTGGCCTGGATGGGAGCTGATCGACTTGAGCAGGTCGAATGCGCCGAACGTGTAGTTCGTCATCGCGTCCCAGAACCGGTCATTGCCACCGGTCCACACGATCCACATGTTGCGGCCCTGGATCTCTTCCCTGGTCAGGGACACGCCGCGATCCATGTCGCGGAAGTAGTCTTCCGCCGCATGCCGGAATGACTCGGCCTTGCGGCCGGCCTGCTGCGCTTCATCCTCGACGTGGCCGGCTTTGAGCCTCGAGCAGCCACTGACAGTCACCACACAGCAAAAGATGGCCGCCCAAAGCATCGACTTGCTGTGCAGGTTCACCGTCGTCCCTCCCCGGCCGGATGGTCTATCACAGCAGCGTGTGCGCTACGCACGCCGTTGAGTACAGATAAACCTAGAAATGACGTGAGAAGAAGTCAAGCTTGTTACTGATCTACAACGCTATTTGGTGGCGGTGAGTTCGACGATGTTTCCGACAGAGATAAGCAAAGAGATGCACGGGCGCGCTGGCCGATACGTTGTGGGGTGGTCCGCGCCAATCCGGCGCCACCAAAGCAAAAACCCCTCGCAGCACATGCTGTCGAGGGGTTTTGCATTGTAAGAGCCTGGCGATGACCTACTTTCACACGGGTAATCCGCACTATCATCGGCGCGGAGTCGTTTCACGGACCTGTTCGGGATGGGAAGGGGTGGTTCCAACTCGCTATGGTCACCAGGCATAAAGGGTTGTGAGGCTGACGCGGTCAACCTCACCAATTCGGGATGTAGTTCTGTAGTCTTGGGTTGTGCTGTATCGCTCAGCACAAGGCGATCGACCCACCAGGCTAAAACACACTGGTTATAGGATCAAGCCTTACGGGCAATTAGTACTGGTTAGCTTAACGCATTACTGCGC
>NZ_JBYOJP010000023.1:0-86512 GCF_057798975.1 Cupriavidus sp. 21MJTG02-4 | reverse complement strand
CGAGTTGGAACCACCCCTTCCCATCCCGAACAGGTCCGTGAAACGACTCCGCGCCGATGATAGTGCGGATTACCCGTGTGAAAGTAGGTCATCGCCAGGCTCTTACAATGCAAAACCCCTCGACAGCATGTGCTGCGAGGGGTTTTTGCTTTGGCGAGCGGAAAATCATTTGAAAACTCAGATGCGTTGAATGGCGACTTAGCCACTTAGCCGGCCGCGGCCATTCCCGGCTCGGCCGCCGCGCCGCTGGCCTGCAACAAGGTCTTGCGGAAGATCTCCACCAGCGGCCGAAGGTTCACCTTGTGCCAGGCAGCCCACAAGGGGATCCGATAGGTGAACCACGACAGCTCGCGCAGCACGACGCCCGCCGGGGCCTGGTGGCGCAGGCTGCTCTGGATCATGGTCACGCCAAGTCCGGCAGCCACGAGCCCGAGCGCTGCCAGCGGCTCGGTTGCCTCCATCGTGATCGTCGGCGTGAAGCCGGCCTTGGCGCAGGCCGCGATGAAGGCGTCGTGCCGCAGGGCCGTTTCTTGGTGCATCACCGCGATCCACTTCTGCGCGGCAAGGTCTTCCGGGCTGAATTGCCCCGCTTTGGCCAGCGGGTGGTCCTCGGGCAGTGCCAGCAGCATCGGGTCGTTGAGCACCTGCGCGGCCTCCAGGTCCGGATCGTCGGAGGACGGCGGCTCGCACACCAGCGCGATATCGAGGCTGCGCTGGCGCAGCCCTTCCAGTTGCGCCGCCGACAGCTGGTTGTACAGCGCAATATGCACCGCGGGCCGCCCCGCGCGCAGTTCACGCAAGGCGTTGGGCAGCACGCCCGAATGCATGGCGTACTCCAGGTAGCCGATGCACAGGCCGCCTTCATCGCCGCGGCCCAGTCGCCGCGCCAGCGATTCGAGCCGGTTGGCATGCGTCAGCAAGGCGCGGGTCTCGGCCAGGAACGTGCGGCCGTCGCGCGTGAGCCGGATACGTTGCTGGGAGCGTTCGAACAGCACCAGCCCGAGCTTTTCCTCGAGCTGGGCAATCTGCCGGCTAAGTGGCGATTGAGAGATATGGAGCCGTTCGGCGGCGCGTCCGACGTGCTCGTCTTCGGCCACGGCCACGAAATAGTGAAGTTGGCGGATATCCAGCATGTCCAGTCCTGAATTTCAGACCTCTAGGGAATCAAGTCTTTCAAATTCTGTCTTGGACAGACTTAACTTGCAACCCTAGACTGCCTTCACCCCAACTTAATTTGTGGAGCAGTCATGAGCATCAAGGACAAACTGGCCGGTAACGTACTCGGCTTTGGTACCGCCCCGCTGGGCAATATGTTCCGCGACATACCGGAATCGGAGGCGCAGGCCACCGTGGACGCGGCGTGGGCGCAAGGCGTGCGCTACTACGACACCGCGCCGTTCTACGGCGCGGGCCTGGCCGAAATCCGGCTGGGCGAGGCGCTGTCCCGGCAACCGCGGGATGAATACGTGCTCAGCACCAAAGTCGGCCGCCTGATCCTGGACGAAGTCGAAGACGCCAGCGCGCGGGCGCTGGGCGAGAAAAGCGGCCTGTTTGCCGCCGGCCGCCCGAACAAGCTGGTCAACGACTACTCGGCGGACGCCACGCTGCGCTCGATCGAGGACAGCCTGAAGCGGATGAAGGCCGACCGCCTGGACATCGTGTGGGTCCACGACATCGCCCAGGACTTCTACGGCGACGAGTGGCTGGGCTATTTCGAGACCGCCCGCAAAGGCGCTTTCAAGGTGCTGACCCGGCTGCGCGAAGAGGGCGTGATCAAGGCCTGGGGCCTGGGCGTGAACCGCGTGGAGCCGATCGAACTGACGCTGGACCTGACCGAAGCGCAGCCGGACGGCTTCCTGCTGGCGGGCCGCTATTCGCTGCTCGACCACGAGCGCGCGCTGCAGCGCCTGATGCCGAAGGCCGCGGAGCGCAAGACCGAGATTGTGGTTGGCGGCCCGTACAGCTCGGGCATCCTGGCCGGCGGCTCGCACTTCGAGTACCAGAAGGCGCCGCCCGAGATCATCAGCAAGGTCGAGCGCATCAAGGCGATCGCGCAACGCCATGGCGTCAGCATCAAGGCCGCCGCGCTGCAGTTCGTGCTGGCCAACCCGGCGGTCGCCGCCGTGGTCCCCGGTGCAAGCCGGCCCGAGCGCATCGCCGAGGACACCGCCGCGCTGAAGGCGGTCATTCCCGCCGATTTCTGGCGCGAGTTGCGCGAGCAGCACCTGGTCGCGGCAAATGCGCCGCTGCCTGGCGACAGCAACTGATCCGGGACCACATTCGATTCAAGGAGTCCATCATGGCACAAGCGTCTGCAATGATCACGCTGCCGGTAGCACCGGACCGCGTCTGGCAACTGATTGGCGGCTTCGATTCGCTGCCCGACTGGCTGCCGTATATCCCCAAGAGCGAACTGAGCGAGGGCGGCCGTGTGCGCAGCCTCGTCAATCCGGACGGCGATGCCATCGTCGAACGTCTGGAGGCCTTTGACCAGGGCGCGCGCAGCTACACCTACTCGATCCTGAAGGCGCCGTTCCCCGTCACCGGCTACCGCTCCACGCTGCGCGTGGTCGGCATCGACGGGGACCAGGCCTCGCGCGTCGAATGGTCTGGCCAGTTCACGCCGGCCGGCGTGAGCGATGACGACGCATCGCGCCTGTTCGAGGGCATCTACCGCGATGGCCTGGCGGCGCTGCAGGCAACGCTGAGCCAGGGCGCCTCATGAGGCCGCTGATGGCCTTGTCAATGGCTCTAGCCGCCATGCTCGGCATGCTGCCGCCGTCGCCGGCGCAGGCGTCTGCCGGCATGCCTGGCGAGGCACGCGCGCTGTTCCCATACGCAGAGTAGAACCGGTCCGGCGCCTGCCGGATCGCCTCGGGTGCAGAGGAAACTCCTTCCGGGGCGGTGGCGATGGCGCCGGACCATCGCACGCCCGCGCCGAGGCCGCCTTGCACCTTGCCGGCGCCACCAATGCCCCGTCAGCTGTCCTCTTCCGTATCGCGTGAAACTCACCCGTTTGATCTTGCGCAACGCTATATATAGTGGATGGTAAATAATGCATCCCCATATCTAGTGTTTTTAGGGGCGCAATGGGATCTCATCCACACCGTACCCTCGTCGACGTGGAATCGTCCGTCAACGAGTACCTGAACCGCGAGGACTGGCGCGTCAACGCCAATGCAAACCAGGGCTACTCGCTCGGCGGGCTGATCCTCAACGTGGCGGGCAAGGTCACCGCCAACTACTGGCTGTCCCATGTCTACGCGCCGCAAGCCGGGGCGGCCCATCGCGAGGGCGACCTTCACATCCACGATCTCGACATGCTGTCCGGCTACTGCGCCGGCTGGTCGCTGCGCACGCTACTGCATGAAGGGTTGAATGGCGTGCCCGGCAAAGTGGAAGCAGCACCGCCGCGGCACATGTCGAGCGCGGTCGGGCAGATCGTGAACTTCCTTGGCACCATGCAGAACGAGTGGGCCGGGGCGCAGGCGTTCTCGTCGTTCGATACCTATATGGCCCCCTTCGTGCGCAAGGACAGCATGTCCTACGCCGAGGTCCGGCAACACATGCAGGAACTGATCTACAACCTCAACGTGCCGTCGCGCTGGGGCACGCAGACTCCGTTCACCAACCTCACGTTCGACTGGACCTGCCCCGAAGACCTTCGGGAACAGGTGCCGGTGATCGGCGGCGAGGAGATGCCATTCCGCTATGGCGACCTGCAGGCCGAGATGGACGTGATCAATCGCGCCTATATCGAAGTCATGACCGAAGGCGATGCCCTTGGCCGCGTCTTCACCTTCCCGATTCCCACCTACAACATCACGCCGGACTTCCCCTGGGAAAGCGAGAATGCCGCGCGGCTGTTCGACATGACGGCCAAGTACGGATTGCCTTATTTCCAGAACTTCCTGAACTCCGAGCTCAAGCCGAACATGGTGCGGTCCATGTGCTGCCGGCTCCAGCTCGATCTGCGCGAACTGCTCAAGCGCGGCAACGGCCTGTTCGGCAGCGCGGAGCAGACTGGCTCGCTGGGCGTGGTCACCATCAACTGCGCCCGGCTGGGCTATCTGAATGCAGGCGACGAAGCCGGCCTGTTGCAGCGGCTCGATAACCTGCTCGATATCGGCCGCGATTCGCTCGAAGCCAAGCGCGAGCTGATCCAGAAGCTGATGGACCAGGGCCTGTTCCCGTACACCCGGCGCTATCTCGGCACGCTGCGCAATCACTTCTCGACGCTCGGGGTGAACGGCCTCAACGAGATGATCCGCAACTTCACCGACGATACCCACGACGTCACCACGGACTGGGGTCGCGGCTTCGCCCTGCGCGTGCTCGACCATGTGCGCGCGCGCATTGTCGAATACCAGGAAGCGACCGGCCATATGTATAACCTGGAGGCCACGCCGGCCGAGGGCACCACCTATCGCTTCGCGCGGGAGGACCGCAAACGCTGGCCCGGCATTCTGCAGGCCGGTACGGCGGAGCAGCCTTACTACACCAATTCGTCGCAGCTGCCGGCCGGCTTCACCGATGATCCTTTCGAAGCCCTGGCGCAGCAGGAAGCGCTGCAAGCCAAATACACCGGCGGGACCGTGCTGCATCTCTACATGGGCGAGCGCCTGTCCAGCGGCGAGGCGTGCAAGCGCCTGGTACGCCGGGCGCTGGAAAATTTCCGCCTTCCATATATCACGGTCACGCCCACGTTTTCGATCTGCCCGACGCATGGCTACCTGGCCGGCGAGCACGTCTATTGCCCGAAGTGCGACGAGGATGTTCTCGCCCGCAAACGCCTGCAGCAAGCCGCATGAATTTCCCAACCCCAGCAAGGAGAACCGCCATGATCAGCCAACCGCAACGCCTGAAAGCCACCGTCGAACTCGAGGAACATGAACGCCAGCGCTGCGAAGTCTGGACGCGCGTGATGGGGTATCACCGTCCCGTCGCCAGCTTCAACACCGGCAAGAAGGGCGAGCACGCCGAGCGCCGCTTCTTTGCCGAGCAGCGCTGCGCGGCCTGATGCCATGGGTAGCCTGCGCATCGGCGGCCTGACGCCACTGACCAGCATCGACTTTCCCGGCCGGCTTGCCGCGGTGGTGTTCTGTCAGGGTTGCCCGTGGCGCTGCGGCTACTGTCATAACGCCCACCTGATTTCTCCGCGCGGGCGCGACCTGCTGCCATGGAATCAGGTGAGGGATTTCCTGGCGAACCGGCGTGGCCTGCTGGACGGCGTGGTGTTCTCCGGCGGCGAGCCCACGCTGCAGGCATCGCTGCCCGATGCCGTGCGCGAAGTCCGCGCCATGGGGTTGCAGGCGGCCCTGCACACCGCAGGCATGTACCCGGAGCGGCTCGCGTCAGTGCTGCCGCTGATGGACTGGATCGGCATCGATATCAAGGGGCCGGCACATCGCTACGACGCGATCACCGGCACGCCCGGCAGCGGCTCACGCGTGATGGCATCGCTGGATCTTGTCGTCGCTAGCGGCGTGGACTACGAATGCCGCACCACGTGGGATCCGGCGCTGTTCAGCGAAGACGAACTTGACGGTCTCGTCGGTACACTGGCGGCGCGTGGCGTCCGTCATTGGGCTTTGCAGCCGCGTGGCACGGCGGGCATACCCTGCGTCGCCACGGCCGATATCGCCCGCCGATTGAAAGCCGCGTATCCGCAAATCTCCATGCGGCTGCCTGCTGCGTGAGCGACACGACGGCCGTCCTTGCGTTGAACGGCCAAGCGTGTCGCCACGCCGGAATCAAACGCCATTACTCCGGCTGAATTCCCGCTTCCTTCACTACCTTGCCCCACTTCGCGAGGTCCGATTTGATCAACGCCGCATACTCCTGCGGCGTGCCGCCTTGCACGTCGATGCCCGCCGTTTCCAGCTTGGCCCGCACCTCCGGAAGCTTCAGCGCCGCGTTGATCTCTGTGTTCAGCCTGGCCACGATCTCCCTGGGCGTGCCCGCCGGCGCGAGGAAACCACCGTTGGTGTTGGCGTCATAGCCCTTGAGCCCTTGTTCCTCGGCGGTGGGGACATTGGGCAACGCCTTGGACCGCTTGCGCGTGGAGACGGCCAGTGCGCGCACATTGCCCGATTTCACCTGCTCCTGAATCGCGCTGATGGTGTCGATGTAAAGCACCGTGCGGCCGGCGATCAGGTCGGGATGTGCCGCGGACGAGCCCTTGTAAGGCACCAGCAGCACCGGCGCACCACTGACCATGCGGAACATCTCGGCGGCCATTTCCTGCGCGCTGCCGCGACCCGACGTGGCCACCTTCGCTTCGGCCGGATTGGCCTTCATCCAGCTCACCAGCTCGGGCACCGTCTTCGCCGGCAGCTTGGGGTAGGCCGCGAACACCAGCGGGATCTCGTGCGTGTAGACGATCGGCTCGAAGCTCTTCTCAGGATCCCAGCCGAGATTCTTGAACAGGAACTTGTTGATGTTGTGGCTGCCGCCGACGATGCCGATCGTGTAGCCATCGGGCTTGGCATTGGCCAGGACCGCGGTGCCCAGGTTGTTGGAGGCGCCGGGGCGGTTCTCGACGATGAACGGTTGGCCGAGCTTTACCGACAGCTTCTCGCCGACGACGCGGGCGATCAGGTCAATGCCGCCGCCGGCCGGCGCCGGGACGATGATGGTGACTGGTCGCGTCGGATAGTTGCCTTGGGCACCGGCCCCGCCGGGCGCCATCATGATGGCGGCACAACCGGCCATCGTGCCGATCAGGGTGCTGAATCTGCTTGGGGTGAATCGCATGGGGTGTCTCCGTCTGGATGCTGGTCAACTTCAGTCGACTCTGGTGGCTCCCACGGATGCGAGGCCCGTGGGAATGTGGGCGGGGATGTCAGCCGCGGCCGACGAACGGCATGGCGCTGGCCATGACGGTCATGTTCAGGACATTGGTGTCCAGCGGCAGCGAAGCCATGTGGCGCACGGCATTGGCCACGTGGCTCGCGTCCATCATCGGTTCGGGCGCGACCGTGCCATTGGCCTGGAGCACGCCGCGGGTCATGCGCTCGGACAACTCGGTCAGCGCATTGCCGATATCGATCTGGCCAGCGGCGATGTTGAAGGCGCGGCCATCGAGCGCCAGCGCCTTGGTCAGACCCGTGACAGCGTGCTTGCTGGCCGTATAGGGCGCGGTGAACGGCCGCGGCGTATGCGCGGAAATCGAGCCATTGTTGATGATGCGGCCGCCCTGCGGCGACTGGCGCCGCATCAGCGCGAACGCCGCGCGGGCGCACAGGAACACACCGGTGACGTTGGTGTTGATGACGGCGAACCATTTCTCCAAAGGCAGCTCGTCCATCGGCACAGCGGGTGCGTTGACGCCGGCATTGTTGAACAGCAGGTCCAGCCGGCCAAACTCGCGCTCGGTCGTGTCGAACAGCGCTTGCACGCTGGCAGGGTCGGTCACGTCCGCGGGGACGGCCATCGCGGCCTGGCCGCGTGCGGCGGCTTCGGCCGCCAGCGCCTGCAGCGGCTCGGCACGCCGGCCGGCCAGCACGACGGTCCAGCCGTCTTCCAGCAGTGCGAGCGCGGTGCGGCGGCCTACGCCGCTGCCGGCACCGGTGACCAGGGCGATCTTTCGGGATGCGGTCAAGATGATCTCCAATGAACTATGAATACTGCGATGTCGGAAGGCAGTGCAGAGTTTGTGCTGTGGTTATCCGCTGATGGTCAGCCTGATATCGCCGATGCCGTCCACGGCGGCATCGATCACATCGCCGGGCTGCAATGCAGAAGACCCGTGCGATCGGGAAATGCGCGGTGCTGTCCGCCACGGGCAGCGTGCGCCGCGGCAGCGACGGCACGACGAAATCCATGGCGTTCCGGTTCCGCAGACGTTGACTCAGGTGGTCAGGCTCATGGCCGGACGCTCGCCAGCCAGCGCTTGCGCCACGCTGTCCAGCACCATCTGCGCCATGGCGCCGCGCGTCTCCCACGTGGCACTCGCGCGGTGGGCTTGCAGCGTGGTGCGGTCCGACTGGCGCAGCGTCAATGGCACGCGCGGTTCATCGACGAAGACGTCGAGCCCGGCGCCCGCGATGCGCCCCGCTTCGATGGCCTGCGCGAGATCGGTCTCGTTGACGAGCCGGCCGCGTGCCACGTTGACCAGGTAGCCCTGCGGGCCAAGTGCATCCAGCACTGCTGCATCGATGAGCCCCTCCGCCTTGTCGGCGGCCGCGCACAGCACGAGCGCATCGCTTTCGCGCGCAAGTTCAAGCAGGTCGGCGACGTATGCGTGGGACACGTCGTCCATGGCGCGCAGGTCCGTATAGCGGATCGGACAACCGAACGCAGCGGCTCGCGTGGCGACGGCACGGCCCACGCGACCCATGCCGACGATGCCGACGCGCATGCCGCTGAAGCGGCGCGCCAGCGGAATCGCGGATGGTGACGGATGCAGTTCCCAGTGGCCGTCGCGGACAAAGCGGTCCCCCGCGCAGAGGTTGCGGCAGGCCGCGATCAGCAGGCCGATGGCCAGGTCGGCGACATCCTCGGTCAGCGCGCCGAGCGTGGCGGTGACGGGCAGGCCACGCTCGCGGCAATAGGCCAGGTCCACCGCATCGGTGCCCACGCCGTTGACGGCCACTACCCTCAGCGCCGGCAACTGCTCCAGCATCGCGCGGGAGATTCCGGTGTGGCCTCCCGTGATCACTGCCTCGATGGAGCAGCCATGCTCTCGCAGCCACGTGGCCTGATCCGGGATTTCGAAGTACTTGTGGACTTCGTAGCGCGCGGCAAGCGCCTCATTGGCGGCGGGAATCAGGATCGGGTTCAGTTGCAGGATCTGCGGCTTCATGGTTGGTATCGCGAGGCTTGGAGGAAGTAGGAATATCGTAGGCAATAGTTGATTGATCACGCAATATTGATATATAAAATCAACATAAATCCGTTTCAGCGAGTGATTGATGAGTTCGTGGATATCGATGGACGAGGCCTGCACACGCCTCGGGGTTCGGCCGCAGACCGTGTATGCCTATGTCAGCCGCGGCAAGATCGAGGTCATGTCCGATCCGGCCGATACGCGCCGCAGCCTGTACCGCGCCGAAGACGTGGCAACGCTCGCCAAACGCAAGCAGGCCGGCCGCAAGCACGAGACATTGGCCACCAACACGCTGTTCGGATCGGAGCCCAGCATCCCGACGGCCATTTCCACGTTCGTGCGCGAAAGGCTGTATTACCGCGGTGAGGATGCGGTGGCGCTCGCCGCATCGGCCACGGTGGAGGAGGCCGCGCATCTGCTGTGGGATGCGGACCGGATTGCGGATTTCTCATCGTCGGCACGCGTCGCCCGGCCCGGACGTGTGGCTGCGTTCAAGACCCTCGCGGAACTGGCTGCCACGGGCCATTCCACGCACGGCCGCATGACACGCGTGCTGCATGGCGAATGCCAGAGCCTGGTCGGGCAAATCGCCAACGCATTTGGTGCGCATCCGGGGCAGCAGCCATTGCACCAGCGCTTCGCGCAGGGTTGGGGACAGCCGGCGCCCGTGGCCGAATTGCTGCGGACCGCGATGGTCCTGCTGGCCGACCATGAACTGACAAGTTCCGCGTTTGCCGCGCGCATCGCGGCATCCACCGGTGCCTCGCTGCCGGCTTGCTTGCTATCCGGCCTGACGACGCTGTCCGGCCCGTTGCACGGCGACGCATCGGGACGGGTGAAGGCGCTGTTCAGCGAACTGGAACGGCAAGGCGAGGACGAGGTCATTGCCCATCACCTGTCGACCGGCCTGCCGCTTGCCGGCTTTGGCCATCACCTTTATCCGGAGGGCGATCCGCGCGCGAAGGCGCTTCTGAACTTGTTCGAGCCTCCGCGTGTGATCGCGCGCTTCATCGAGAAAGCAACGCGCCTGACCGGTCTTCAGCCGAACATCGACGTGGCCCTGGCGGCTTTGGTGACACACTACGGACTGCCGGAGGATGCGGCATTCGGCATGTTCGCGACGGCACGCAGCGTGGGACTGCTTGCGCACAGCCTGGAGCAGTTGACTGTCGGGCAGGTGATCCGTCCACGTGGGCGCTACGTCGGGGTAGCGCCCGGGCGGGACTGAGGTTTGCTCGGGCGCGGGACAGGGCCCTATGGTAAGGTTCGCGAGACCAGCCCCTGCCATCGTGGTGATGCATGGGCGGCACTTATTTGCTGTTTGGAGAACGACGCAGCGTGAGTGATGCAAAGCAGGACCTGCGGCGCAAGCTGCGGGCCGAGAAAGTGGAAAACAGCAGGGCATTGCGCCTGAGCGTGCCGCCGGAGGCCAGGCCCGCGCCGGTCAGCCGGCAAGAGTGGCTGCGCCAGCGCAAGGCGCAATTGCAGGCTGCCCGTGCCGCTGCCAGGCAAAGGCGCGACCTGCTCAAAGCCGAGATCCTGTCGGCGGCGCGCGACATCGCGCGCGAGGAACGCGTTGCCGCGCGGCTGGAAACGGAACGCCTGAAGGCGGAAGCCAAAACCGAGCGGACCCACGCGCGCGAGGACGAGCGGGCCGCGGCCAAGTTCGAGCGCGGCAAGCCCGCGCGCCCGGCGTCAAAACGAAAGACGCTCTCGCAGGAGAAGCGCAAGCTGGTCTCCTACACCGACCTGCTGCGCATGCGCAAGTGATCAGGTCGCGCAGGCCTGCTCGGCGCCAGCTTCCGCGTTTTCCGTTTGGGACTCATGCGCGGACAGCGCCAGCAGGCCCCGCTGCAGATCGTCGATCAGGTCCTGCGGATCTTCCAGTCCCACATGCACGCGCACGGCCTGTCCCTGGTAGGGCCAGCGCGAGCCCGTGCATCCCTTGCCGGGCGTGAACGGGATCGCAAGGCTTTCATAGCCTCCCCAGGAAACACCCAGTCCGAAATGCTCGAGTGCGTCGATGAAGGCCGCGAGCGATGCCTGCGAATTCGTGCGCAGCACCATCGAGAAGAGGCCACACGCGCCGGTAAAGTCGCGCTTCCAGAGCGCGTGTCCGGGGTGGGACGGCAAGGCCGGATGCAGCACCGCCTCGACCTGCGGTTGCCGCTCCAGCCATTGCGCGACCTGCATGCCGGATTGCCAGTGGCGCTGCAACCTGACGGCCATGGTGCGCAGGCCGCGCAGGGCCAGATAGATATCATCGGGGCCCGCCGTCTGCCCCAGGTCGTACGTCGTCTGCTTGACCAGCGGCCAGGTGTCCCGATTGCAGGTCACCACGCCGAGCATGGCGTCGGAATGGCCCACGATGTATTTCGTGGCGGCCTGGATCGACACGTCGACGCCGTGCGCGAACGGCTTGAAGAATAGCGGCGTCCCCCAGGTGTTATCCATGACGACATAGGCGCCGTGCCGGTGCGCCGCGGCGGAGATGGCGGGAATGTCCTGGATGTCGAGCGTCTCGGAGCCCGGCGATTCCACGTAGACGACGCGCGTATTGGGCCGGAACAGCGACTCGATCGGCTTGCCGTCGACCGGGTCATAAGTTTCGACTTCGACGCCGAAGCGCGCCATGACGCGCTCCAGGAACGCGCGTGTCGGCGAATAGGCGCTGTCGCTCACCAGGACGTGGTCGCCCGATGACAGCAGCGCGGTCAGCGCGGTCGTGACCGCGGCAAGGCCGGAAGGAAAGACCAGCGATCGATAGCCGCCTTCGAGTTCGGCAATGGCTTCTTCGAACGCATGCGTCGTGGGCGTGCCATAGCGGCCATAGGTCGTGGCGCCAGGCTCTTCCGCGGCGCGCGCGCGCTTCATCTCTTCCCATTCGGCCATCGACCCCGCGAGGATGGTCGAGGCCCGGAAGATCGGGGTGTTGACGACGCCGCCGAAGCGCTCCGGATGGCGGCCGGCACAAACGAGTTGGGTGCTTTCCTTCATAAGATCTCCATGGATGGTCGATGCGGCAGCCGCGCCCGCGGATGCCGCCGGGATGTCTGGTCAGCCGGCAGAGGGCTGGAGGGCAGCGGCCTGGAGCACGTCGCGATAGGCGAACAGCGCCGGTGCGCCGCCGGTATGCAGGAACAGCAGCGGGCCGCCGCCGTCGAAGCGCTTGCGCACCACGCCGTCGAGCAACCCGGCCATCGCTTTGCCGGTGTAGACCGGGTCGAGCAGCACGCCCTCCATGCGCGCCAGCAGCCTGATCGCGTCGAGCGTGCCGGTGTTGGGCTCGCCATAGCGCGGCAGGAAGTACTCGTCCCACAGTTGGAGCCGCATTTCGGTCGGCACTTCGATGTCGAGCAAATCCGCGGTTCCGTCGATCAGCCCCGCGACCTTGGGCGCCTGGGCTTCGACAGTCCGCGAGACGGTGACACCGACAACCTGCGTATGCGGCATGGCATGGGCCAGTGCCAATGCGAGCCCGCCGTGCGTGCCGGCACTGCCGGAGGCCAGTACGACGGCCGAGAATGAAACGTCCATTGCCTTCGCTTGCTGTGCCAGTTCCAGGCCGGCCTGCACATAACCCAATGCGCCAAGCGGATTGGAGCCGCCGATCGGCACGACGTAGGGCTTGCACCCATCGCCACGCAGCCGTTCGGCCAGCGCCTGCAGTTGCGCATCGGCGTTGTCGAGCGAGGCCACCGGCTCGCCGTGCGCGTCGAACAGGTCGAGCAGCAGGCGGTTGCCGCTGTGCAGGTAATCGACGTCGGTGGTGCCGGTGGGGTTCTCCAGCAACGCGCGGCAGCGCAGTCCGAGACGGGCCGCGACGGCGGCTGTCTGCCGGACATGGTTCGACTGGATCGCGCCGGCCGTCACCAGCGTATCGGCACCCTGGCGCAACGCGTCGGCGGCCAGGAACTCCAGCTTGCGCAGCTTGTTGCCGCCAAAGGCAAGCGGCGTGGTGTCATCGCGCTTGATATAGACATCGCGGCCGAGCATGGCGGACAAGCGATCGAGCTTCTGCAGGGGCGTCACCGCGCCAACCAGGTCGAGGCGGGAGAATGACGCAAGACGATCCGAGATTTTCATGGGTTTGGTCTTGGGGGAGATAAACGCGCGCCCGCATCAATGCAGGATCTTCGCCAGGAATTCCTTTGCACGGGCCGACTTCGGATCGCCGAAGAAGGCATCCTTGCCGGTGTCTTCAACGATGGTGCCGCTATCCATGAAGATCACGCGGTTGGCCACCTTCTTCGCGAACCCCATCTCGTGGGTGACGCAGATCATCGTCATGCCTTCGCGCGCCAGTCCGGTCATGACGTCGAGCACCTCGTTGATCATTTCCGGATCGAGCGCGGAAGTCGGTTCATCGAACAGCATGGCGACCGGGTCCATCGACAAGGCACGCGCAATGGCAACGCGCTGCTGCTGTCCACCGGAAAGCTGCGCGGGAAATTTGGCGGCATGCGTTTTCAGGCCGACGCGGTCAAGCAGCCGCAAGCCCTTTTCACGGGCCTCGTCCTTGCCGCGCTTCAGCACCTTGACCTGAGCCAGCGACAGGTTGTCGAGGATGCTCAGGTGCGGGAACAGCTCGAAATGCTGGAACACCATGCCGACCCGCGAACACAGCTGAGCCAGGTTTATCTTCGGATCGCCGACGCTGACGCCGTCCACGCTGATGCGGCCCTGCTGGAACGCTTCGAGCCCGTTGACCGTCTTGATCAGCGTGGATTTGCCCGAACCCGACGGGCCGCAGATCACCACGACCTCGCCTTTCTCGACGCGCGTGCTGCATCCATCCAGCACCTTGAATTGTCCGTACCATTTCGATACGCCTTCGAGGGCAATCATGTCTTGTCTCCTGCTTGCAGATAGTTGTTGTCGGATAGCGCTGATCAGCGCGTCACGCGCAGGGTCAGCCGTGCCTCGATGCGCCTTTGCACCCATGACAAGCCGGTGCTGAGCAGCCAGTAGATGGCGGCCACCGACAGGTACAAAGGCAGCGGCTGGAACGTGGAGGCAATGATTTCCTGCGACGATCTCAGCAGCTCGGTGACGGTGATGACCGACACCAGCGAGGTGTCCTTGATCAGGCTGATGAGCGTGTTGCCCAGGCTCGGCACGGCCAGGCGCAAGGCCTGCGGGCAGACGATGTAGCGCAGCGTCTGCAGGTGGCTCAGCCCGAGGCTGTGCGCCGCGCTCCATTGCCCGCGGCTGATCCCGAGGATCGCGCCGCGCATGCTCTCCGACAGGTAAGCGCCGGCATTGGCTGTGAGGGTCAGGATGCCCGCGCTGGTCGGGTCCAGGGAGATGCCGAGGTCCGGCAGGCCGTAGTAGACGACGAACATCTGCACCAGCAACGGCGTGCCGCGCATGACGCTGACATAGGCGCGGGCGATGCCGCTGAGGACGGGGTTGGCACTGATGCCCATGATGGCGACGACGATCCCGACCAGCAGGCCGAAGATCATCGAGGCCAGGGCAAACTTCACGGTGATCGCGGCGCCTTGCAGGAGCACCGGGGAGGCATGAATAATCAGATCAATAGGGTTCATGATGCGATCCATTGCGGTGGCCAGGCACGCCCGTGCCGGACTTGGACGGGCGTGTCGTCAGGCGTGGCCGTGATTACTGTGCGAGGGGTTGGCTGGCGTCGGTGCCAAGCCACTGGACGGACAGCTTGCGCAAGGTGCCGTCCTGCTGCAGCGCGTTCAGCGCGTCGTCGATCGCCTTGGCGAACTTCGGGTTGCCCTTGCGGAACGGAATCCCCATTTCGAGCTTCGTACCGGCCAGCAGCGCGCCGGTGCGCAGCGGCAGGTTGGCGTTCTTGATCAGGTACGGCAGCATCAGGCGGTCATTGAGCGCGGCATCGATACGGCCAGCCGCGAGATCCCGCAGGTTTTCCGAGGTGCCCGGATAGGTCTGCACCTGGATGCCAGGCACTGTCTTTGCCAGGTCGGCATAGTTGCTGCCCAGCGTGACGCCGACGGATTTGCCCTTCAATGTTTCCAGCGACGGGAACTCGCGTTTGTCGTTGCTGCGCTGAAGCACCTGGACTGCGGAATAGACGTAGGGCTGCGTGAAATCGAGCGCCTGCTTGCGCGCCGGCGTCATGCTGACCTGGTTGACGATCACGTCGAACTTGCCGGCCTGCAGGCCCGCGATGATGCCGCTCCATTCGGTGGTGATGAACTGGGCCTTGACGCCCATCTTGTCCGCCACCGCGCGAGCCACCGCGACGTCGAAGCCATCGAGCTCGCCCTGGGTGTTGCGATAGCCGAACGGCGGGTACGTGCCCTCCATGCCGACCTTCAGGACGCCGCTGGCCTTGACGGTGTCGAGCAGGTCTTCAGCCTGTACGGCGGGTGCGGTGAAACCGAGGACGGTCGCGATCAGCGCCCCCTGCAACAGCGATTGCAGCAGCTTCATGCCTTGTCTCCAATGTGGTTTTAGGTCTTGTCGATGGGCAGCATCAGTGCCCGACAGGTCTGTGAAACGACGTTCCTGACCGCTGACGGAGCCCTCGCCGGCCTTGGCGACGTCGCCCTGTCGGGTCGCCATGTCGTCCAGGCCGTGAGGGAAATCGTAGTGATCCGTCAGGGGAAAAAACTTTCAAAAGACTGGGAGGCGAAGCGCGTTCGTGGAATATTTTTCTCCGTGCATCAGGTTAATGACAACGGAGTTCCTGATATCCGGAATGAAGCGCAAAATGCCTCTACCTTTGGCAACGGCTTCGCGGATCCGCGCTCAGCCCGCCGGGCGCGCTACGCCATATTGCGACGACAGGTAGCGGCGGATGTGGTCAGGAGAGTCGATGAACTGGGTCTGGCCGGCCACGCGGACCTCCACGCCGTTGTCGACCGGCGCGCGCCCGGCGCCGAGCACCAGCACCGGGGCGGACTGGTTGGCTTCGCCGATCAGCTCGACGATCGCCTGCCGGGGGCGCGGCGCATCGATGTACTCGACATCGATCTCGTTGCGCAGTTGCGGGAAGAAGCTGAGCAGGCCTTCGACCGCAATGGCATCGCCGCAGTAGAAGGGGCCTTCCGTGCCTTGATAGAAGCCAGGGCGGAGCATCAGTAGCTTGTCTTTCATGTCTCTCTCTATGGGTTGAAATGAGTGGTGGTCGCGGTTCCCTTTGCTTGCCGGGCCGTGAACCACCGGACAAAGGATAGGGTCGGGTGGGTAAACCCACTAGTGGCACGAACGACAATTAACGTCCGGATCATGCCAAAATCAGCCGAGGGGAAAATCGCGTGACACACGGCGCGGCAATCCTCCGCCAGGTGGCCTCAACCGCTCATTCATTCGACCTCTCGTGCCAAAGAAAGAATCGCAATCCGGTGCCCACGGTGGGCTGGTAGCCGTGGTGGTTTACGACGGCCTGAGCCTTTTCGAATACGGCTGCGCCGTGGAAGTCTTCGGTCTGCCCAGGCCGGAAATGGGCGACGCGTGGTATCGCTTCGCGACCTGCTCGGCCGATGCGGGGACGTTGCGCGGTGCGGGTGGCATCCAGGTGCAGGCCGACAGCGGCCTGGAACTGCTGTCGAAGGCGAAGACCATCATCATCCCCGGGTGGCGGGGCATCGAAGCCGAAGTGCCGGAGGCGCTTTGCCACGCCTTGCGCAAGGCGAACGGGCGCGGGGCGCGCGTCATGTCGATCTGCACCGGCGCGTTTGTGCTCGCCGCAGCGGGGTTGCTTGACGGCAAGCGCGCGACGACGCACTGGCGTCATGCGGCGGCCCTCGCGCAGCGGTATCCGGAAGTACGGGTGGAGGCGGACGTGCTCTACGTCGATGCCGGCGATGTCCTGACTTCGGCAGGCAGTGCCGCGGGCATCGACCTGTGCCTGCACCTGATTCGCCGGGATTTTGGCCCGCGCGTGGCCAATCAGGTCGCACGCCGGCTGGTCATGCCCCCGCACCGTGAAGGCGGGCAAGCCCAGTACATTGCGGAGCCGGTGTCGAAGCGCAGCAGCGCGTCGCTGGCGCCGCTGCTGGACGGGGTTCGCGCCACCCTGGGAGAGGACTGGCCGATTGTCAGGATGGCGGAGCAGGCGGCAATGAGCGCCCGCACCTTCCAGCGCCACTTCGTCAACATGATGGCCATGCCGCCGGGAGAGTGGCTGCTGATCGAGCGGATCAGCCGGGCCAGGGTATTGCTGGAAGAGACGGCCTTATCGCTGGACGATATTGCCGTGCAGGTGGGGTTTGGCGCCGCGGCTACCTTGCGTAATCACTTCCGCGCGCGGCTTGGAACGAGTCCTGGTGACTATCGGCGGCGTTTCAGTGCATCGGACCAGCATGGATCCCGGTGAACGGCGGAGCAGGCTTTCGAAGTCGCGGTGGGGTGTTTGGTTTCAAAGACGAAATGCATCTTCGGCGCCGCAGCGGTAGTGGGCCGCCCTATAGTGGAACTCAGGTACCGCGCTCACACCCGCACAGGTTGCGAGGGTCTCGGACAGACTCCGCGTACGTCCGCCTCGACATCGCTTCGGCGAAGCCATCCGGGCCGACGAAGCCTGCAGCCTGGATCGTGGCCGCCGGCCCGCCACTTTCTTGGAGGCCTCCATGCTCTACCGGTACATGGAGTATCAGCGCGCAATATTCGCGCCATTTGCTGCGTGGGCAGCGAACGCGGCAAGCGCGCTTTCCGATCACGGTAACGTCCTGTCGCGGATACCGGGCGCTCCCGCCTTTGCCGCTGGTTATGAGATGCTGTACCGGCTCGGACAAGGCAACGACAATCCCGGGTTCAGCATTGCCGCCGTTGAGCACAACGGATGCGTCCTCCCGGTCGTCGAGCAAGTCGTCCTGGAGCGGGCGTTTTGCCGCCTCTTGCGCTTCGCCACCGATACGGCCGCACTTGGCGCCGCGGCGCCTCCAAGACCGGCCGTGCTGGTCTGTGCGCCGCTTGCCGGTCACCACGCTGTCATGCTGCGCGAGGTCGTCGAAAGTTTATTGCGCGAGCATATCGTCTATGTGACGGACTGGATCGATGCGCGCTGCGTTCCACTGACGGAGGGGCCGTTTCACCTGGATGACTACGTCACTGAACTGCAGGCCTTCATCCGCCGGATCGGCGCGGCGCAAGCGCTGCACGTGATTGCCATCTGCCAGGCCACCGTGCCGGCACTGGCGGCGGTTTCGCTGTTGGCCAGCGCGGACGAGCCCACGCCCAGGAGCCTGATCCTGATCGGCGGGCCGATCGATGCGCGTCACAGCCCGACTGCGGTCGGGAGACTGGCCGCGGACCACCCGCTGGTGTGGTTCCAACGGAATCTGATCTATACCGTGCCCGACCGCTACGCCGGTGCCGGCCGCAAGGTGTACCCGAATTTCCTTCAGCTTGCCGGCTTGATGGCGGCACAGCCGGGTCTCTTGCTGGCATCGCACTGGGACTATTATTCGGAACTTATGCTGGGTGATTACAAGCGTGCCGAAGCGCTGCGGCGCGTTTGCGATGCCTACCTCGCGGTGCTCGACATGGCCGCCGAGTTCTATCTGGATACGATCGAGATCGTGTTCCAGCAATTTCGCCTGGCACGCGGCAATTGGTTCGTGCGGGGCCAGCTTGTGCGTCCGCAAGACATCCGCGCGACTACGCTGCTCACCATAGAAGGCGACCACGACGCCATTTCCGGCTGCGGGCAGACACGGGCCGCGCACGAATTGTGCCGGGGCATTGCGACACGCGACAAGCGGCACGTCACGGCGCCGCGGTGCGGTCACTACGATCTCTTCGGTGGCCCGCGATGGCACCTCGAGATCTACCCCGGTATCCGGGCCCTGATGCGGCAGGGTAGCTAGCGCCACATGCCGGCGCCGGACTCGGCTCCGCTCCGCTGCATCGCAGCACATCCATCCCTTGAATCCGCCGACAAGACGGTTTAGGGTACATGCTCGGTGTGCGCAGAGTTCAGCGCGTTCTTGCACCGGGTTCACTCAGTACCTTTCAACCGTCCTCCGTGGAACTACCTCCACGGGGCAGCAGTCGTAGTTCCTTTTTTCGCCCCCGACAAAGGAGCCTGACATGCTCAGTCCGCATGAAATCGCCGCGCTGCTGCTGCTAGGCGATGCACAAGACATCGACGATCTCGAACCGGAACAACTGGATGGACTGCTGCACCACAAACTGGTGACGCTGGAGCAGGGCCACGGCAGCGGCAATGTCCTCCCTCGCTTGACGTGTCAGGGGTATTCCATGCTCGATGCGATGCGCCGCATTCCATAACCCGGCACGGTGGCGGCGCGCGGACTTCACCCGAGCGTGCCGCCGAGCTTCGCGCTGATTGCCTGGGCCGCGCCGCGCACCGTGGGAATCAGCGCGCGCAGGCGTGCCTCGTCGGTGGAGTCGGTCGTGCCCGTAACGCTGACGGCCGCCACGGTCTTGCCGCTGGCATCGCGGATCGGTACCGCGACGCAGCGGATGCCGGGCGCGTTTTCTTCCAGGTCGAATGCGTAGCCGCCTTGCGCATAGGTGTGCATGCCGGCTATCCAGGTCTCAAGCGGCAAGTGGATGTTGCCGCGCTCGGCATCGTACTGGTAGCGGGTGCGCCACGACGCCTCGCCCTCGTCCAGGATCAGCGCCTTGCCCACGCCCGTGCAGCAGACCGGCTTGCGTCCGCCGATGCGCGAATTGACGCCGATCGGACGCTGGGCGTCGATCTTGTCGAGATAGATGATTTCGTCGCCATCGAGCATGGCCAGGTGGACGGTATCGCGCGTCTCGTCCGCGAGTTGCTCGATGTTCTGCCGCGCACTGCGGGCAATATCGGAATCACGGTAGGCGGCGAAGCCCAGCTCCAGCAGCCGTGCGCCCAGGCGGTAGCCGCGGCGCGGTTCGAATTGCAGGTAGCGGGCTTGTACCAGTGCCGAGGCCAGCCGGTGGGTGGTGCTGAACGCCACACCGGTACGGTCGGCGATTTCCTGCACGGACTGGCAGCCGTCGGCAACGGCATCGACCACATCCAGTCCGCGAAACAGCGTCTGGCTGGCCAGGGTTCGAGTGGGGTTTGGCGTTCTTGACATGGCGTGAAGTGTAACGCCGCCGGCGGTTGGCCCACCAGCGGCGCCTCGCTGCAGCCTGGTCGTCAACGATACCCAGGTGGCACCGCCTTACGCCTTCTTGAGCAGATCCAGCGCGACGTCGACGATCATGTCTTCCTGGCCGCCCACCATGCGGCGCTTGCCCAGTTCGACCAGGATGTCCACGGCCTTCAGGCCGTACTTGTTCGCGGCGATTTCGGAGTGGCGCAGGAAGCTGGAATAGACCCCGGCATAGCCGAGCGCCAGCGTTTCGCGATCGACGCGGACCGGGCGGTCCTGCAGCGGGCGAACGATGTCATCGGCGGCGTCCATCAGCTTGTACAGGTCGGTGCCGTGCTCCCAGCCCAGGCGTTCGATGGCGGCGATAAACACTTCCAGCGGCGCGTTGCCGGCGCCGGCGCCCATGCCGGCCAGCGATGCGTCGATGCGGTCGCAGCCTTCTTCCACGGCGACGATCGAGTTGGCCACGCCCAGCGACAGGTTGTGGTGGGCGTGGATGCCGGTATGCGTGTTCGGGTCGAGCACCGCCTTCAGCGCACGGAAGCGGTCGCGCACATCCTGCATGCCCAGCGCGCCGCCCGAGTCCACCACGTAGATGGTGGTGGCGCCATACGATTCCATCTTCTTCGCCTCGACCGCGAGGTTTTCCGGCGTGGTCATGTGGCTCATCATCAGGAAGCCCACGGTGTCCATGCCGAGTTCGCGTGCGCGTTCGATGTGCTGGCGCGACACATCGGCTTCCGTGCAATGCGTGGCCACGCGCACGATGCGCGCGCCGGCCTTGTAGGCATTGTCGAGATCGTGGATCGTGCCGATGCCGGGCAGCAGCAGCGTGGCGATCTTCGCGTGTTCGATCTCGCCCGCGACCGCTTCAATCCATTCGAGATCGGTGTGGGCGCCGAAGCCGTAGTTGAAGCTGGAGCCCTGCAGGCCGTCGCCGTGTGCCACTTCGATCGAATCGACGCGGGCCTGGTCCAGCGCGCGGGCGATGTCCTTGACGTTCTGGATCGAGTACTGGTGGCGGATGGCGTGGCTGCCGTCGCGCAGCGTCACGTCGGAGATATAGAGTTTCTTGCCGGGATTGAAGGTCATGGCGCGTTTCCTCAGGCGTTCAGTGCGCATTGCGCCATGCGTTCGGCGGTGGCGAGCGCGGCGGAGGTCATGATGTCGAGATTGCCGGCGTAGGCGGGCAGGTAGTGCGCCGCGCCTTCCACCTCCAGGAACACCGAGGTCTTGAGGCCGCTGAAGCGGCCCAGGCCCGGGATGTTCAGCGGGGCATCGGTGGGGATTGCGTCGAACTGCACGCGCTGCTTGAGCCGATAACCAGGCACATATGCCTGCACGGCGGCGGCCATGTCGTTGATCGATGCTTCGACTTCGGTCTGGTTCGCGGCATCGCTGAGCACGTACACGGTGTCGCGCATGATCAGCGGCGGCTCCGCCGGGTTCAGCACGATGATGGCCTTGCCCTTGGTCGCGCCGCCGATGACCTCGATCGCCTTCGACGTGGTCTCGGTGAACTCGTCGATGTTGGCGCGCGTGCCGGGGCCGGCCGATTTGCTGCTGATCGACGCAACGATCTCCGCGTAGTGGACCTTCGCCACGCGCGACACCGCGGCGACCATCGGAATGGTGGCCTGGCCGCCGCAGGTGACCATGTTCACGTTGCGCGCGTCGAGGCGCGATTCAAGGTTGACCACGGGCACGCAGTACGGGCCGATGGCCGCCGGCGTCAGGTCGATCATGCGGATGTCCGGCTTCACCTCGCGCAGCCGCGCGTCGTTCCTGACATGGGCGCCGGCGCTGGTGGCGTCGAACACCACGTCGATGTCCCGGAACTCGGGAAGGTTCAGCAGGCCTTCGACGCCTTCATGCGTGGTGGCCACGCCCATGCGGGCGGCGCGCGCCAGGCCGTCCGACGCCGGGTCGATGCCGACCATGGCGCCCATTTCCAGGTGTTTGCCGTGGCGCAGGATCTTGATCATCAAGTCCGTGCCAATATTGCCCGATCCGATGATCGCGGCCTTCAGTTTCCGATTTGCCAATGGAGCCTCCGTCCTCGGGGCCGCCATGGCGGCGAACCCCATTTCTTTGAAGTGCTGTAAGTCGCAGGCCAAGACATCGCCGATCCGGGCCGGGAATGCTCCTGCGCTGCGGGGCAAGATTACTCCTCGGTTACTGAAATATCAACATGTAAGATACGTTCTCATATATTGAGATAAAAAGTGAAAAGAGCGCCGCGCTAAAAGGCTGTCCGAGTATCGGTCGGGTCACATAGGCGGTGCGGTGAGAGGTATTCGCTACTTCGCGTCATCGAGGCACGCGTGTCGCAGCGGCGCCTTGTGTCGCCTATCGCATCGGTGACATCGAATCGAATAAATGCCTGTGCGCAAAAGTTTCACTTCGCCTGGCGTTGGCGTCGTGGAGAATGGCATCCACTGTGGCTGCGGCTGTGCCACAAGACGGGCATTCGGGCGGGGGCTCTCAAGCCTCGCAAGCTGGCCTTTCATGCAGCGCTTGATCGCGCGCATCCCCCAGACCGAGGCGGGTATCGCGCATTGGTGTCCGGTGAAATCAAGGGCCGTTCAACGGAGAACTTCATGGCACGCATCAAAGCTCTGAGCTTGCTTGTTGTCACGCTGGCGGCGTGCAGCAGCACGCCGCCGCAGTCTTCCAATCCACCGGCGAGTCCGCCGGCACAGGCCACCCCCGCCCCGGCGCAGACGCCGGCAAGCGCCGCGCCGGCCGATGCCAAGGCCGTCGACCCCGCGGCCATCCAGGCCCTGAAAAACATGGGCGCGTACCTGCAAACGCTGAAGCAGTTCGAAGTGATGATCGAACTGTCGGGCGAGCGCGTGCTGGCGGATGGCCAGAAGCTTCAGCACACCGCCACGGCGGATCTCGACGTGCAGCGGCCGAACAAGCTCCGTGCCGACATGCGCACCGTCAACGGGCGTCGCGAGCTGGTCTATGACGGGAAGACCGTGACGCTTTACACGCCTGCGCAGAAGTCCTACTCGCAGGTCAAGTTCGATGACAACCTGGGCGTTCTTGCCCAGCGCCTGCGCGAGCGCTTCGCCCTCGAAATCCCCTCGACCGACCTGTTCCTGTGGGGCACCGACGCCGCGCCGATGGACAACATGCAATCGGCGATGAACGCCGGGCAGGACATTGTCGGCGGCGAGGTCTGCGACCACTACGTGTTCCGGCAGGGAGAGATCGACTGGCAGATCTGGATCGCCACCGGCGCTCGCCCGCTGCCGCGCAAGCTGGTCATCACCAATCGCGCCGACGAGGCCCGGCCCCAGTCGGTCACGCTCTACAAGTGGAAGCCGAGTCCGAAGTTCGGCAACGATGTCTTCGCGTTCAAGCCGCCGAAGGATGCCAAGGTGGCCGAATTCGTTCCGGTCAAGGCCAGGTAAAGGAGCGATGCCATGACATACCTATCCTGCAAGCGATTCGTGGTGGGCCTGGCGGTCCTGGGGCTGGCGACGGCTGGCTGGACACTTCCGGCGCAGGCGCGGCCGGGCGGCGGCG
This sequence comes from Cupriavidus sp. 21MJTG02-4, assembly GCF_057798975.1. Taxonomy (NCBI): domain Bacteria; kingdom Pseudomonadati; phylum Pseudomonadota; class Betaproteobacteria; order Burkholderiales; family Burkholderiaceae; genus Cupriavidus; species Cupriavidus sp. 21MJTG02-4. Next base: position 63,100 of record NZ_JBYOJP010000023.1, on the reverse strand, counting down.
GCCACGGAGGTGGTGGCATGGGCGGCGGCGCTCATGCCGGCGGGGGTCGCGGTGGTGGCGAGGCGCAGGCGCGCCAGGTCAACAACCAGCGCGCCGACGCGCGCACCAACAATGTTCGCAACAGCAGCGTGAACAACGTCAATAACGTCAATGCCAACCGCAACGTCAACGTCAACTCCAACCGCAACGTCAACGTGAACGTCGACAACAACAACGGATGCTGCGGCGGCGGTTGGGACCATCCGGTGGCAGCGGCGGCGGCCGTGACGGCTACCGTGGCGGTCACGGCCGCGGCGATTGGCTCGATGGTCCGGACCGTGCCACCGGGCTGTGTGCCGGTGAACTATGGCGGCATGGTGTACCAGCAATGCGGTGCCACGTGGTACGCACCGCAGGGGTCGCAGTACATGGTGGTCAACCCGCCGTACTGACGGACCGGAGCAGGGCGGCGCCGCCAGTCTGTGTGCGCTGGCGCCCGCCTTTCACGGCGGCCTATACTGCCGAGGCGAAATGCGTTTGCGAAAACGCGCGCCCCGAGACCCTTGGCTCCGGTGGCCGCCAGCTTCGATTCGATCAACAGGAGCCTCCATGCATTCACCCATGATCCGCGCGCTGGGCGCCGCAGCGACCGCGATGCTGCTGGCCGCGGCTTCATCGGCAGCGTTTGCCGCCCCGCCTGCGGATAGCCGGCCTCTGGTGCTGGATACCCACAGCGGCATCAACGACGGCAAGCGCGGCGGCACCGAGCTTCAGACCGCACCGCTTTCGCAACGCGGCGCAGCGGGATCGCAGCAGAACATCGCACCGGAGGCGCAGTATCCGCTTGTCGTCGCACCGTACATCGAGGTGCCCGGTGGCGGGCAGAGGCCTCCTTATCCTTCGCCGCGTCCGCGGCCTGCGCCACATATGCCGTAGAGCGGCGCGTTGAATGACCGCCCCTGTCATTCGATCACAGGAGCATTGCGGCAGTCGTTGCGGCTTCCGATTTTCGGTGGCAGCCATAGATCGTATGCCCGCTTTCGACTGATGGAACGCACGCTCGTAGCTGGGGACGACGCCCTTGCACTTCTAGGAATCGGAGCCGAAGTTCACGACAAATTTGACTCGCTCAACCTGCCAGCGTCTGAACGACTCAATAGTTTGACGTCTCGCATCGGCCTCATCTGACTGCGCTTTAAGAAGCTCCAGCAATGGCCCAACGCCGGCCTTGTAGCGAACTCTCGCCGCATTGTAGGCTTCAGCTGATGTACGCAGAATCGTCTGGGCCAAGGAGAACTTGTCTGTCTCGCGCCTTAGCCCTTCCAGGTTCGTCCAAAGCGAACTTTGGACATCGCGAGTCGCCTCAGCTAACTCCATGCGTTTGGCTTCCACCTCTGCCCGGATCGAACCAATATTGCTCCGCTGCAGGAACCCATCGAAAATTGGTATCCTGGCTTGGAGTCCAATCGACCATCCCCCAACCGATTGCGTCATTGCTGATTCCGCCTGGGGCGTCAAGTTCTTGTAAGCGGAACCCAACATCGAAATGGATGGCAAAAGTTCCGCTTTGGCGGCATCCAGACGGGCTTCGACGATATTCACTTGTCTTGCGAGGGATGCGAGGCGCGGACTTCTAAGAACGGCGCTATCCATCAGAGCTGAAAGATTTTCACCCGTACTCATGGTCGAAAAAGCTGACTCCATTGGAGGTGACGCGATCGCAATTACATCTGAGCTCGGACGCCCCAGAATCCTTGCGAGGTCCCCTCGCGCGAGCTCGCGTTCACTTGTGGCATCGATTCTGCGCAGCGTTGCTTGGTAGCGCGAATTTTCAGCAAGCAGCCTGTCACTGATGCCTCCGGCGCCATACTTACGCAATGCCTCGGAGTAGTCCAAGCTCTCCTGAGCGTTGCGTTCTGCGTCACGAGCGGCGGACAGCCCCAGTTCCGCAGCCTGCAGACGGTAAAACGCGTCAGACGCAAGAAGGATAGTGTCGCGGGCGCTCTTCTGCCGCTCTGCCAAGGCGGAGAGAACTAAATTTTCCGCCGCCGCCAGGTTTGCTGAGCGCTTCCCAAAATCAAAAAGCAGCCAATTTACCGATACTTCAGCGAGCCCACTGCGGCCGGAAAGCGAGTAATTTCCTGCGGAGAAATTGGGATATGTGACAGCTTTCTCGAAAAAGCTGCCCGAGGCGGCGCCGGAGACGGTTGGGTAATACGGCGCTCTGGCCTTTGCTCGCTCAGCTGTGGCGCCCACAGCCGCAGCATCACTACGCTTTACCAAAGGGCTTTCGCATACGGCCCTGAAGAGGACTTCGGTCAACTCCATTGCACCGTCAACCATCCCTCCCTCACAAGAGATCTGCTCTTCCGCAAGCGCCACAATCATTCGGTTAAGTGGCGGCTCAATATCCGTCTTCCCTATACCAGGACTGCAATATAACGCCGTAATGACAACGGAGAACGCCCGATATAATCTCGGCTTCATTTCTGAGAAAGCTACGTTCACAACCGTGTCACCTTCGCCCATCTACGCAGCGTTCAAAATGGAAAACTCTGCCGGTGTTCCGACCCATCCGACACGCCCATTAGAAAGTACAATGATGCGGTCTGCAGACAGAATCGTTTCAGCGCGATGCGCCACTGTGATGCGGGTAATTTTCAACGCGCGAATGGCAGAGAGAACTTCCTGCTCCTTCTCTGCATTGAGATGGCAAGTCGCCTCATCCAGAATGAGAACGGTCGGCTCCTTATGGAGAGCGCGGGCTAGCAAAACACGTTGCTTCTGTCCCCCAGACAATACACTTCCCATGTCACCGACCAATGTGTTATATCCCATCGGCATCGCAACGATTTCATCGTGAATGCCCGCTGCAGTTGCGCATCGGACGATTTTTTCATGATTCGTTTCGTTCTCGAAGAAGCAAATGTTATCTGCGATCGAGCCGGCAAATAGCGTATCATCCTGCATGACGGTTGCGACAGAGCGCCTGAAGGCAGACGCGCCAACCTCAGACATCTCAATTCCGTCAAGCAATACTTCGCCGCGCGTTGGCTTTAGCGTGCCGAGCAGAATATTGAGAAGCGTGGTTTTCCCACAGCCGGTCGGTCCCACTATGGACAAAGCCTCGCCGGCATGTACATGGAAATCTACGCCTGTAAGAACAGTGGGCTCGCCGTGAGCATACCGGTATTGAATATTTCGAAGCGCAATTTCCCCAGAAAAGCGGCGCTCGTCGTTCTCGGCTCGCTGCGAGGGCAATTCAGCGGGCTGTAATACGATATCCGCCAGACGCTCACCCTGAAGTTGTAACAGCTTCATTGAAAAGTAGTTATCGATAAGACTACTTACGCGAGAATTGAATTGACCTTTATAGGAATTGAATGCGATAAGCATACCAATCGAGAAATCTCCGTCCATAACAAGTATCGCACCAAGATAAATGACCAGAAGGCCTTCAAATCCGAACAGGGCTCCATTTGCCTGTTGGTAGAGTATCTGCATTCGCTGCGACTTCAGACTTGCATTAACTTGGGTCACTAGTAGTGTCAACCAAGAAGAGCGCCTCTCGTCCTGCTTCTGGAATATCTGAATTGCCCTGATTCCCCGAATCGTCTCGAGAAAGTGAGATTGCGTTTTCGCAGCCTTGACTATGTACTCTTGGGATGCCAGTCGAAATGCTTTATATGTCAGCGCACGACCCGTGCAGTAGACGACCATCGCGCAGGCGGGTACTAGGGCAAGTTTTGCGCTGTAGAAAAGCATCAGCCCCAACGTGAGCAACGAGACAAGCCCATCCAACGCTGCGGCAAGGATCGAATTTGTGAGCGTTTGGTGAATCGCATCGACGCTTCCGAAGCGGGATACGATGTCTCCGATATGGCGCCTTTCAAAATATTGGGTTGGAAGCCTTACCAAATGGGAGAAAACATTTGCCTTCCATTGTATACCCAAGGTCGCAGCGAGGTGCATCATGCACCATGCACGCGTTGCAGAGATGCCTTGCTGAATAACAAAGGCAATTGAAAATCCCAATACAAGTGTGGATAAGAGCTTCCGGTCTGAGCTGACCAAAACATGATCTGTGATCCATTGCAGGGACAGCGGTGTAATCAGACCGAATATCTCCAGTGCGAGGGCAAGAAGCAAGAGTTGCAATAGCGCACGATGAAGCCCGGTGACACGCCCAAGAAGCGTCCCGAGTTGAAGCTTGGGTAAAGGATCATTGGGTTGGAAATCGAGCGACGGCCAGACCTCCATGGCGACCCCGGTGAACCCCTGTGACACATCTTTCAGACTTAGCACCCGAGGGCCCTGAGCTGGATCATGAATAACGGCCTTGCTAGCACTCAGCTCCTTCAGAACCACGAAATGGTTGAAGTTCCAATGGAGGACGCAAGGTAGTCTCAACTGGTCTAGCTCCTCCAACTCAACCCGCACGGCTCGACTCGTCATGGCCAGTCGATCCGCCACCTTCATCAGCTGGGACAGATTGGCGCCCTTTAACGACATTGGGAACTGTTGACGCAACGTCCTCAGGTCCTGGTGCAAGCCATGAAACGAAGCGACCATTGCCAGGCACGCGAGACCACATTCGGTTGCCTCGGTTTGCAGAACGATCGGCAACCATCTCCCGAAGCCGGTACGAACAGAGTCAGTTGAAGACATTGATGGTTGGCTTTGGATGGTCATTTATTAGCGAGCATGCCCTTGGCGCTATAAACGGGCTCGAGCACCCACTCATAGAGGCGTCGGTTCTCCTGCATGATGTCCGCTTCGAGGGTCATCCCACTCTTAAGCGGAATGGACCGACCGTAGGCGCCCACGACTTGGGTCTCTAGGCTAACGGTCAGCCTGTAGTAGAGTTCGCTTGGCTTTGTGGCATCCATGATCGGGATACCACCAGCGATTCCCGAGAGCTCGATGGCCGTCATTGGAGTCGCGGCAATCGAAAGGACGCGTCCTCGGTAATGGCCGAATTTTTGATAGGGGTAGGCGTTGAACCGCAGCAGAACCGCATCGTTCGCCTTTACGAAGCCGATGGCACGGCTTGGCGCGTATAGGTCTGCTTGCAATAGCGATTTCTCAGGAAGAATGCCGACAAGCGGTCTACTGGAGTCAACAAACTGACCATTCGCTACAACGACCGAGGTCGCAGTACCGGACACCGGCGCTGTAATGGCCAACTCAGTGCGAGCTTCATTCTCGATCAGTTGCTGGTCGGCCTCGCTGATCGCTCGCTCTATTTGACCCAACGCTGCCTGTTGCTTTGCCGGAAGGTTGTCCAAATCCGCCGTCGCGACCTTCAGCTCGTGTTGGATCGCCGACAATTCGCGACGCAGTGTTTCAATTCGGGACCTCTGGTCAAGGTAATCCGACTCCTTCTGCTGCATCTGATCAGTCGAGACGAACTCGCCGCGACGAAGCTCAGCATATCTACTCATTGCGTCGCGGGAGATGTCAACGCGGTGTTGCTGCCCTTCGATCTGGCTCCGTATGGCCGACGCTTGTATCTGAAGACTTCTGACTTTGGCACGCGCTGATTCAAGCTCGGTCTGTTGAGTGCGCGTTGTCTTGCTGTATTGATCCGCCAAAGACGTCCGTCTGCTCGATATATGCTTACTGACTTCAGCCTGAACGCCAGAAGAATCGCGGCTCTTTCTGTCGCTCGATAATATAAAGAGCTTGTCTCCTTTCTGTACATATTGCCCTTCCGCGACGGCTCTTTCCAGGACTACTGCTGGCTGAGGAGAATACACCCGCAGAATTCCGGATATCGGAATAAGCTGACCCTGCACCGTGACGCGCGTCGTATATTCTCCAATGAAGGCAAAAACAACGACAGATATCAGGCACAGCACGGCAAAGCCACTAATTACCCATACCGATACGGGGTAGCTCAAGATAACGCTGCCAGAAAAATCCGATCGGTTGGCGTTGACGGCTTCGAGCCTGAATAAATCTCCTTTTTTTGGGTCGAAATGGCTCATATAATAAGCGTAGATTCAGGCCGTGAACGGTGATTTCATCACTTTGAAATGGGCCCACTTCGTTAAAGCTTTCGCCCTTTGCATTCACGTGCCCATGCAACACCGTCCATGCCCGCCATTGTGAACATCGTCCCGACAACGGTTATTTGAACTTGGTTAGTGTAAAATCCGACAGCGCAGATAGCCAAGCCAAGGGGCACCAAGGTTTTGCCGAATAGCTCAGTTTCTATGCCAAAAGTTTTCGGAGGATAGCCTTGAGTGCTCACCAAGACGCGGCCCAGAAATAGCCACAATAGTGACATTGGCAAGTAGTACCCGAGAGCCGAAAAAAATGGCCCCGTGATTTTGGGATCCCCAAGATAAAACATGCCTATAGAAATCAAAATCAATGAAAAATACCAAGATAGCCGTGTTGAGTATCTGCGCATGTATTCTCCTTGGTTCTGCATTAATCGCCATCTTCCCCTGGCGGTGGAGGAAGGGTGCTGTTCATATATGATGTGCAGCCGTACGACGCTAACTTGCCTGTGAGAAGACCAATAGCCGGGTTACCCGTCAAGGTGCCGGCTGTGATCGCAAAGCCCGTTCCGATAAGAGTACAAGCCATGTAGGTGCCACTATTCCAGGTGTAAGTTGGCACACCCGGGATGGATACGAAGATCGACGTGGACTGGTTTCCCTCCAAGCGTGTAGTCACTGTCGACCCCGCGGGCAGATTATACGTAATGGTTTCCGCTCCAGATACCAGCTCGATTTCATGCATCGTTAAAGGACGCATCTAGTATTTCTCCATAATGAAGTTAGATTTTAGAGGCCACATCCACGGGAAATTTATGGATTAGCGATGCCTCTTAGTTCGGATTTTGATAAATCAATTGGGTCAAGCCTGTTCGCAAGTGCTCCCATTTCGTTGTTGAATTCCTGAAAAGCTTCTGGCTTCACAATAGCTTCTTGTACGGCGTTAGAAAATTGCTGCAATTCTTCGAGGCGAATATAATCTTTAATGGCTGAACGCCGTGCCAGAGGATTGTCAACCAAGTATTTGTTTGCGATCCAAGTCAAATAGTCGAATAACGTGCCCGTGTAAGCCCCTGCTGCAATATGAAAGGTCTCGCACCCGGGTATCGGAAGCGCTTCGTGCCACCAGCCACGCGGAATGTAGAGAATGTCGCCTGGCTCAAGCACCTGATCAAACACCGGCGTTGCCGGGCAGTCAGCCTTGAACGCTCGACTTTTTTGGTGTTCCAGCGGAAGCTCAAAAGTTGGCTCATAAACCAACCATCGTTTCTTTCCGAGTAGTTGCATTGCAAAGACGTCGTGCGTGTCCCAGTGTTTTCCGAACGTGCCGTTGCCACCAAAGGCTACGTATCCATTCGCGGCAACTTTTAGGCCCAACTGGGTCGCGAGAACCTGGCACAGTGTCGCAATCGCCATATCTTTATGGTCGAGCCGATTGACGACTAAGGTCGCGCCTGCGGCGAGGTAATCCTCCACTTTTCCGCGCGAAAGCTGAGTGCGGACTTCCCGTATGTCTTGGTACTTCGACGTGTATAGGTGGTCCGGAAGCAATCCATCCTTAAATAGCCGGATAGCAGTGAGATCGCTTTCACGAAAAACCACTTCACTTATTGCTGGCCACGTGACCGCGTGCTTCTGAATCGCACCTTTCACGAACAAGAATTTTCTTTCGAAATAGTCTTGATAGAACTCTTTCCGTGAGACGCCAAGGTCAATCAGTGGATAATGTGATACTTGTGACATTCGGATGCACGCCATTTACATTGAGTGTTGGGCGAGTGTCCTTTAGGTTCTTCCTGCTGTCAATGCAAACAAGAAGCAATCGCATTTACAAATTTCAATCGCCGATTAAGACGAATTCAATATGTGAAAACGCGATTACTTTTTTCATTTAATGAATCGACGTTTCCCGAATTCGGTCAGGGAAATGACCTTTTGTTTTGATTGATATCAATGTCGTCGCGGAATATCTGGCTGGACCACTGTTCGCTGTTGTGCGTGGAGAGACCTTCGGCACGACGTTTGATCCCGAGTAGTGACGTGACATATAGCAAGAGACCCTTGTAGGGAGGGGCATTCTTTCGACTGCCAAATGTGCGCTTTATCAACGGCGCTGGGCCGAGCCAGACAGGCAACTTGCTTGCGCCTGGCCGTGGGCGCGCACCGGCCTGTGCCGACTAACATATGAACGGCACTGCCGCCGCGCGTCAGCAGTCTATCGGTGTAGGTCCAAGGAGGTATGCGGTCATTGGATATCAGCCCAGAACTCCTAGACGCATCCGATCATTTCCCCTCTCAGGTTGTTTTTTGCTCTCGGCATCAGGCTGATGTGGCCTTGGCGTTCAGTGTCCGGGCGCCACCACATGCAATGTTCCGTTGGCGTTGACATCCCGTGCCGTAATCTCCCACCACGACGGCAACATGTCCTGCACCTCCGCGCGCGCGTACCGGTCATCGATCAGCCACACCACGCCGCGGTCCTGACGGGTGCGGATCACGCGGCCGGCTGCCTGGATGACTTTGCGCAGGCCCGGATACAGGTACGCGTAGTCATAGCCATAGCCCTGGCCGAAGGCCGCTTCCATCCGCTCGCGCAGTTGTTCGTTGACCGGGTTCACCTGCGGCAGGCCCAGCGTGGCCACGAATGCGCCAATCAGCCGGTCGCCGGGAAGATCGACGCCTTCCGAGAACACGCCGCCCAGCACCGCGAAGCCAATGCCCTGACCGCCGGGCGCAAACGCCTCCAGGAATGCCGCCTGCCCGGCCTCGGTCATGCCGCGAGCCTGCGACCAGCTCGGGATATCGGGATGATGCTCGGCCAGCATGGCGGCGGCCTGCCGGAGGTAGTCATGGCTGCTGAAGAACGCCAGGTAGTTGCCGGGGCGTTTAGCGAACTGGTCGGCCATCAGCGCGACGATGGCCGGGAGCGAACGCTGCCGGTGGCTATAGCGCGTAGAGATATGGCGCGCGACATGCACGTCGAGCTGCTCCGCCTGGAATGGCGATGGCACTTCGACCCACACCGCACTGCCCGGCACGCCGAGCAGGTTGCGATAGTAATCGGCCGGCTGCAGCGTGGCCGAGAACAGCGTGGTCGAATGCGCGCCCGCGAATCGCGGGGCGAGGTACGGCGCGGGCAGCAGGTTGCGCACGCACAGCGCGGCATCCATGCCGCCACGCTGGCGCGGCGTGCGCGTGATATCGAACAGCGAATGCTTGCCGCCGTACTCGGTCATCTGTTCGGACAGCCGCAGGAAATGCATTGCATCGAAATAGAAGCGCTCCAGTGCGGCATCGTACCGCTGCGGCTGCGCGCTCATGTCGTCGATGATGGCAGTGCATAGCTGAGCCAGTGCCTCGATGAACGCGGCGGGCTCTTCATCGCGCGTTTCGTAGGCGGCCTCGCTGGATTTGGCGAGTGCGCTCCATTGCCGGTGGACCCGGTTCATCTCGCGCTTCAGCGTGCCCGGCGCCGACAACCGCACGCCGCGGAAGACGGCATGGTCGAGCGTGACCGTGTACATGGCGCGGCCGCGTTCGACCAGGTTGTGCGCCTCGTCCACCAGCACGCTGACGCGCCATTCGTTCATCGCGGCCAGCGCATACAGCATCGCGCTGCGATCGAAGTAGTAGTTGTAGTCGGCCACCACCAGGTCGCTCCAGCGGATCATCTCCTGCGCGAGGTAATACGGGCAGACCTCGTGCGCGCGGGCGATCTCCCGCACGCTTTGGCCGTCGAGCAGCACCGCATGGCTGGCAGCGTCGCGCGCGGCGGGCAGGCGATCGTAGAAGCCCTTCGCCAGCGGGCAAGAATCTCCATGGCACGCCAGGTCGGGATGCTCGCACGCCTTGTCGCGCGCCATCAGTTCCAGCACACGCAGCGGCGCATCGCCAGGCTGGCGCCGCAATTGCGCGGTGGCTTGCAGCGCCACGGCGCGGCCCGTCGAGCGCGCGGACAGGAAGAAGATCTTGTCGAGGCGCTGCGTGGGCATGGCCTTCAGCGCCGGAAACACGGTGCCAATCGATTTGCCGATGCCGGTCGGTGCCTGTGCCAGCAGCGTGCGCGCGCTGGCGTTGGCCTTGTACACCGATTCGGCCAGCAGCCGCTGCCCGTCGCGGAACGTGCCATGAGGAAAGGCCAGTGCCTGCAGCCCGGCATCGCGATCGCTGCGATGGGCGATTTCCCGTTCGGCCCATTGCATGAAGCGGCGGCAGCTGTCCTCGAAAAACGCGCGCAGCGTCGCGGCGTCGCAGCGCTCTTTCAGCACGCGCTCGCGCTGGCTCAGGATGTCGAAATACACCAGTGCCACGTCGATCTGCGCAAGGTTGCGCGACTCGCACAGCAGCCAGCCGTAGACCTTCGCCTGCGCCCAGTGCAAGGCCTGGTGGTTCTGCGGAATCTCGATCTTGTCACCGCGCACGGTCTTGATTTCCTCGACGCGGTTGGCCACGGGGTCGTAGCCATCGGCGCGCCCGCGCACGCGCAGGCCTTCGAACTGGCCCGACAGCGTGACTTCGGACTCATAGCCGGACCCGCGACGGCTGGTAACGACGCCATGACCCGCCACGCCTTCCTGCCCGGTAGGCGAAGGCGTAAAGCGCAGGTCGAGGTCCCCCGCCTTGGCCGTGAATTCGCACAGCGTGCGGACAGCGACGGTATAGCGGGGCGGATCGGTTGGTGTGGCGGGCAAGGCGCGGGACGGCGAGGATTGCGGGGCTGTATGAATATACAGTGATCCAGCGCCTTCGGAAATATGCAATCCGCGTGTTCCCGACTAGCGACGCGGAATCCTCCATCGGCCGCTGCGAAACCACCAATTTAGTGATTTACCCTATGAACACTACATACAAATCATGTACTTACGTAGATTGTAATTAAAGATTACGTATCTTATACTCCGCCCGGTTGCGCGACACCTTAATCAAAACGCCTCAATCGAAGGACACAAGGACAAGGAGACAACCGTCATGCAATCCACGAGCCCCGCCACGACGATGGCGATTCCGCGCAGCAGCGTGCGCTGGAAAATCTTCCTGATGATGCTGCTGCTGGTGGCCATCAACTACATCGACCGTGCCTCGCTGTCGGTGGCCATGCCGCTGATCGCGAAGGAGTTCGACCTGAGCCCCGCCATGCAGGGGCTGATCCTCAGTTCCTTCTTCTGGACCTACGCCTTCATGCAGGTGCCGGGGGGCATGCTGGCGGACAAGTACAAGCCGCGCATCGTGATTGCCTGCGCCACCGTGTTCTGGGGCTTCTTCCAGGCCATCGCGGCGGCCTGCACCAACGCCACCTCGCTGATGCTGACCCGGCTCGGGCTGGGCGCCGCCGAAGCGCCGATCTACCCGGCCGGCGGCAAGCTCAATGCCATCTGGATGACGAAGAACGAACGGGGCCGCGGCGCCACGCTGCTGGACGGCGGCGCCCCGCTGGGCGCGGCACTCGGCTCGCTCATCATCGCCGGGCTGATCAGCGAACTGGGATCGTGGCGCCTGTCGTTCGTCGTAGCGGGCGTGGGCACGGTACTCGCCGGCTTCGTGGCGTGGTGGTACATCCGCAATTCGCCGCGCGAACACAGCGGCGTCAATGAACAGGAAGCCCGTCATATCGAGGACGCGCTTGCACTGGAGCACAGCGAGGAGCCGGCCAACCTGAGCGGCCGTTCGCTGGACTTCTTCAAGTACCGCTCGGTCTGGTGCATGGCGATCAGCTGGATGTGCTTCAACGCCGTGTTTTATGGCCTGCTGACCTGGATGCCGACCTACCTGAGCAAGGCCCGCGGCTTCGACCTGAAGACCATGGGCGGCGCGAGCTTCATCATCTTCTTCGCGGGCTTTATCGGCGAACTGATCGGCGGCTGGATCGCGGACAAGTGGAAGGAAGCCGGCGGACGTCCCAACGTCGTCATGCGCACGCTGTTCGGCATTGCCGCCGTGGTCGCCACGGTGTCGATCTTCTCGGTGGCCTATGTCACCGACCCGGTGCTCGTGGTCGTGCTGCTGTCCTCGACTCTGTTCTTCCTGCGCTGGTGCGGCCTGTTCTGGTCGGTGCCGTCGATGCTGGGCACGCGCAACAAGGTGGGCTTCCTCGGCGGCGTGATGAACCTGGGCGGCAATATCGCCGGCATCAGCGTGCCGATCATCGTCGGCCTGATCGTGCAGGCCACGGGCTCGTACTTCCTGGCGCTGATGTTCTTTGCCGCCTGCGGTGTCGGCCTGCTGTTCGCATCCACCAGCATCGACTACGAGAAAAAGATTCCGGTCTGACGGCAACACGGCAGGACAGCAGGAACCGGAACACAGTAATTCCCGCATGAACAACAAGGAGGCGCCGCCCGTCGCGGACGGCGCTTGTCAGCGCATTGGCAAAACCCCCAAACAAGGAAGACATGAAGCTCAAACTAATCGCCATTTCGGCTGGTCTGCTCGCATCGGCTGGCGCTTATGCCCAATCCAGCGTGACGCTTTACGGCGTGGTTGACGTCGGTATCGAATACCTGAACAGCGTCCCGAATGCGGCCAAGAACAGTTCCAGCCTGGTGGCCATGCAATCGGGCAACCAGTCGGGTTCGCGCTGGGGCCTTCGCGGCGTAGAGGATCTGGGCGGCGGGCTGAAGGGCATCTATACGCTGGAGAGCGGTTTCAATATGGATGACGGCAAGATGGCCCAGGGCGGCCGGCTGTTTGGCCGCGCCGCATATGTCGGCTTGCAAAGCCGCTGGGGCCAACTGACCCTGGGACGCCACACGTCGCCGTTCTGGGATTTCTCTGGAGCATTCGATCCGATGGGCAACGCAGGGCGCTTCGCCATCGGCGCACAAGACCCGTTCATGCTTGGCCAGCGCGCGGACAACTCGGCCAAGTATGTCGGCAACTTCGGTGGCCTGACGGTGACCGGCCTGTACAGCTTCAACTACAACAACGCGGAGGTTCCGGGCAACTTCACCAACGGCCGGGAGTATTCGGTGTTGGCAACTTACACCACTGGCCCGTTGTCGGTCGGTGTCGTGTACGACCAGACCAACCAGTCGTCCGCCGCCGCGCTGTCCAGCAACCAGCTGATCCGTCGCGCGGCGATTGCCGGCAACTATGCATTTGGCCCGGCCAAGCTCTATGCCGGCTACCGTTATGCGCGCTCGTTCAACGGCGCTTCGCTGCCGGGGACTGCCGGTGCGGCGAATACCTATGCAAACCTTGCGTGGGCTGGCCTGGGGTATCAGCTGACGCCGACCTTCTCGCTGACCGGCGCGGCGTATTACCAGAACCTCGCCAACGCGCACGTCGGCAACCCGTGGCAATTCGTTGCGACGGCCGACTATCTCCTGTCGAAGCGCACCGACGTGTACGCGACCATGGCTTACGCGGTGAACAGCAATCCGCGTTCGGGGCTGGGCGTGAACGGGTTCAACGATGTGCTGGGCGCATCGTCAAGCGAACAGGTGGTGCCTGGCAAGAACCAGTTCGGCGCCGTAGTTGGCGTTCGCCACAAGTTCTGAGCGATCGGCAGATTGCGCAATGAGCCCGGTTCTTCCCGGCTTTTTTTGCGCCAACGCCGATCCGCATGATCCTTAGCGCTCCTTATCTTCGTATGCTCTCATCCATTCGCTCAAAGATTCAGGCCATCTCCACTGGCATCGTCGTGACGGCCCTGGCACTGACGGCTGGCGTGACGTATGTCATCGTCCGCAACAGCAATCTCGAAACGATTCAGCAGAATCTCGACGCCATCGCGACCGGCCATGGCCTGGCGCTCGATGAGTGGGTGGCGGCCAAGGCCACGATGGTGAGCGCCGCGGCCGAACAGATTGCCCCGGGCGATCCGCAAGGCATCGTCCGCCAGTTGCAGAAGGCCGGCGCATTCCCGATTACCACGGCGGGCTGGAAGGACAAGTCCTTCGTAGCCAGCAAGGATCGCATGCCGGAAGGCTTCGATCCGACCGCGCGTCCCTGGTACAAGGAAACCGTGGCGGCGGCGAAGCAGATTGTCTCCGCGCCCTACGCCGATGCCGCGAGCGGCAAGCCCTTTGTCTCGTTTGCAGCGCCGATCGTGCGTAGCGGTGCATTGGACGGCGTGGTGTCGGCGGTCGTGTCGCTGGATGGCGTTCGCGCCGTCGTTGCCGCGGTGCATCCGACTCCGGAGAGCCTGGGCTTTGTGGTGGACAAGGACGGCACTATCCTGGCGCACCCGCAGGACAAGTACATCCGCAAGCCGGCGCTTGAGTTGTCGCCGGCGCTGACGCCGCAGACGCTGGCGTCGCTGGCGACGGAGACCACGCCGCTAGAGGTCGAACTGGATGGCACGGCCAAGCTGCTGCGCGCCAAGCCGATTCATGGCACCAGCTGGCAACTGGTGGTGGCGCTGGACAAGGCCGAGGCCACGGCAGCCCTGGACAGCGTGGTCAAGGCCTCGGCCATCGCCATCGTGCTGTTGGCGGCCGTCGCAGCGGTGCTGAGCGGCGTGCTCACCGCGCGGGCATTCAGCCGGCTATCGGGCGTTCGGGATGCGATGAACGAGATCGGATCGGGTGATGGCGATTTGACGCAACGGCTCCCTGCTGCGGGCCGTGACGAGGTGACGCAGATTGCGGTCTCTTTCAATACCTTTGTCGAGAAGCTCGGAGGCGTGTTGTTGCGGATTCGCCATGGCAGCGAGTCCGTGAAGATTGCGACCCGGGAGATCGAAGCCGGCAATCAGGACCTGTCGCGCCGGACCGAAATGGCAGCCAGCAATCTGGAGGAGACGGTCGCTTCGCTGTCCGAGCTGACGGGTTCCGTGAGGCGATCCGCTGAGGCGACGGTGCAGGCCACGCGTCTTGCCTCATCCGCGAGCGAGGCCGCTGCGCGGGGCGGTACGGTGGTGTCCGATGTGGTGGCGACCATGGCGGACATCGCGCAGTCTTCCGCGAAGATCGTAGAGATTATTGGGGTTATCGATGGCATCGCGTTCCAGACCAATATCCTGGCGCTGAATGCGTCGGTGGAAGCGGCGCGCGCCGGTGAGCATGGGAAGGGCTTTGCGGTGGTGGCGAATGAAGTGCGTGGGCTTTCTCATCGCTGCGCGACGGCTGCGAAAGAGATCAAGGCGTTGATCGAGGCTTCCGATCTCAGCGTTCAGTCGGGCGCGCAACGCGTGCAGGCGGCGGGGGAGGCGATGAAGGAAATCGACGATGGCATTCGTCGCGTTACTTCGCTGATCGGGGAGATCAGCGCGTCAATGGGGGAACAGGCCACGGGGATCAGCCAGATCAACCAGGCTGTGGAGGAGATGGAGCAGGCGACGCAGCAGAACGCGGCGTTGGTGGAGCAGGCTACAGCGGCGTCATCGCTGTTGAATGAGCAGGCTCATACGTTGGCGGAGGCGGTGGGTGAGTTTAGGCTTGGGCCGGCGTAGCCGGCACTGGCTCTTACTAACCGCACATCGGTCGGACGCCACGGCTGCGCTGCGCGCACGGTGAAGACCAAAGGGGAATGACAGAGGGGGAAGGGAAGCACGAGCATTTGCGCCGTTGATGTCGTCCCGCCAACCGACTACTGAGCCGCGCAGCAGCCGAAGGCGATGATGCGACAACGCGGACATTGTCGGGCCACGGACAGTTTCGGGGCTCGTTCAATCATTGTGTGAGAGCCTGCATTCGCACGCGCTCCACGCGGCAGGCAGCCGGGCAGACTATGAAGTTCATACCCGTACGAAATTCTTCGCACACTATGATCAATATTCGCCCGTTAGGGTAAGCGACGCGTTTCTTTGCCTACTTTCTTGTCGCTCGGACAAGAAAGTAGGTCGCCGGCTACGCCGGCGAAACAGCAGCGCCTGCCAAGAACGAGAACACGGTCGATGCCAGAGAGTCCCCGCCGGCTACGCCGGCGAAACAGCAGCGCCTGCCAAGAACGAGAACACGGTCGATGCCAGAGAGTCCCCGCCGGCTACGCCGGCGAAACAGCAGCGCCTGCCAAGAACGAGAACACGGTCGATGCCAGAGAGCCGCCGCCGGCTACGCCGGCGAAACAGCGGCGCCAGCCAAGAGCGACACCCCAGTCATTGCCAGCGAGGCCCGCAAAGGTTTCTTACTTCGCCGTAGGCATCGCAAACTCCGCCCCCCGCGTCGTATCATCCGGCCACCGCTGCATGACACTCTTCTGCCGCGTATAAAACCGCACGCCTTCCTCCCCATACGCGTGCATGTCGCCGAACAGCGAGCGCTTCCAGCCGCCAAAGCCGTGCCAGGCCATCGGCACCGGGATCGGCACGTTGATGCCGACCATTCCGACCTCGATCCGGCGCGCGAATTCGCGCGCGACCTGGCCATCACGCGTATAGCAAGCCACGCCGTTGCCAAACTCATGGTCATTAACCAGCTTCACCGCCTGCGCAAAATCGTCCACGCGCACGCATGACAGCACCGGGCCGAAGATCTCCTCCTTGTAGATGCGCATGTCAGGCGTGACGTTGTCGAACAGCGTGCCACCGGTAAAGAAGCCTTGCTCGTGCCCCGGCACCTTGTAGTTGCGGCCATCGACCACCAGCTTCGCGCCTTCTTCCACACCCAGCGCAATGTAGTTCTCGATGCGTTCGAGCGCCTGCCCAGTGACGACCGGTCCCATCTCGGCCGCCGCATCCATGCCGTTGCGGATCACCAGCTCCCGCGCACGGGCTTCCAGCTTCGGCAGGATCTTGTCGGCCACGTCGCCAACCAGCACCGCGACCGAGATCGCCATGCAACGCTCGCCGGCAGAGCCGTAGGCCGCACCGATAAGCCCATCCACGGCCTGATCGATATCGGCGTCTGGCATCACCACCATGTGGTTCTTGGCGCCGCCCAGCGCCTGCACGCGCTTGCCCAGCCGCGCGCCGGTCTCGTAGATGTAGTTGGCGATCGGCGTGGAGCCGACGAAGCTCACTGCCTTGACATCGGCGTGGTGGAGCAACGCGTCAACCACCGTCTTGTCGCCCTGCACGACGTTGAACACGCCATCGGGCAGGCCCGCCTGCTTGAGCAGCGCGGCCATGAACAGCGATGCCGAAGGATCGCGCTCGCTCGGCTTCAGGATGAAGCAGTTGCCGGCCGCGATCGCCACCGGGAACATCCAGCACGGCACCATGCAAGGGAAGTTGAACGGCGTGATGCCGGCCACCACGCCCAACGGCTGGCGCAGCGTCCAGTTGTCCATGCCGGTCGAGACCTGGTCGGTGAAATCGCCCTTGAGCAGCTGCGGAATGCCGCAGGCGAACTCGATGATGTCGATGCCGCGGCTGACTTCGCCGGCGGCGTCGCTCAATACCTTGCCGTGCTCGGCCGTGATGATGGCGGCCAGCTCGTCCTTGTGCTGGTTCATCAGTTCCAGGAACTTCAGCATGACGCGGGCGCGGCGGATCGGCAGCGTGTCGGCCCACTTGGGGAATGCCGCCAGCGAGCTGGCGACCGCGGCGTCGACGTCCTCGACCGTGCCGAGCCGGACTTGCCGCGCCACCGCACCAGTAGCCGGATTGAACACGGCCTGCGAGCGCGTGCCCGAACCCGCGAAGCGTTCGCCGGAAACAAAGTGGATCACGTCTGCGGAGTCGTTGTAAGGCGCGGTCATGGAATCTCCTGTGCGGTCTGGCGAGCCGGCAAGGCCGCCGTGTCTGGGAACGAGGCGAGTGTAGGAAAGCACGCGAGTCGCGGCTAGCCACCCGCGGGCGAATTCACTGTTCAGGATTTTTAGATACTGGCATGCTATAGGCACGAACTATAGGCACTTATAAGTGATGTGAAAGGAGTCTCCATATGACAAAAGCCAACGTAGAGGAACTCTGGGAGCACCTGCACTGGCTGGTCGTACTCCAGCAGCAGGGTAGCTTCAGCAAGGCCGCCGCGCGGCTCGGCGTCAGCAAGGCGTCGATGAGCCAGCACATCGCCGACCTCGAAAAGGCAGCCGGCATCATGCTCGTGCAGCGCACCACGCGCAGCGCCACGCTGACGGATGCCGGCCGGCAACTGGTCGATTCGATGCGCGGCGCCTTCGAGCAGATCGCCACGGGCTACGCCAATGTCCGTGACCTGGCCGGCGCCCCGCGCGGCTTCTTGCGCGTCACCGCGCCGGTAGCGTTTTCCAGGCAGCAACTGGTGCCGCTGCTGCCCGAATTTCTGCGCCGCTATCCGCAGATCCAGGTCGAGCTGGACATGTCCGACCGCCTGCGCCCGCTCGCGCAGGAAGGCTTCGACATTGCTGTACGGCACACCTCCACGCCCCCCGAAACCCATGTCGCCTGGACGCTGGCCGCCACGCGCACGGTGCTGGTGGCCAGCCGTTCGTATCTCAGGGCCCGAAGCGCGCCCGAATCGCCGCAGGCACTGGCCGATCACGCCTGCCTGCACTACCCCCGCCGGCAAGGCACCGCCACATGGACCTTCGTGCCGGAATCGCCGGACGCGGGCGCGGGGCATGCCGATCCGGTCACGGTCCCCGTCGCCGGTCCGCTCGCCGTCAACAACAGCGAGGCGTTGCGGGATGCCGCCATTGAAGGCCTCGGCATCGCGCTGCTGCCGGACTTCAGCGCGCAGTCAGCGCTGGAAAGTGGAAGGCTGGTCGAACTGCTGCCGCAGTGGCGCGCGACCGGTGCATTCGGCGACTGGCTCTATGCCATCCGGCCGTACTCAGCACACGCGTCGCGGGTTTCACAGGTGCTGGTCGAGTACCTGAGGGAGTCGTTCTCGCAGGGGTTTGCGTTCCGCCCACCCGCACAGGTCTGAGGTCGATCGCAATGAGATGTTCAAAGATCACATTGCGGTCTTAACTTCAAAAAATATCAACTTATATCCAATTGATTCAGGAATTTCGATTACTTAAACTTTATTCAACCCAACCACGGAAGACCACGGCCGGAACAGAACGGTCGGGTACGGAGACAAATGCTCGGTTCGGAACTCGTCATTCGGGCGCTCGCACGCCGCGGTGTCAGCACGCTCTTCAGCCTGTCCGGCAACCAGATCATGCCGCTCTACGACGCGTGCATCGATGCCGGCATCCGCATCGTCCACGTCCGCCATGAAGCCGCAGCGGTATTCATGGCCGATGCGTGGTCGCAGGTCACGGGCGAACTCGGCGTGGCGCTGCTGACGGCCGCGCCGGGTATCGCCAACGGTATTGCGCCACTGTTCTCCGCGTCGCAGGCCGAAAGCGCCGTGCTGGTGCTGTCGGGCGACTCGTCCGTGGCCGAAGACGGCATGGGTGCGTTCCAGGAACTGGACCAGGCGGCCATGACCGCGCCACTGACCAAATGGTCCAAGCGCGTGACCGATGCCCGCTCGCTCGTCTCCACGCTGGACACCGCCGCGTCGACGGCAATGGCTGATCGTCGCGGCCCGGTTCACCTGGCACTCCCGTTTGACCTGATGACGCGCGAATCCGGCCTCGATGCGCTGCCACCGCAGATGCCCGATGCAAAACCGGTGGAGCCGGCCGCGAGCACCATCGAGACCATCGCGCAGTTGCTGGGCCAGGCACGCCGGCCGCTGATTCTTGCGGGACCCACGCTGTGCCGGGACCGCAATCGCCGGGCGCTGCCGGCACATAGCCAGGCCTTGAACGCGCCGATCGTGCCGATGGAAAGCCCGCGCGGATTGCGTGATCCGTCACTGGGCGCGATTGCCGAGGTCGTCGCGGAATCCGACCTGATCGTCCTGCTCGGCAAGCGCCTCGACTTCACGGTCGGATTTGGCCGCGAGAACGTCTTTGGCAAGACGGCGCGGGTCGTGGCGATCGATCCCGACGTGGACATGCTGCGCCGCGCGGAAAGGCTGCTCGGCGACCGCCTTGCCGCGCGCTGCGTGGCGGATGTGTCCGTCGCACTTGAGCGGCTGGAGCAAGCATCGCGAGCGCCCGGGCAGGATCGCCTTGCGTGGATGGAGCGTGTTGACGCCGCGCGGCGGGAACGCGGGCAGGCGCCGGCCGGATCGAAACCGGATATCCATCCACGCGCCTTGTGCGAAACCGTCAATCAATTCCTCAACGGTGTACCCGAACCCATCCTCGTCTGCGATGGCGGCGAGTTCGGCCAGTGGGCGCAGGCGTTCTGCACCGCGCCGACGCGGATCATCAACGGCGTGTCGGGCGCGATCGGCGGCGGCATCTGCTACGCCATTGCCGCGAAGATCGCCCGGCCCGAGGCCACGGTCGTCCTGCTGATGGGCGATGGCACCGCCGGCTTCCATCTTTCCGAATTCGACACCGCGGTACGCGAACAGGCCGGCGTCATTGCCGTGATCGGCAACGACCTGCGCTGGAACGCGGAACACGTGATCCAGCAACGCACCTACGGCGAAGACCGGCTGATCGGCTGCGGGCTGAGCGCCGCGGCACGCTACGACGCGGCAGTAGCCGGACTGGGCGGATTTGGTGCCTTCGTAGAACGCATCGATGCGCTGGCGCCTGCGCTGCAGGCAGCGCTCGGCAGCGGCAAGCCCGCCTGCATCAACGTCCGCATGGAAGGCGAGCCGGCGCCGGTATTCGCGCGCAACCAGGCCGGCGCATCGGCGCATTGAACGACACGAAGGGGGAGACAGTGATGGAGGCGACCAAGGCCGCGCAGCGCATGCTCACGGTACGCATTGCACGCGGCACCGAAGCGGGCAGTTTCACCACCTACGAGGTGCCATGGCGTGAAAACCAGACCGTGCTGGATGTGGTCACCGAGGTGCAGCGCCGCCTCGATCCGACGCTGTCCTACCGCTTCGCGTGCCGCGTGGGCGTGTGCGGCTCCTGCGCGATGACCGTCAACGGCCGTCCGCGCTGGACCTGCCGCACGCACGTGAGCCGCGTGGAAGAGGACGGCGTGATCGTGATCGAGCCGCTGCGCAATATGCCGCGCATCAAGGATCTCGTGGTCGATATGTCGGAGTTCTTCGACAAGTGGAAGAAGGCCGGCAATACCTTCGTCGGCACGGCCACGCGCGACGATCCGCCGGCCGCCGTCTCGCCGGCCAGCCGCAAGCGCAAGATGGCCGACGCCGCGATCGAATGCATCAACTGCGGGGTCTGCTATGCGGCCTGCGACGTGGTGTCGTGGGACAAGGAATACCTCGGCCCGGCCGCGCTGAATCGCGCCTGGACGCTGTTCAACGACGAACGGCACGCCGACCCCAAGGACGTGCTGCGCAAGGCCACCTCCGGCAGCGGCTGCAATGCCTGTCATACGCAGGGCAACTGCATGACGCACTGCCCGGTCAGCCTGAGCCCGACGGGCAGCATCGCGGGCCTGAAGAAGAACGCGCTGCTGCAGTTCCTGAAGGGAGGCTGATCATGGAGCAGCGTCTCTTTGCCCTGCAGCGTCTCACGGCCATGATCATGGCGCCGTTCGTGCTGGTGCACCTGGGCGTCATCCTCTATGCGGTGCGCGGCGGCCTGACGGCGGCAGAGATCCTCTCGCGCACGCAGGGCAGCTGGATCTGGATTCCGTTCTATTCGCTGTTCGTGCTCAGCGTCGCGGTCCATGTGCCGATCGGCCTGCGCAACATCCTGATCGAATGGGCGCGGCTGAGCCGCAGCGGCGCATCGGTGGCGTGCCTGCTGTTCGGCCTGCTGCTGCTTGCCATGGGACTGCGCGCGGTGGCGGCAGTAGGAGGGTTCTGGTCATGAAGTCGCCACGCAATCATCGCGCGTACTGGGCGTTCCTGGGCCATCGGCTTTCGGGGCTCGCGCTCGGCCTCTTTCTTCCCGCGCATTTCTATGTGCTCGGCCTTGCGCTGGACCAGCGTGCCCGTATGGACGCCTTCCTGAAGTTCGCCGACATGGGCGCGGTGAAGTTCGGGGAGTGGGGGCTGGTGCTGCTGCTGTCCATTCATATGTGCTTCGGCCTGCGGCTGCTGGCGCTGGAACTGTTGCCGTGGAGTTCCACGCGCGACGCACGGCTGTCGTGGATCGGCTGGGGCGGCGCGCTGTCGCTGCTGGTCGGCGTGGTCTTTGCCCTGGGGGTAATCTGAATGCAAATCGAGAACCACAAGACGGACATTTTGATCCTCGGCACCGGCGGCGCCGGCCTGTTCGCAGCGCTGCACGCCAAGAAAGCCAACCCTGCGCTGAAGGTCTCGGTGGCGGTCAAGGGCCTGCTCGGCAAATGCGGCTGTACGCGCATGGTGCAGGGCGGCTACAACGTGGCACTGTCCTCCGGCGATTCGGTCGAACGCCATTTCATGGACACGATCGAGGGCGGCAAGTGGCTGCCGCGGCAGGACCTGGCCTGGCGTCTCGTCGAAGGCGCGGTCGAGCGCGTGCGCGAACTTGAAAACGAAATCGGCTGCTTCTTCGACCGCAACCCCGACGGCACGCTGCACCAGAAAGCATTCGCGGGCCAGAGCTTTGACCGCACCGTGCACAAGGCCGACCTTACCGGCATCGAGATCATCAACCGGCTGATGGAGCAGGTGCGCGCGCTCGATGTGGAAGAGCTGGAGGAGCACCGCGCGATCGAGCTGATTCCTGCCGCGGACGGTTCCGGCATCGCGGGCGTGCTGTTCATCGACATGCGTCGCGGCACCTATCGCTTCGTGCAGGCCAAGGCTGTTCTGCTGGCCACCGGTGCCGGTCCGACGATGTATCGCTATCACACGCCGTCGGGCGACAAGACCTGCGATGGCCTGGCCATGGCGATGCGCTATGGCCTGAGCCTGCGCGACATGGAGATGGTGCAGTTCCATCCGACCGGCCTGCTCGGCGGCCCCGATACGCGCATGACGGGCACGGTGCTGGAAGAAGGCCTGCGCGGCGCGGGCGGCTGGCTGCTCAACGGCGACGGCGACCGCTTCATGACCAACTACGACGCACGCGGCGAACGCGCCACGCGCGACGTGGTCAGCCGCGGCATCTACGCCGAGATGCGCGCCGGCCGGACCGGACCGATGGGCGGCGTCTACATACAGATGAGCCATCTCGGGCCGGAGAAGGTGGCAAAGACCTTCCCGGGCATGGTCAACCGCTGCAGCGACTGCGGCTTCGATCTTGCGGGCGGCAGGGTTGAGGTGGTGCCTACCGCTCACTACCTGATGGGCGGTGTCGAATTCAATGTGGATTGCAGCACCGCGTCGCCGGGACTGTTCGCCGCTGGCGAGGACTGCGGCGGCGTCCACGGCGCGAACCGTCTCGGCGGCAACGGCGTGGCGAACTCGACGGTCTTCGGCGGCATCGCGGGCGACGCCATGGCGGCTTATGTCCCGGGCGTGAAGCAATGGAAGGAGCCGGACCGCCGCGTGATCGCCGATGGCATCGCGCGCGCCGAGTATCCGTTCTCGAAGCCGGCGGGCGCAATCCACGAACTGCGCGACGCGCTCGCGCAGACGATGTGGGACGACGTTGGCGTGCTGCGCCATGAGGCGGCGATGCAGCGTGGGCTCGAATCGGTCGCGTCGCACCAGCGTGCGTTGATGGCCATTGGCGTGCCCGACGGCGACCGGCGCTACAACGTGACCTGGCACGACTGGCTGAACCTGCAAAGCCTGGTGGACATGTCGCGCGTGATCACGGTCTCCGCGCTGGCACGCGAGAACAGCCGCGGCGCGCATTTCCGCGAAGACTTCCCCGAGGCGGGCGACCTGCACGGCAGCCGCTACACCCGCGTGAGCGCCGATGGTGACGATCTCCGCCTGGAGATGGTCCCCGTCAAGTTCGATATTGTCCGGCCCGGCACGTCGCTGATCACTGGCGAGGCAGGCCAACCCCCGAAAGTTGCCGCATAAAGGACCGCTACGATGACCATTTCCATCGATCGGATCGAGGAAGCCGCGTTCGAGATCATGAAACGCGCCGCGATCGAGATCCCCAAGGACTACAAGCAAGGCATCCAGGCCCTGCAGAAGACCGAGACCGGCAAGCTGCCGCGCTTCGTCATCCACGCGATGCAGGACAACTGGGAAGCCGCCGACGAGGACCGCCGCCCGATGTGCGCGGACACCGGGCTGCCGCGCTACTACGTGAAGGTCGGCAACGAAGCAGCGGTCCAGCGCGGCTTTGTCGCGGTCGAGCGGGCGCTGCGCAAGGCGACCGCCGACGCGACGCTGGCCGTGCCGCTGCGCCCGAACCGCGTGCATCCGCTCTGGCGCACCGACAACAACAACAACGTCGGCATCAACGCGCCGGAGATCGAATGGTCGTTCGAGCCGGATGCCGACTGGGTCGAGATCACCACCGTGCACAAGGGCGGCCTGTTCGGCACCGACTACCGCATGCTGTTCCCCGGTGACGGCATCGACGGCATCAAGCGCTTCGTGCTCGATACGCTGATCGCGTTCGGCAAGCGCGGCCTGGCGTGTCAGCCGGCCATCGTGGGCATCGGGCTGGGCGGCTCCAAGGACACCTGCATGCAGCTCGGCAAGCAGGCGGCCTGCCTGCGCGTGGTCGGTGACCGCAACCCCGACCCGAAGATCGCCGAGCTGGAGTTGGAACTGATGAAGCTCGGCAACTCGATTGGCATGGGAGCCATGGGGTTTGTCGGCTCGTCGATGGTGGTCGATTGCCACATCGAGGTCGGCCATACCCACACGGGCGGCATGCCCATCAGCCTGCATACGTTCTGCCTGTCGTCGCGGCGCGCCACGGCACGCATCCACGCGGGCGGCGAGATCGAATACCGCACCGACCCGCAGTGGTTCACCCCTTACCTGCGCAGGGAGACAGTCGAATGGTAAGCCCGCAAGACGATGACCTGAAGGTCTTCCATATCAACCTGCCTGCCACCACGGAAGACATTGCCCGCCTGGAACTGGGCGCCGCGGTCTACCTGAACGGCGTGATCTACACCGCGCGAGAGGGTGTCTACAAGAAGGTGCTCGACGAGGGACTTGAGCCACCGGTCGAGCTGCGTGGCCTCAGCAACGTCAACTTCCACTGCTCGCCGGCTGCCGCGCCCGATGGCCATGGCGGCTACAACGTGGGCGCGGTGACCGCCACCGCCAGCTTCCGCTTCTCGAAGTGGATTCCGAAATGGATGGAACAGACTGGCTGCCGCATCTTCATCGGCAAGGGCGGGATGCCCGCCGACGACTACAAGCGCGTGCTCGCGCCCGGCGGCGCGGTCTACCTGACGACGGTCGGATACGGCACGGGCGCGCTGCTGGGCCGCGGCATCAAGCGCGTGCGCGATGTGTTCTGGCTGGACGAGCTTGGCATCGCGCAGGCGATGTGGATGTTCGAGGTCGAGAACTTCGGCCCGTTCATCGTCGAGAGCGACCTGGACGGCAACTCGCTCTTTGCGCAGCACGCCGAGATCATCAACGCCGGCATCGAGAAGCTCTACGCCGGGCTCAAGCCGCCCGCGCTGCATCGCTACGGCGAGACCGACGACCGCAAGAATGAAGTGATGTAGCTCCAGCACTCCCACATACAGGCACTGGCAAGGAACGGACATGATCATCGATTTCCGACTGCGGCCGCCACTAGGCGGCTTCCTGAACACCCTGATGTACTCGGCCGGCGAACGCCGCGACGGCTTCACGCGCACGGTCGGCTTCGAGCCGTCACCGGCCGCGCAGCAGCAGTCGATGGGCCTGCTGATGCAGGAGATGGATGCGGCCGGCGTCGACCAGGGCGTTGTCGTCGGGCGCCTTGCCGGCACGCTGGGCAGCGTATCGAACGACGACGTGGCGCGCATCGTGCGCGACTACCCCGGGCGGTTCATCGGCGCGGCGTCCATCGATCCGACCGATCGCGTGTTGGCATGCAAAACCATTTCGAATGCCGTCGCGGGCGGCTTCAAGGCCATCAACATCGAGCCGGGCTCGTACCCGATACCAATGTACGCAGACGATCGCCGCCTGTACCCGATCTACGGGCACTGCGAAGACTTCGACGTGCCGGTGATCCTGATGGTGGGCGGCACTGCGGGCCCGGACCTGAGCTACTCGGACCCGATACGCACGGACCGCGTGCTTACCGATTTCCCGAGGCTCAAGGTCGTGGTGGTGCATGGCGGCTGGCCGTGGGTCACGGAGATTCTCCACATCGCGTTTCGCCGGCCGAACCTGTACCTGTCGCCGGATATGTATTTCTCCAGGATGCCGGGCTGGGAAGAGTATGTGAAGGCGGCCGATACCTTCCTGGCCGACCGGATGCTGTACGCCAGCTCGTTCCCGTTCTGCCCGGTGCGCGACTACAAGCAGTGGTTCGAAACACTGCCGATCCGTGCGGAGAACATGGAGAAGGTCATGGGCGGCAACGCGCGCCGCCTGCTTGGGATTTAGGGCACGTGGCGTGCGTCCGTGCGGCACAATGACGGCGCACCGAACCCCCTGATATCGAGTCGAATATGGACGTCAAGACGCTCTACACCCTGGTCGCCATCGCGGATCGCGGCAGCTTCGCCGAAGCGGGCAATGCGATCGGCCTGTCGCTGTCCGCCGTGAGCATGCAGATGCGCGCGCTGGAGGAAGAACTGGGCATGACCATCTTCGACCGCAGCCGCAGGCCGCCGATCCTCACGGATGCCGGGCTCGCCTTCACCAACCGTGCGCGCGACCTGCTGACCCACTGGGAAAGCATGAGCGCGGCGCTCAAGCGCGAAGCGGCGGGCGGCGTGCTCAAGCTCGGCTCGGTGCACACCTGCGTGTCCGGCCTGCTGCCGCTCGCGCTGAAACGGCTGCAGCAGCAGGGGCATCGCCTTGACATCCACCTGACCACGGGGCTGACGCACGACCTGGAGCGCGCCGTGCAACGGCGCCAGCTCGATGTCGCGGTAGTGACCGAGCCCGAAGTGCCGCGCCTGGACCTGGAGTTCACGCCGTTCTTCAATGAGGAGTTTGTCGTCATCACGCATGTCACCACGCGTGGCGACTCGGACAAGGGCGTGCTCGAAACGACGCCGTATGTGCGCTTCAATCGCACGGCGCGCGTGGGATTCCTGGTCCAGGAAGAAATGGTGCGCCGGCAGATTGCGGTGCGGTCGACCATGGAGATCGACACGCTGGAAGGTGTCATCTGCATGGTTGCGAACGGTCTTGGCTCCTCGGTGGTGCCCGCGCGCGGCGTGGAGAATGAATTCCCGGCGTCGATCCGTACCATCCCGTTCGGATCGCCGCCGCTGATGCGCCGCCTCGGCATCCTGGTGCCGCGCGACAACCCGCGCGCGCACCTGTCGCGGCTGCTGCTCGATGCGCTGACGGCCGTCACCGAGCCGGCCAGCGCGCCCGATGACACCCGGCCCCGCCTGGTGCGCAAGCGTTAGCGATGGCGACGGTGCGCTTTTCCGCTGGGACAGCGATGACGGCTGTGCTGCATCGAAGCGGATAGTCGAAGAGGAACGTCAGGTCAGATCGATAGCCTGCATTTGATTTAAATGCAGGATGGATTTTTGTTTTTGAAAATTAAATTTAATCAACCAGTTTAACTGGTGATACTCACAAAAAGATTCGGTTTTTGTTTAAGGAAACTATTTATTAGCCTCGATTGAACACAATGCGTTGCACACGATAGCCGCGACGGACAGCGGCACCACAAAGGAGACAGCGATGACACGACTTGGCATTGGAAGCGCACTCAGGCATTGGCAGGGACACGCACGGCAATGGCTGCATCGCTTGCGCGCGAATCCCATTTTCGAGGAACTGCGTGGCGGCGCGGACGCCAGGCGTCACGCGGGTTCAACGGCGGTAGCCATGTTCGCCTTTGCCATCGCACCGCTGTACATGACGCCGGCACATGCGGAGGAATGGCCGAACAAGCCGGTCCGCCTGGTCGTGCCGTTTGCATCGGGCGGCGCCACCGACCTGCTTGCACGTGCGCTGGCGCTGGAGTTGGGCAAGCAATGGAAGCAGCCCGTGGTGGTGGACAACCGTCCCGGCGCCGGCGGTGCCGTCGGCGCGGAAGTCGTCGCCAAGTCGGCAGCCGACGGCTACACGCTGCTGCTGGCTTCGGGCAGCATGTTCACGGTGAATCCGTACATCTACCACAAGCTGCCGTATTCCACGCAGAGCTTCGAGATGATCAGCAAGGTGGCCAGCGGCCCGATGGTCGTTACCGTCAACACCAAGGTCCCGGCCAAGACCGTGGCGGAACTCATCAGCTATGCGAAGGCCAATCCCGGCAAGCTTACCTTTGGCTCGGCGGGCAACGGCAGCCAGGTCCATATCGCGAGCGAGGCATTTGCCGAGGCCGCCGGCATGGAGGTCGTGCACGTGCCGTACAAGGGGGATGGCCCGGCCTATGCGGACCTGATGGCCGGCGTGATCGACATGACCGTGGGCAATATCAATGGCATCTCGCCGCTGCTCAAGGGGAACCGCCTGCGCGCGCTGGCCGTGACGGGCAGGGAGCGCTCGCCGCTGCTGCCCGACGTGCCGACGGTGGCCGAAGCCGGACTGCCGGGCTTCAGCTTCTATGGCTGGTTCGCGCTGATGGCGCCCGCGGGCACCTCGAAAGACCTGACCGCAAAGATGTATGCCGATCTCGAACGTGCGGTGTCGGAGCCCAGCATGCAGCGCTACCTTGCCGCACAAGGCATGACCAAGACACTGTCGCCGAATGGCCGCCTGGTCGAGGAGATCGCGCAGGAATCGGGCCGCTGGAAGGTGCTGGTGGCAAGGCGGAAGATCTCGGCCAACTGAGCGTGGCGGTCCGATTCAGAGCGTAACCACAGTTGGCTGGCTGGTGGCGCCTGAGCCGCCGCCGTCCGGAAACGGAGACAAGCGTCATGGATCCAATGTTTCGCAGGCTCATGCGGTTTGCCATGCCTGGCATGGCAATGGCCAGTGTTGTCACGGCGCTGCCTGCCTCTGCGCAGACCACGCAACAGTACCCCAGCCGGCCGGTCACGATCGTCGTGCCGTTCAGCGCAGGCGGTGATGCGGACCAGTCCGCGCGCAACCTGTCGGTCACGGCCTCCACCATGCTCGGGCAACCGGTCGTGGTGATGAACCGGCCCGGCGCCAACGGCGCCATCGGCTCGCAGGTGGCGAAGGACGCGGCGCCGGATGGCTATACGCTGCTGCTGGCCAGGGTTGGCTCGCAGGTGCTGCTTCCCGCGATCCAGGATTCGGGGCTTCAGTACAAGTGGAACGACTTCACGTTTATCGGCCTGCTTGAACTGAACCCGGTGGTCTGCGTCGTACATCCGGAATCGAAGTACAAGACCATCGCGGATCTTGCAGCCGAACTGCAGGCGCATCCCGGCAAGCTGAACTACAGCGCATCGGGCCCGGCCACCGTGCTGAACCTTGCGCCGCAGTTGCTGCTGCAAAGCCTGAATCTCAAGCCGGCAGATGCGGTCAGCGTGAACTACAAGGGCGGCAGCGAGGCGGCGCTCGCCGTGATCTCGAAGGAGGTCGATTTCAGCTGCCCCAACCTCAGCTCCGTGTCGGGCCAGCTGTCGGGCGGCAAGCTGCGCGCGCTGGTGACCACCACGCCGGAGCGGCTCAAGCAGCTTCCGGATGTGCCGACCGTGCGCGAGGCTGGCTTCCCGAAGCTGGAAGCGGTGATTGGCTGGAGCGCGCTGTACGGCCCGCCGAAGCTGTCGCCGGACATCGTCAGGAAGTGGGCCGGCGTACTGAAGGCGGCGGCGGGCGATGCTCGCTGGATCTCCGCCAACGCGACATATGGCGGCATACCGCGCGTCCTGACGCCCGAAGAGACCACCAGGTATGTTTCGGAGAGCTTTGCGACGTACCAGTCGCTGGCCCGCAGCGTAGGTATCAAGGTGCAATAGCGTGACGACGACAACAAGAGCGGGCTGACAGCATGGGTAGCGAGCATTACGCGGTCCTGGGGGCGACCATTGCCGCCGCCTACACGGTATTCGGGCTGACCGGTTTTGGCGCGGCGATGGTGGCGGTGCCCGTGCTGGTCCAGTTCATTCCGCTGCAGTTCGTGGTGCCCATGCTGTTGCTGCTGGACCTTGTCACGACCGCCATGGTCGGCTTGCGCAATCGCAAGTCCATTGCGCGCTCCGAGCTGCTGCGGCTGGTGCCGTCCATGGTCGCCGGGGTGGCGCTTGGCACCACGGTGCTGGCCAGGGTCGAGTCGCGCTGGCTGCTGGTCGGCCTTGGCGTGTTCGTGCTGGGCATGACGGGCCGCGCGTTGCTTCGTCCTGCTGCGGCCAGCGCGCCGGCCGCAGGCACGGCATGGTCGGCGCCGGCGGGTATCGTTGGCGGTGTGTTCAGCGCGTTGTTCGGGACGGGCGGGCCGATCTACACCATGTACCTGTCCAGGCGCCTGCCGCACCTCGATGAATTCCGCGCCACGATCGCGGCGGTGATCCTGGTCAGTGCGGGCATGCGCCTGGTTGCGTTTGCCAGCAGCGGACTGCTGCAGCAGGCGGACCTGCTGCGCAGCGCGGCGTTCGCGGTGCCGTTCAGCCTGGCCGGGTTAGCGGTGGGATCCCGGCTGCGCAAGCGTTTCCCTGCCGACGTGGTGCGGCGCGTGCTGATGCTGTTCCTGGCGGCCAGCGGTGTGTCGGTGCTTTGTCAGGGGTTGATGATGTAGGGATATGAGAGGGAATTCGTTTGCTCACACCCCTCTCATCTAAAAATTATCGATTGTCAGCTTTACGGCCGACTGGCGCCTTACGACCCCGAAACCGCCAGCTCGGAAGCGGACCTTCGAATGCCCAACCTTCGAGAAACCTCGCTGCTCGGCTCCGTGCAACAATCTGGATTTTTCGAGTGACGATCGACTTGAGCCATGACTGAATATCGCTGCAGCAGGTTGGAAATCAGAAGGCTGTCGCCGCCCGAATGGATGCAGGCATACCCTGTCATCGCCCAGCTTCGGTCCCTTGAAGAACCCGAATTCCTGGAGCGGACCCGCCTGCAATCGTATTCGGGCTACGAGCTTGTGGCAGCATTCCATGGTGGGAAGATTATCGGAGTGATAGGTATGAGACCCGTCCACACCTTGGCGCGGGGGGCACACCTTCATATCGATGACCTCGTGGTCGATGCGACGGGCCGAGGGAGTGGTGTTGGCCGATCCTTGATGGAATATGCCGAAGCCGACGCCCGTGCTCGTGGTATGACCGCGATATTTCTTGACGCGCGGCCGGAAGCCGTTCCGTTCTATGAGCGAGAGAACTATGTGCTACACCCCGCGCCATCAATGAAGAAGGTTCTGTTGCCTTAAGGCAAGCCGGCCACGGTCAACGCGATTCGTCCGACTTTGGGCAGCGGCGACCAGCCACCTTATGCGACTCGCCTGAGCAATTCGGGCAGGCAATCGGCCAATTCTGTCTGAATCCCTTATCTCCCGTGGCACTTCTTGAACTTCTTGCCGCTGCCGCAAGGACACGGGTCGTTGCGGCCGGGCTGGTCGCCCCTCACCACGGCCTCCACGCGCGGGCCCAGGCTCTTCCAGATCTGGCGCAGGTCGTAGACAGCCCAGATCGCCTCGCCGAAGGTTTCAACGCGCGCCTGGCTGGTGCTGGGCGGGCCATCCTCGCTGTACATGCAGACCTCGGGCCGGCCGGTGTCGTCCTCGGTCAGGGCGACAATGGCGTCGAGCGCGTCGTCCAGCCACTGGGCGGCTTCCTTGTCGCGTGGGGCGGCCCATTCCTCGGGCCAGTTCTCCACCGCGAACATGAAGCCCAGCGCCCACACCTGGCCAAACGACGGGATTTTCCGCCCGTCCATCTCCGCGCGCTCTTCCTGGGGCAGGCTCAAGATGGCGCCGCGCATGTCCATGGCCTCGGGATAGAAGGTGTGTTCGTCCTCCAGCGTCTCCACGGGCTGGTCGAGCTGATGCTCAACCTCGTTCCATCGACGCTGCCACAGCTCCATGAAGCGGGTCTGCTGAGCCGCTTCATGGAACGCGGGCAGCAACGGCAGCGGGCTGCCCTCGGCCACGTCGAGCGCCGCGCCGTCGCCCAGCAGCATGGGCAGGTAGTCGGCAGCCGGGATGCGGCGGCGCGTGCAGACCAGGGCCGTGAGAAAGCCGTCGCAGAACTCCCATTGCGGGATTTCCTCAGCGCGCTGGCGCAGGTCGTCCAGCAGATCATCAAGCTCCTGGAGTTCGTCGGGCGTCAGGGCGGTGGCTTCGGTCATGAGGCGGGTTCTCGCGGTGCAGGGTGGGGATGCGCTGGACGCATCGCCGCGAAGTATAGCGCGGCCCTTTGCAGAAGTGCGTCGTACGACTTGCGAGACCGTGACGTTTCGGTACCGCGCGCGAAGCCGGGTGCATCCCCGCGGCCGTTCGCCGGAGCGACGGCCGCTCCCGAGTGGCTCCTGTTGGCCGGTCTCGGCCCTCCGCCGATTCAGGTGCGGGCTTCTTAGCGCCAAGGGCAACTACCGACCCTCAACGGCCGACCGTCCTATGTTGCTCGGAAAGTCGCTTCCAAATTCACAAACGGTCATTCACGCACAGATGACATCGCTAACGGTGCCGCCGAGGGCTGCGTTTGACTGCTAGCGCGATCCGCTTCCTGCGTCGTGCCACGAAGCTCCAACCGCCCCGAAACGTATCTCGGCGTAAGGTTTGATGCGCGCTGCCGATACCGGCTTGCCAATTAAATATCCTTGCACGGCATCGCAGCCGAGTTCTTTGACGAGGGCGAATTGCGCTTCGGTCTCGATGCCTTCCGCGACTGTTCTGATGCCCAGCGCACGCGCGAGCGCGACCATCGCTTCGACCATTGCGCGTGCCTGGTGACAGGTCTCCTTAGCCGTGAGGTCCTGCACGAACGACTTGTCGATCTTGATGCGATCGACAGGCAGCCGTGTAAGGTATGCGAGGCTGGAGTAGCCGGTGCCGAAATCGTCGAGCGAGACGGTCACGCCAAGCCTTCGTACAGCGGAAAGCGCGCGCGACGCGGCGGCGAAATCGCTCATGACGACAGTCTCGGTGACCTCGATGTCAAGTGTGGAAGCGCATACGCGGGCTGCTTCGGCTGCCTCCGAAACCAGTGCGGCGAGATCGCAGTTCTGAATCGTCGTGGCCGAGAGATTGACGGCGACTTTGAACGGCATGCGGCTCGCCGCCTGCCATTTCGCCGCCTGGCGGAACGCAAGGCGAATTAGCCAGTCGCCCGTCGCCTCGTAGGCCGTGGATGCAAGCAGCACGTCGAGGAAATCGGCCGGCGTGAGCAGCCCCAGTTGCGGATGGTTCCATCGCAGAAGCGCCTCAACTCCGTAGACGCGGCCTGTATGCAGATCCAGTTGTGGCTGGTAATGCAGTTCGAACTGGTGCGCAGCGCTCGCACTCTCCAGATCCGCGCGTAGCCGCCGGCGATGCGAGAGGCGCAGCGCATCCTCCTTGCCAAACGACCACACCTGCGAACCGCCCGCGCGCTTCGCGTGATACATCGCGATGTCCGCGTTCCGCAACAGCTCGCCCGCATTGGATGCCGAGACGGGGTAGCGCGCCACGCCGATGCTCGCGCCCACCGAGACCCGCACGCTCGACGTCTCAATAGGCTCGCTCATGCGTATTGTGACGTCGCGGGCGACCCGTTCGGCCTCGCCCACAGGGGCGTTGACGAGAAAAATGACAAACTCGTCACCTCCGATGCGGGAAACATTCGAGCCTTCAGCGCACATGCCGAAAAGACGCTCACCGATGGCATGTAGCACTTCATCGCCCGCGGCGTGGCCGTACGAGTCGTTGATATCTTTGAAGCGGTCAAGATCGATGAAGAGTAGATCGACGGAAGCGGCCGTGCCTTCGTC
This sequence comes from Cupriavidus sp. 21MJTG02-4, assembly GCF_057798975.1. Lineage (NCBI taxonomy): Bacteria > Pseudomonadati > Pseudomonadota > Betaproteobacteria > Burkholderiales > Burkholderiaceae > Cupriavidus > Cupriavidus sp. 21MJTG02-4. Next base: position 29,502 of record NZ_JBYOJP010000023.1, on the reverse strand, counting down.
GACAAGACGGTTTAGGCGCAGTAGCAGTTCCCGCCGGTTGATGAGGCCGGTCAATTCGTCATGCGTTGCCTGGCGCGACAAGCGTTCGGAGATCGCGCGCGCTTCGGTGACATCGCGGACAAGCACGACGAGACCGTCGTCGGAGGGGAACGCCCGCACTTCAAACCAGGTACCGAGCGGCGCGTAGAAGTCGGTCGCGGTGCTGGGAACACCTGACTCGACCGCCTGCCGATAGGCTGTTTCGTAGCTCGACCCGATGAGGTCAGGGTACTCGGCCCAGATCTCGCGACCCAGCAGGTCCGCAGGCCGACGCTTGAGCAGCCTCGCAGCGGTTTGGTTGATGTTCCGAAACTTCCACTCCCGGTCGAGCGCCATGACGCCGTCCGTGATGTGATCGAGGATTTGAAAACTTTCCACGTTCTAGCCCTACCTTGATCGACCTTTACAACGGCCCCGATATGTCTGCAAGCACTAACAGGCCGTATCGTAAGAGGAAATTCGCACGTTGGCGAGCCGAAAGCCCTTCTGCGCTGGCGCCCCTGCGGTAGATGCTCGGCGCGGTGAGGTCACATGTGCCGTTACGGGTATGACCCGCAGGGACCGGACGCGCTCCACGCAAGAAGTCAACGAACGCCTGGTCACGGTTGCTGGCAATAGGTGCGGGTTCTTTCGTTGTCAGTTGCGCAAATGCGCAGAAGCGAATGGCAGATGTTTCGTCGAAATTGAAAAATTGACGCACGGAAGTTACTGCGGAGTTGCCGGGCGGCATCCACGACATACCGTCGGGGCGACGAAAGCGCCAAAGCAGGCGCCGACAGGCGGGCTGGGGATGAACCGTGGCACGACCGATGCGGTCGCCTTCTGGACTCACGACTGGTTTGGTAACAGCCATGGGCGATACGCGAGGAAGTATGTTGCGCCGGCCCGTACGCAAAGGCAGTCTGGGCGGCCGCAACGCATGCCACTGACCGGCACATGCTCTGAAGTGCCAAACATGGGAGCTTGTATGAGAGCCGTTGTTTATAAAGGTCCGAAGGACGTAAGGGTCGTAGACGTGCCCGATCCGAAAATCGAACGATCTACCGACGTCATCGTCAAGATCACGAGCACGAATATCTGTGGGTCCGATCTTCATATGTACGAGGGGCGGACGGATTTTGAAACGGGCCGAATTTTTGGCCACGAGAACCTGGGGCGCGTCGTCGACGCAGGAAGCGCAGTGGAGCGGCTCAAGGTTGGCGACTGGGTGTGCATGCCATTCAATATTGGTTGCGGACACTGCCGCAACTGCGAAACGGGCCTGACGGGATTTTGCCTGACGGCCAATCCGAAGGAGGGCATGGCCGGTGCAGCCTATGGATTTGCCGACATGGGCCCTTACGAGGGCGGCCAGGCCGAGTACCTTCGCGTGCCATGGGCAGATTTCAATTGCCTGAAACTGCCGCCTGATGCCGAACAGAAGCAGAACGACTACGTGATGGTGGCTGACATCTTTCCCACTGGCTGGCATGCCACAGAATTGGCTGGCATGTGCCCAGGAGACAGTGTCGTCATCTACGGATGCGGGCCTGTTGGCCTGATGGCCGCTCATTCAGCAATGATTAAGGGCGCTTGCAACGTCATGGTGGTCGACCGCCATCCAGACCGATTGCGCCTTGCCCAAAGCATCGGTGCTGTTGCAGTGGACGATTCAAAGGACGATCCCGTCGAGCAAATCCTGTCTCTCACGCATGGGAAGGGCGCCGACGTCGGTTGCGAGTGTGTGGGTTATCAATGCCATGAGCACAATGGTCATGAAGTACCTAACGCAACGATGAACAACCTGGTCAAGTCGGTCAAGAGTACGGGCGGAATTGGCGTTGTCGGCGTCTTCGTGCCCGAGGATCCCGGTGCCCAGGACGAGCTGGCAAAGAAGGGGCAGCTCGCTTTCGATTGGGGGACAGCATGGTTCAAGGGGCAGCGCTTTGCTACTGGGCAGTGCAACGTCAAGGCCTACAATCGGCAACTGCGCGATCTAATTCACGTGGGGCGAGCCAAGCCGTCTTTCATTGTTTCACACGAATTGCGTCTGGATGACGCCGCCGACGCTTATAAGCACTTCGACAACCGTGACAAAGGCTGGACGAAAGTCATCCTGAAGACTGGAGCGTGACCCAAACAACGGGAAAACGGGTCGGTAGGGAGCATGCCCGACTGGCCCGGTTTTCACATTGCATCTCCGCGCTTCGAGGTCATGCTGGGGTCAATGCGTAGGCGTACCAGAGGTGGCTCTTCTCGCTAAGGAAGCGGCCATTCGGTGGCGTCAACCCAAGAGGCTGCTGATGGCCGAACCCGGCCATCGTCTCATGTTCACAGCGCCGCGCTGGCCCAAGTGGCAACAGAAGGCCCTGAGCGGCCTCGCAAGCTTAGCGGCGGTTACGGCTGTCATTAAGGAGCAACACCCGCAGGCCCGTATGCGTGCCCAAAGATGTGGGCGTAGGTCATAGCGCCGCGTCGTACTGATGGATCTGCGCCGCTAGTCGTTGCAGCAACCGGTTCGCGGCAGGCGAAAGCTGTCGGCCCACGCGCGTGATCAGTTGAGCCTCCGGACTTTGCAGTAACCGGTTCTCGACCGGGATTGCCATCAGTTGGCCGGCTTCCAGTTCAGGGGCAACCGCGATCCGCGCCAGAAACGTGAAGCCGAGATTATTGGTGATGAACAGCTTGAGCAAGGTGACCGAATTCGTTGTCAACGCTGGCGTCAGCCTGACGCGGTCGAGCAGCATCGCCGCCTCCACCAGCCGCCGCGTGCCGTGCTCCGGATGCGTCAATGCCAGCGGATAAGGAAGCAAGTCCTGCAGCGTGACCGATCCGGACTTGCCGGCGAGCGGGAAATCCGGCGCAACGATCGCGTGCATCGGTTGACGCGATTCAGAGCGGCTGACGACCTTGGGGTCGGGCGACGGGTTGAACGCTAGCCCGATGTCGGCCTCGTCCTCGGCCACGCGACGCACCACTTCGTTGGTGCTGCACAGGTCCACTGTGAGCGAGATTTCCGGGTGGCTTTCGCGGAACTGCCGTATCGGGCCGCCGACCATCGTCGACGCGAAGCCTTCACCCATGACGACGGTGACCTTGCCGCGGCGCAGTCCGCGCAATTCCTGGATCTTGGAAACGAGGTCGGCCTGGTGGGCACGCTGTTGCGAGAAGTACTCGAGCAACAGCGCGCCAGCGTCGGTTGGCTTGACCCCTCGCTTGTTGCGCTCGATGAGCGGCGTGGCCAGTTCCTCCTCGAGCAGTGCGATCTGCCGGCTCACGGCAGAGGGCGCGATGTCGAGGAAGTCGGCCGCCGCGCGCACTGTGCCGCAGCGCACCGCTTCATACAGGTAAGCAATACGGCTTTCGGTGTAGGGGGCTGGCATGCGGTCGTTCTTCCTCTACCGCTCCGGTTGAAACATCAGCAGGTGCATGCCATCGTCTATCGGCAGCCAGCAAGGCACGACCTTCATGCCGATGCAAACCTCATGCAGCGAACAATGGACCAGGTTGGCAATCACATTGACGCCGACATCGAGGGTCACCGATGCGACCACATAGGGCTCGTGTCCACGAAAAGCCGCGGCGCCGCGCCGCACCACGGTCCATGAAAAAATTTCGCCGCAACCCGAGACTTCGCGCCATTCAATGTCGGTCTTGCGGCCGGTGAAGATGCTGGTTGGGCGCGGGTAATGCTGGTACTTTCCGGTCGCCCGGCAATACTGGATGACCAGCTTCTTCTCGCGTGTGGCCGCCCAGAATGGTTGCGTGAAGCTGGATGGCTTGATCGCGCGCTTGACAGCAAACGTATCATTGAGAAGTTCGGGAATAGCTGTTTCCATGGTCCGCCTTGTGTTGGGATCATGCGTTGGGAGCCAGGACCAGGGCGCTGCTCGTGCCCCAGTTGCGCGAGTAATTGATCCAGCCGATGCCGCTCACCAGCGCATTGGCGGTGTTCCTGACCTGACGCGCGCCGCCTTCGCCCATCAACTGCCTCACTGCCTCGATCAGGTTGTGCGAACAGCATGCCGCTTGCCCCGCCGAGATCTGGCCGCCGCCGGTATTCAAGGGTAGATCACCATCGAAGGCAAAGTTCATTTCTCGGATGAACTGCACGCCCTGACCACGCCCACAAAAGCCGAACGCCTCGAGCTGCAGCATGATGGCGATGATGAAATCGTCGTAGGGATGAAACGATGCAACATCCTTGGGCGCGAGTCCCGCCTGGGCGAGGGCGCGTGTGCCGCAAGCCTCGTGGCCGCCGCGGGTAACATCGACGAAGTTCTCCCCGCCCTGGAAGTTGGTCCGCTCCCCGTAGCCGATCGGTACGACGAACTTGTCGATGCCCTTTTCCCTGGCGCGCCGCCTGCTGGTCATCAGCAGGCCGGAGGCGGCGTCGCAGCGCATGACGCAATCGAGCAGACGTATCGGGTCGGCAATCATGCGCGAGTTGAGGTAGTCATCGATCGTGATCGGCTTGCGCAGCTTCTCGCAGGCGTTCTCGTTCAACACGGCATGGGCACGCTGGGTGACCGCGAGCTTGCCCAGCATCTCGTAGTCGAGTCCATACTGATGCTCGTAGCGCCGCGTCAGCAAGCCGAAAGCGTCGGGAGGGCCGAAGACACCGTACGGATCGGCCCACTCGCGGCGGAAGCTTCGGTCACCGCGGTTGTTTTCCGCCACGCCAGTATCGGCGAACAGCAGCAAAACCGTGGTGCACAGGCCGGCATCGATCGCCGCCGCGGCACGTGCGACGCTGCCGGTGGCTGAACAGCCGCCGATATGCACCTGGTCGCAGTAGTCGAGTTCCAGGCCGAGCTGGTCGGCCGTGACCTGGGCCCAGAAGCTCTCACCGGCCGCTGTCAGCCCAAAGCCGGCCATGACCAGGCCGTCGATCTCCGCCTTCTCGAAGCCGCTGCGCTCGAGCAAGGCTTCGAGGACCTCGGCATCAAGCTCCCAGACGTCGCGATCGCTTTTTTCCATGACCTTGGTTTCGGCAAAAGCGACGATCGCCGAATCGCGCAGGCAGTTCACAGCGTCCCCCCGCCACCGGGCGCCTTGATGGGCACGGCTTTCTTGTTCAGGAACTCGCTCAGACGGGCGGTCGTTTCGGGGCTGAGGGTATATTCACTGACCAGCCGCTCGACGAAAATGCCATCGTCGTAAGACATGTCCGCGATGCGCGGCAAGGCATTGGTGATGGCGAAGTTGGTCAGCGGCGCGTTGGCGCAGATGCGCCGGGCCAATGCGACGGCCTTCTCCAGCGCCTGTCCCCTGGGCACCACATACTGCACCGCGTTGAAGCGCAGCGCCTCCTCGGCGTTCAGCACGCGTCCCGTCAACATCAAATCCGTCATGAGGGCGGTCCCGATCAGCCGGCTGATCCGCACCGAGCCGGCGCCGCCGACGAAGATGCCACGTTGGCCCTCAGGCAGGGCGAAGAACGCCGTTTCGTCGGCGACCCGGATGTGGGTGCTGGCCGCGGCCTCGAAGCCACCACCGATGGTGGCGCCATGCAAGGCAGAGACGAACGGTATCCTGCCCCGGGCGATCAGCTCGGTGTCGTAATTGCGGGGATACGGCAGTTTGTGCTCCTTGCCGCTTTCCCACATTGCCGCGGCGTAGGCGAGATCCAGCCCGCCGCTGAAGCACTCCCCATGACCAAACAGAACGCCACACCTGGCTTCTTCACCCGCGCGCATCACTGCCGTGTGCAACTGCTTATGCAATTCGTCGTTGAAGGCATTGCGCTTGGCCGGGCGGTTGAGGCCGATCAGGGCAACGTCGCCATCGAGTTCATAACTTACTACTTCGTTACTCATCTCTTTCTCCTTCCTTGATTCGTTCATTTCACGAGGACAACAGCCCGGTCATCCCTGCGCCGCTGCATCGAGGTGGGCAAGTAGATTTCGTTTGAGCAACTTGCCGGTGTCGGTCATCGGCAAGGAGGGCAACACGCGAAGCAGTGCCGGTTGCTTGTAGGGGGCCAGTTGCTCGCGCAGGTAGCCGCGCAGGACTTGCTCATCAAAGCGCACGCCGTCGCGGAGCTCGAGGAAGGCGATCACCTTCTCGTTGCCATCAGGCTCTCGCTGCCCGACGACCGCCGAGCGCTGCACGCTGGGATGCTGATTGAGCACAGCTTCCACTTCTGCCGGATATACATTGAAGCCGGAGCGGATGATGAGTTCCTTCAGTCGGCCGACGATGAAAAGCGCGCCGTCCTCGCCCAGCCGCCCAAGGTCACCGGTGGCATACCAGCCGCCGGGACGGAACGCCTGCCGCGTAGCCTCGGGATCGCGAAAGTAACCCGGCGTCAGATACGGCCCGGCGAGCCAGATCTCTCCGGTCTCTCCTGCCGCTACATCGCGATGGTCGGGGTCCACGATGCGTATGGACATGCCTTCCAGGAGATAGCCCGCGGCGGTGTCCGGGCGCCGCACGTTGCTTGTGGTGGCGCAGCCGACGGGGGCTTCCGAACTCGCATAGCCGTGATGCAGCGGCAGGCCGAAACAAGCCTCCACGCGCTCCTTCAGCGCGATATCGAGCGGACTGCTCCCCGTGTAGAGGTAGCGCAGATGCGGCGCTGGTGGCCGGGCAATGCCATGGCTGTCGAGGTGGGCAAGGAGGCGTGAATACAGCGCCGGCGGACCTTGCAGTTGGCTGACCCGATGATGGGCGAGTGCGTCGAGCACGTCGGCGGCTGAGAACGTCTGCCGCAAGACCAAGGTTGCGCCCGAATGGAGAGACGAGGCCAGCACGGCGGCGAGGCCAAAGATATGGGTCATCGGCACGAACAGGCACAAGCGATCGTCGCGCCCGAGGCCGCGGGATTTGCAGGAGACGCGCGCGGCATGCAGCACGGCCGCGTGAGTCACCATGACGCCCTTGGGCCTTCCGGTGGTACCGGAGGTTGAGATGATTGCCGCGACGCGTTCGGCTTCGCTGCCTTGTTCGGCGACCGCCTCAGGGTTCACGTCGCCGTGCATGAGTCCGTCGAGTGTCGATGACCGGGCCTGGTGGCGCCGGGCATGGGTCATTGCCACCGCCGAGACCCCCGTGGTGAAGTAGATCAGCCGCGCATCGACCAATTGCGCAAACGCGTCGACTTCGCCGGCAGCCATGCGGGCATTGACTCCGCAGGACCAGGCGCCGACGCGACTGCAAGCGAGCAGCAAGGCGATATGCTCGGTGCAGTTTTCCGTCACGATTACCACCCGATCGCCGGGGCGCACGCCCAGGGCGAGCAGCTCCGCCTCCAGGGCGCTGGCCATCGCGCCGACCTCGGCATAGGTCACAGTGCGATCGGGCAGATGGATGAATTCGCGGTCGGGCTCACTCGCGAGCCACGGCTCGAGGAGTTCGTGGATGCGGCTTGGATTCATGGGTTCTCCAGAAGGAAACAGATTCGGGCGCGATGCATTGCCTGGATCGGCAATGCGCCCTGGCGGACCAGTGCCATCAGCCGAACACATTCAATGCATGCCGCGCAATGGCGATCTTGAGAACGTCGGTCGGTCCATCGGTGATCAACATGCTGCGCTGATCACGCCAGAATTTCTCGATCGGCAGTTCGGTCGAGAGTCCGATACCGCCGTGGAGTTGCATGCATCGATCCGCAGCTTCAAAGGACTTGCCGTCACCGAAGTTCTTCACCATGTAAGCCTCCGTACGAATGTCCTCGCCGCGATCGTGTTTCCACGCTGCGTGCCTGACCATCAGTTCGAGCTGATGCCACTCCAGGTAGGAATCGGCAATCGACCATTGCACGCCTTGCCGTTCAGCAAGCGGCTTGCCGAAGGTCACCCGCTCGTTCGCGTAGCCCGCGGCCAGCTCGAGACAGCGCTCCATCACCCCGCAGGCCTTGGCGCCGTGACGCACGCGAAGTGCGGTGAGCACTTTCTGTGCGTGCTTGAAGCCTTCGCCTTCGGCGCCGATGCGATTTTCCACCGGCACTCTGACATCGTCGAAGGCGATTTCCCAAGGCGTGTCGTCGACCAGCATCTTCTGTGCGCGCAGCAGTTTGACCCCCGGAGCCTTCATGTCGACGATGAAGGCAGAGATCCCCCCGTGCGAGCCCTTTGTGCGGTCGGTCGCGGCCATCAGTTGCGCATAATCGGCATCAGCCGCGCCGGTGATGAAGCGCTTGAAGCCGTTGATCACGTAATGATCGCCGTCGCGCACGGCGGTGGTCTTCATGCCGCCGGGGTCGGAACCCGCATCGGGCTCGGTCTGGGCAAAGCACCATTTCAGTTCGCCGCGCAGTGTCGGCAAGAGAAAGCGCTCCTTTTGCGCAGCGTCGAGTTCATAGAGCACGGGGTACACCGTCGCGCCGAACGGATTGATCGCCCGTACCGGCAAGGCCACCGTGCGGGCGAGTTCGGACCACACGACGGTTTTGGCGAGCAAGCCGAAGCCCAGTCCGCCGTATTCGACGGGCACGTCGAACTTGTCAAGCCCCAGCTCTTTCCCGAACGCCTCGACGCGGGCACGCAGTTCGGGAATCAGCTTGTCGTCCTTGCGAGCCGTGAGTTCGGCCGGGATGAGCTCCTGATTCACAAAGCGGCGCAGCGAATCCTTCAGCATGCGCAGTTCTTCCGGTAACGCAAAATTCATCATTTCGTCTCCGTCCATACCCATTTCCTTTTAGCGCCCCTGCGTGCGCGCATGCCGCACGGGCAGCGCTCAGCGCGATGAATTCGACTGGATGTACTGGTTGAAGAAGGTCTCCATCCCCGGCGGCGACCTTCTCAGTTCCGCAATGACGCGCTCTCCGTCGGCACCCAGGACGAAATGTGCCGGCGCCAGCGCCGCCTTTTCGTACTGCGCCATGAATTGCGGATCCTTCGCCATCCTTTCCACGGCGCTGCGCAGTTCAGCGACGGCAGCATCGGGGGCATTGGGCGGCATGAAGATCACCCGCGCCATGCGCGAGATCCTGTTCAGGAACTGCAGCGCTTCCCACTTCGCACCGCCAGGGCTCACATTGGCGCCGTGGACTTCGCGATAGAGCTCCAGGAAGGTAGGCACATCGGGCAGATTGGGACTGCGGTTGCCATCGCCGCGCTCGAACTGGAAGAGTGGAATCGCGAGACCCCTGCCCACCAGGCTGTTTTTGGCAAAGGAGTTGTAGCCGGGCAAGGAATTACTGACCAACTGGATGTCGCCCTGGAGCATCGCCACTTCGGCCTCGCGCGTCCCCTTGTAGCCGGTGATGGTCCGGTATTTGGCGCCTAGCAGGTCAAGGGCCAGACTCTGGCGCAACGCCGACCAGTCCGAGCCATTCGAAAGTACCGCGGCACGAAACGGATTGACGTTGGCAATGTCGGCAGGCTTGGCGATGCCCGGTGCGGTGTCACGCCGAATGTAAAGCAGGTTGGTCTGCTCCATGCCGGCAATGAACTTGAAGTCGTTGAATTGGACCCGCAAGTTCGGATGATGCAGGATCTGCTGCATCGGGTCCCAGGTAAAGAAGCCGATGTTGAGCTTGTTCGTCTCGGAGACGTCGCCGAGCTGGTTGACGCCGATCATGCCGCCCGCGCCGGATACATTGCGAACGACGACAGCGCTGGTGCCTTTCAGAAAGCGCGGCAGATGTTGCGCAAAAACGCGCCCCTCCAGGTCGGTGGGGCCGCCCACCGGGAAATTGACAATCACATTGACCACGCGGCCGGAAAATTCCTGCGCATGGGCAATACCCGTGCCGCAGAGCATCGCCAGGACGCAGGCGATGCTGCGAAGCTTGGACATCAGACGCATTTCTTAAACTCCTGATAGCCGACATGAAGTGAATCGCGACGCCGGTAGCTCCGCTGATCGAGTCTGCGGGCGTCGCGGGCACAACGAATCGCTTGGCGCGATCCAGCTCTTCTCCGCTTCGCGGTCAAGTCACGAACGGCCCACCCGCGTCGTGGGCGTGGCGGCGGTCTGGACCCACACGCTCTTGGTCTGCGTGTATTCGTAAAGCGCCTCGACGCCGCTCGTGCGCCCGTAGCCGCTGTTCTTGTAGCCGCCAAATGGCGAGGCAACATGCACGGAGCGGTAGCCGTTGATCCAGAATGTGCCGGCGTCCACCTGGCCCGCCACACGGTGCGCGCGGGCGACGTCGTTGGTCCACACTGCACCGGCCAGGCCGAATTCGCTGTCATTGGCGATCGCGATCGCTTCCTCCTCCGTGTCGAACGGAATCGCGGCGATCACGGGTCCGAAGATCTCGGTGCGGGCGATTTGCATCGAGTTCGAGACGCCGGCGAACAGCGTCGGCTTGACGTAATAGCCGCCTGGCTCGAACTCCGTGGTGCCGGCCGCGAGCTGGGCGCCTTCTGCGACGCCCGCGACGATCATCCGCTTGATGTGCTCGTACTGGCTGCGGTTGCTGATCGGCCCAATCTCCGTCGACGATTCGAGCGGATGCCCGATGCGCAGCCGGCGCGCGCCCTCTGCCACCTTGTCGACCAGTTCGTCGTAGATTCGGCGCTGCACGAGCAAGCGCGATCCGGCGGTGCAGCTCTGGCCCGTGCCCGAGTAGACGGCTGCCTGGGCGCCAATTGCGGCCATGTCCAGGTTTGCGTCTTCGAAGACGATATTCGCGGACTTGCCGCCGAGTTCAAGGATGCACGGGATCAGGTGCCGCGCAGCAGATTCGGCGATCTTTGCGCCCGTTGCGGGCGAGCCGACGAAGACGACCTTACGCACGATGCTGTTCGCGATGGCTGCCTGGGCCGTCGTATGGCCGTAGCCGGCCAGCACATTGACCAAGCCGGCAGGCAGGCCGGCCTGTTCAGCCAGCGCGGCTATCGCCAGCGACGTGAAAGGCGTCAGTTCCGACGGCTTGAGCAGCACTGCATTGCCGACAGCGAGGGTCGGCGCGACTTGCCAGCCGAACGACAGGATGGGGATATTCCACGGCGTGACATGGAGGATCGTCCCGTAAGGCTCGCGGCGCGTGTAGTTGAGGTGGGTGGTCGGCACGGCGATGACGTCGCCATGGAACTTATCAGCCCAGCCCGCGTAGAACTCGAACATCTCGGCCACCATCTCGGCCTCGCGCCGGCTGTCGCGGATCGGCTTGCCGGTCGAGATCGATTCGAGGCGGGCCAAGGCTTCGCCGTGCTCCCTGATTTTCGCGGCCACCGCGAACAGCGTGCGCCCACGCGCGGCGTGGGTCATGCCCCACCAGGTTTTCTGCGCCTCGCGCGCGGCAGCGCAGGCCAGCGCCGCCACGTCGGCACCCGCGTCGCGATAGGTGACGCTCTTCTCTCCGGTCGCGGGGTCGAACAACTGGATCTCGTCGCCGGTGCCCGGGATCAGCATCCCTCCCACATACGAACCGATGTCCTTGGCACCAGGAAAGAATTCGGCAAAGGCCGCCACCAGGAATCCTGCTTTCGATTGCTCCATCATGAATGCTCCAGTCAGTGGTGTTCGTCCGGGCCAGTATGGTTGGAGGGTGGAGGCTGTTCAATGGCACACGATCAGCAATCGTGTTCTGAAAAAGAGAACAGGGCTTAGCTGCGCCATCTTGTCGGCTGAAGCGGTAAGACGTGGCTTCAATGAACACGGTACAGAGCGAGCCGGCAAATCGCTTCCCTGCACACGTCGGCTGCTTTGCATTTCATGACAGGCCCGCTTGGACGAACCCGCCCTCCTGCAATCAATGCGATGCATGATGGCCTGTCGGCCGACGCATGACCTGAATTTCCGGCCCCCGACGGGATTCGCAGGAACTTGCTACATTGCTGACTGCTGGCGAAAACAGCCCCCGCGGCCGCGCCGCTCACCGCAAACCGACAGACCAAGGAGACATCGCATGCGCACCGCACTTCAACTTCGTTCGCAAATCAAGAGCAGCGGTGAACTCGAGCTGTCGCTGGACAGCATCGACACGCCGCATCCCGGTCCGGATGAAGTGCTTGTCCGCATTGAAGCCTCTCCCCTCAACCCGTCGGATCTCGGCCTGTTGTTCGGCGCTGCGGACATGAGCACGGCCAGGGCCAGCGGCACGGCCGAGCGCCCCGTCGTCGCCGCGCGCGTTCCGGAGGGCGCGATGCGCAGCATGGCGGGCCGCCTCGATGTATCCATGCCGGTTGGCAATGAGGGCGCGGGAGTGGTCGTCGATGCAGGCTCGTCCCCCGCGGCGCAAGCCTTGAAGGGCAAGACCGTCGCTGCCATCGGCGGCGCGATGTACTCGCAGTACCGCTGCATTCCCGCGGATCAGTGCCTGGTCCTGCCCGAAGGCGCCACACCTGCTGACGGCGCGTCGTCATTCGTCAACCCGCTCACGGCACTGGGCATGGTCGAGACCATGCGGCTCGAAGGACATAGCGCCCTGGTGCACACCGCCGCGGCGTCCAACCTGGGCCAGATGCTCAATCAGATCTGTATCAAGGATGGCATCAAGCTGGTGAACATCGTGCGCAAGCAAGAGCAGGCGGACCTGCTCAAGGCACAAGGTGCGGTCCACGTCTGCAACACCGCGTCGCCGACGTTCATGCAGGACCTCACCGAGGCACTTGTCGCCACTGGCGCAACGATCGCGTTCGACGCCACGGGTGGCGGCAAGCTCGGCGGCCAGATCCTCGCCTGCATGGAAGCGGCCCTGAACAAAACGGCCCGCGAATACAGCCGCTATGGCTCGACCACCCACAAGCAGGTCTACCTCTACGGCGGCCTGGACACCAGCCCGACCGAGTTCAGCCGCAACTTCGGCATGGCGTGGGGCATGGGCGGCTGGCTGCTGTTTCCCTTCCTGCAGAAAATCGGGCGCGAGCGGGCCAACGCGCTGAAGCAACGCGTCGTGGCGGAGCTGAAGACGACCTTTGCCAGCCACTACTCGAAAGAGATCTCGCTGGCCGAGGTACTGGACCTGGACGTGATCGCCGTCTACAACAAGCGGGCGACGGGAGAGAAGTACCTGATCAACCCGAACAAGGGCGTGGCTGGATAAAGCCGCAAGGTGCCTTGCCGCGCCAAGGAGCATGGCCGTATGGCCGTCGTGCCCGCAGGAAGGCTGCCAGCAGAACCGTCCAAACGCCGAAGACGTTGTCGTACGCAACGGTCAGATCGCTCGCAAAGCCACCCCAGCGCTATTCGTTTTCGAGATATCAGGTGTTGGATTTCTTGATTTTACGATGGCGCGGGCGCTTTCTACACTGCTCCGAACAAAAGAAGCATACGGAGACAGACAGCGTGAAACCCTCACTTTCGCCACCTTGCGCGAAGCCCTGGCCGTGGCCAGCCTCCACCTTCCCCACACGCTCGACAACGTCCGCGTCGACGTGAGCGGCCCCCCGGTGCTACTGCGACCGCCTTTGCTGCAATAGGTGGCGCCACCGGGTAATTCCAACAAATACCGGGGCCGGCGCGCGACCAGCGTGCCGGCAAGCCGTGCCGCCTACCCGGCAGCACGCTGTCCCGATGCCATTGCGCCCGCACGACCCGCCGCCAACTTCGGCGCGGACCCGTGCGATCGCCGCGGCAGCACATAGAGGAGACACCTGTATGAGCTTGTTCCGAACCAAGAACATTGACGCCATGCTGGCGGACAGCCACGCTGGCGGCCTGAAGAAAGTGCTCGGGCCGATCGATCTCGTGATGATGGGCATCGGCGCCATCATCGGCACCGGCATCTTCGTGCTGACCGGCACCGGCGCGCTGACCGCCGGCCCGGCGCTGACGGTGTCCTTTGTCATCGCGGCCATGGCCTGCGGCTTCGCCGCGCTTTGCTATGCCGAGTTTGCTTCCGCCATTCCCGTATCGGGATCGATCTATACCTACAGCTATGCCACGCTGGGCGAGATCATCGCGTGGATGATCGGCTGGGACCTGCTGCTCGAATACGGGCTGGCCACCTCGGCGGTGTCGGTGGGCTGGTCTGGCTATTTTCAGTCGCTCGTCGCCGGCTTCGGGCTGAAGCTGCCGGTGGCACTCACGGCGGCGCCAGGCGCGGTGCCCGGTGTCGAAACCATGGTCAACCTGCCAGCCATGCTGATCATGCTGGCGATCACGTGGGTGGTGTCGTACGGCGTGAAGGAATCGACGCGGCTGAACAATGTGATGGTGGCAATCAAGATCAGCGTGGTGCTGCTGTTCATCGCCGTGGGCGTCTGGCATGTGAAGCCGGTGAACTGGCAGCCGTTTGCGCCGTTCGGCATGAGCGGTGTGTTCAATGCGGCAGCGCTGGTGTTCTTTGCCTTCATCGGTTTCGACGCCGTGACCTCGGCTGCGGAGGAAGTCCGCAACCCGCGCCGCGACCTGCCCATCGGCATCATCGGCTCGCTGGCAGTCTGCACCGTGCTGTACGTGGTGGTGGCGGCGATCATGACCGGCATCGTGCCGTTCGCCAGGTTCGCCGGCGTTGACCACCCGGTGTCGCTGGCATTGCAATTCGCCGGACAGAACTGGGTGGCCGGCTTTGTCGACCTCGGCGCGATTCTCGGCATGACCACGGTGATCCTGGTCATGACCTTTGGCCAGACTCGCGTCATCTTCGCCATGTCGCGCGACGGCCTGCTACCCGCGCGGCTGTCGTCGGTGCATCGCGTCCATGCCACGCCGTTCTTTGCCACCTGGACCGTCGGCATCGTGTTCGCGTTGATCGCCGCATTCGTGCCGCTCAATGTGCTGGCCGAACTGATCAATATCGGCACACTCTCTGCCTTCACGCTGATCTCGATCGCGGTGCTGGTGCTGCGCCGCACGCGTCCCGAACTGCCGCGCGCCTTCCGCTGCCCCGGCGTGCCGGCGGTTCCGCTGCTATCGGTTGGCTTCTGCCTGTTCCTGATGGCCCACCTGCAAGCGCTGACCTGGATCGCCTTCCTCACCTGGCTGGGGATCGGCCTGGCGGTCTATTTCCTGTACGCGCGCCGCAATGCGGTGCTGCACGGCGCCACCCGGTAGCAAGGGTGGCCCGTAAGAAGCGACACGGACACCACTGTTCGCGATGGGGCTACCCGCCCCGTCCAAAGCCGCACCGCACTGCAATCCAGGCGGTGTAACAAGGAAGGCAGGGCTACAGCTTTGCATTCCCTACGTCATGGAGAAGAGATTGAACGACCGTACCCACGCGGCCGCCGCCGTGCGCCTGTTCGGCACCGGCGAAGGCCTGTCGCACGAGCGCGTGACGCTCGCCACCGATCCGGAATCGGGCCTGCAGGCCATCATCGCCATCCACAGCACCAGACTGGGCCCCGCCTTCGGCGGCTGCCGGTACTGGACCTATCCCACCGAGGCCGAGGCGCTGTCCGATGCGCTGCGCTTGTCGCAGGGCATGGCCTACAAGAACGCGCTTGCCGGGCTGCCGTTCGGCGGCGGCAAGGCCGTGATCCTGCGCTCGCCAGCGCAGACGGATCGCAAACAGCTTTTCCGCGCTTTCGGGCGCATGGTGGAATCGCTGCGAGGCAGCTATATCTCGGCTGAGGATGTGGGCACGACGGTGGACGACATGCGCGCGGTCCAGGCCGAGACGCGCTACGTCAGCGGCCTGCCGCGCGACGGCGGATTCGGTGGCAACCCCTCGCCGTGGACGGCATACGGCGTGTTTGTGGGTATCCAGGCGGCGGCGCAGTACCGCCTGGACCGCAAGTCGCTCGCCGGATTGTCGGTGGCTGTCCAGGGTCTGGGGTCGGTAGGCTGGGAACTCTGCCGACGCCTCAATGAAGCGGGCGCGACCCTGACCGTGGCCGATATCGATGCGGGGCGGACCACGCAGGCGCAACAGCAGTTTGGCGCACGCGTCGTAGCGCCGGAGGCCATTACGGGCGCGGACGCCGATGTTTTTGCGCCTTGTGCGCTCGGTGCCGTCATCACCCCGGCCGTGGCCGAAAGCTGCCGCTTCCAGATCATCGCCGGCGGCGCAAACAACCAGCTCGCCTCACTGGCCGAAGGGGATACCCTCCATCAGCGCGGCATCTTCTATGCGCCCGATTTCCTCATCAATGCCGGCGGCATCGTCAGCTGTGCGCGGGAGTACCTCGGCGGCGTCGATGACTCCGTCCTTCGGGACGAAGTGGCCGGCATCCGGGACCGGGTGCTCAAGCTGGCGCAACGCGTTGAGTCGACCGGCCAGGCGCCGGCACGTGAAGCGGTGACGTGGGCCCACGAGGTGTTGTCGCAAGGTATCGGGTCGAACTGAACTGCCACCCTGGCCCGGACGATACCCAGGCCAATGGGGTAGCTACCGCAGGCGGCACTCGCGACAGCGCCGCCTGCCCGGCATGCCAGTCAGCGGGCCATCTCCCGGGCATCGCCGACCAGTCGCCGCACTTCCTTCGAGACGATCGTATAAGCCTCGCCGGAGATCGACTCCAGCCCGTTGCGGTCGATCACGATGATGCGGCCGCGCGTATGCTCGATCAGCCGCAGGTTCTGCAGCTTGCCCATGGCTTCGGTGACGCCTTCGCGGCGCACGCCGAGCATCTCGGCGATGCGCTGCTGCGTGATGCGCAGCTCGTTGCTCTGGAGCCGGTCCAGCGTCTGCAGGATCCAGCGGCAAAGCTGTTCCATCAGCGTCCGGTGGCAGATGCATGCCGCGGTCTGGCCCACCTGCGTCAGCAGCAGTTGCATATAGCGCATGACCAGCCGTTGCATCTGCGGCAGCCTCGGATACAGCTCGCGCAGGTCGCCGGCGGCAATGCGCCAGCTTGTGCCCGGCTGGCTGACTTCGCATCGCTGCGGCATGGATTCCGCGCCGGTCAGCGCGGGCAGGCCGATCAGGCCTTCGTTGCCGACCGCGGCCAGTTCCACGCTGGAGCCGTCCGCATGGAGCGACAGCAGCGAGACCACGCCCTCTTTCGGGAAGTAGACGTGCCGCACGCGCTGTCCGGCATCGCACAGCAATTGCCCGCCACGCAGCGCCACGGCTTCAAGATATGGCTTGAGTGCCGCCCATTCCGATTCCGGAAGCTGACGCAACAGTAGGTTGTTGCCACCTGTCCTGTTCGAAGTGTCCATCCCGCGCTCCCCGTTTCCATGTTGCAAAGTTCCGATGGGATCCTGCCGGTCTGGTGCCGGCCCGTGGGCACATTAGGCGCGTTCTGTACGACGACGAACATTGGCTGAAGGGCTTAGACCCCGTTTCACATGGCGTAAAGGCGTCGCCATTCGCCCGATGAAACGGGTTTCGGAGCCCCGCGTGCGGGTTGCGTCGAAAGGTTGAGCTCCAGCCAAAGGGAGGAGGCGGCACGCCGCCGGCCGCTCAGCTGCCGCAGGCGTGGATCAGGAACTCCCGCAGCGCATCGGCCGGCTTTTCGAGCTTGCGTCCGGGCTGCCACAGCATGCCGACCTCCATGTCCGGCACGGCGTCGGCGATGGGCCGCGCGGCGATCTGCCGGCCTTCCAGCGACCATGGGCGGTACACCATGTCGGACAGCACCGTGACGCCAAAGCCATGCGCGACCAGCCCGCGCAGCCCCTCCATCGAACTGGTGCGGAACGCGATGTTGGGCGCCAGCTTGCGGCCACGCCAGTACCGCAGCGTGGAGGACTCCGCCTCGTCCACAGTGATGAGGATGTAAGGGTAGGCCGCGATATCGCGCAAGGACGGGCGCTCGATGGCCAGCAGCGGGTGCGTGGCCGACGTCCAGAGCTGGCGCCGCGAACGGATCAGCGTGTGACGGGCAAAGCGCTGCGGCCGCTCCAGGTTGGACAGCAACCCGATGCCAAGCTCGATATCCCCCGACAGCACGGCCCGCTCGATCTCGGGGCGGTCCATGTCCTGCAGGTCCAGGTCGATGTCGGGGTAGTTGGTGCGAAAGCGCGCCAGCAGGCCCGGCAGGAAGTAGCCCAGCACCGTATAGGACGCCGCCAGCCGCACGCTGCCTTTGAGCCCATACACCTGAAAACGGGGCTCGCGCAGCGCGTCCTCGACCGAATCGAGGATCTGCCGCGCATGCTGGTGGAACAGGTGGCCTTCCGCGGTCAGCGCCACGCCGTGTGGCAGGCGGTCGAACAGGCGCACCGCCAGCCGCTGCTCCAGCGTCAGCACGGCGTTGGTAATCGCCGATTGAGACACATGCTCGGCGGTCGCGGCCATTGAGAACTGGCCTGTTTCCGCCGCCGCGACAAAGTAGCGGAACTGCCGCAAGGTGATTTCCTTGGCCAGCCGTTCCGGCGTCTCGCGTGCCTTTGCCATGCTCATTGCTCCGGTATTCGTTTGTCGGATATCAGCTCTCGGATTTCATGATTTTACGATATCGATGGCGCTTCCTACACTGCCACGAATAACTTCGACATCCCCGGAGAGAGACACCCATGAATGCCCCGCTGCCACAAGCCCTGCGTGAGGCCCTGGCCAACGCCAGCCTGGACGACAAATACACCCTGGAAAAAGGCCGCGTCTACCTGAGTGGCACCCAGGCGCTGGTACGCCTGCCCATGCTGCAGAAGGCGCGCGACCGCGCCGCCGGCCTCAATACGGCGGGCTTTATTTCGGGCTACCGCGGTTCGCCGCTGGGCGCCGTCGACCAGGCGCTGTGGAAGGCCAAGGCGCACCTGGCTGCCAGCGACGTGGTGTTCCAGCCCGGGGTCAACGAAGACCTCGCCGCCACGGCCGTGTGGGGCAGCCAGCAGGTCAACCTGTTCCCCGGCGCGACGCGCGACGGCGTGTTCTCGATGTGGTACGGCAAGGGACCGGGCGTGGACCGTTCCATGGATGTGCTCAAGCACGCCAACTCGGCCGGTTCGTCGCGCCACGGCGGCGTGCTGCTGCTGGCCGGCGACGACCATGCGGCCAAGTCTTCCACGGTGGCGCACCAGTCGGAGCACGTGCTGCTGTCTGCGGGCATTCCCGTGCTGTACCCGTCCAATGTGCAGGAATACCTGGACTACGGGCTGCATGGCTGGGCCATGAGCCGCTACTCGGGCCTGTGGGTGTCGATGAAGTGCGTGACCGACGTGGTGGAAAGCACGGCCTCCGTCGATATCGATCCGGACCGCGTGCAGGTCGTACTACCCGATGACGTCACGATGCCGGAGGGCGGCCTAAATATCCGCTGGCCGGATACGCCGCTGCAGCAGGAAGCCCGGCTGCTCGACCACAAGTGGTATGCCGCGCTGGCCTATGTGCGGGCCAACAAGCTCAACCGCGTCGTACTCGATTCGCCCAACGCGCGCTTCGGCATCATGACCGCGGGCAAGGCCTACCTCGACGTGCGCCAGGCGCTGGTCGACCTCGGTCTCGACGACGACACCTGCCAGCGCATCGGCATCCGCGTCTACAAGGTCGGCTGCGTGTGGCCGCTGGAGGCGCACGGCGCGCGCGAGTTCGCGACCGGACTGGACGAGATCCTGGTGGTCGAAGAGAAGCGCCAGATCATGGAGTACGCGCTCAAGGAAGAACTGTACAACTGGCGCGATGACGTGCGGCCCAAGGTTTATGGCAAGTTCGACCAGCGCGGCAATGACGGCGGCGAGTGGTCGGTGCCGCGGGGCAACTGGCTGCTGCCCGCGCACTATGAACTGTCGCCGGCGCTGATCGCCAAGGCCATCGCCCGGCGCCTGGAGCGCTTCGATCTGCCCGAAGAGGTGCGCGCGCGCATTGCGGCGCGCGTGGCGCTGATCGAGGCCAAGGAGCGCGAGGCCGCCCAGCCGCGGCTCGCCGTCGAACGCAAGCCGTGGTTCTGCTCGGGCTGCCCGCATAACACCTCCACGCGCGTGCCCGAAGGCTCCCGCGCGCTGGCTGGCATCGGCTGCCACTACATGACGCTGTGGATGGACCGCAGTACCGACACCTTCAGCCAGATGGGCGGCGAAGGCGTGGCGTGGACGGGCCAGATGCACTTCACGAACGACAAGCACGTGTTCGCCAACCTTGGCGACGGCACGTACTTCCACTCGGGCCTGCTCGCGATTCGCGCGTCGATTGCCGCCAGCGCCAATATCACTTACAAGATCCTGTTCAATGACGCGGTGGCGATGACGGGCGGCCAGCCGATCGACGGCGTGCTGACGGTGCCGCAGATCGCCCACCAGGTCCTGGCCGAAGGCGCGAAGAAGCTCGTGGTCGTCACCGACGAACCCGAGAAGTACGGCAATGGCGGCATGCTGCCGGCCGGCGTGACGGTATTCCACCGCGACCAGCTCGACCAGGTCCAGCTGGACCTGCGCGCGACCGAGGGCGTCACCATCCTGATCTACGACCAGACCTGCGCCACGGAAAAGCGCCGCCGCCGCAAGCGCGGCACCTATCCGGACCCGGCTCGCCGCGCGTTCATCAACGACGCGGTCTGCGAAGGCTGCGGCGATTGCTCGGTCAAGTCGAACTGCCTGTCGGTGGAGCCGCTGGAAACCGAGCTGGGCACCAAGCGCAAGATCAACCAGTCGTCCTGCAACAAGGATTTCTCGTGCGTCAACGGCTTCTGCCCGAGCTTTGTCACCGCCGAGGGCGCGCAGGTGCGCAAGCCGGCCGCTGCGGGCGGCAAGGGCACGGGCGCTGATTTCGATGCGCTGCCGCTGCCCGTGCTGCCGGCGCTGGAGCGACCATATGGCGTGCTGGTGACCGGCGTGGGCGGCACTGGCGTGGTCACCATCGGCGGGTTGCTCGGCATGGCCGCGCATCTCGAACGCAAGGGCGTGACCGTACTCGACATGGCCGGCCTGGCGCAGAAGGGCGGTGCGGTGATCAGCCACGTGCAGATCGCCCCGAGTCCGGCCGCGCTGCATGCGACGCGCATTGCCACCGGCGACGCGCGGCTCGTGATCGGCGGCGATGCCATCGTCTCCGCATCGGCGGACGTGCTGTCCAAGGTCCGCCACGGCGTGACCGCGGCCGTTGTCAACAGCGCCAACACGCCGACCGCCGAATTCATCAAGAATCCGAAGTGGAAGTTCCCGGGTGCCAACGCGGAACAGGACCTGCGCGCCAGCGCCGGCGATGCGTGCGCGTTTGTCGATGCCAGCGCCTGGGCGGTCACGCTGCTGGCGGATGCCATCTACTCCAACCCGCTGCTGCTGGGCTTTGCGTGGCAGAAGGGCTGGGTGCCGCTGCTGCGCGACAGCCTGCTGCGGGCGATCGAACTCAACGGCGTGTCGGTGGAGAAGAACCGCCTCGCGTTCGAATGGGGCCGCTATCTCGCGCATCACGGCGAGGCAGCGGTGCGTGCCATGCTGCCGACCGCGCCGCGCGAGCAGGTGGTTGCCATGCCGCAAACGCTCGACAACCTGATCCGCAAGCGTGAAGCGATGCTGACCGACTACCAGAACGCCGCCTATGCGGGCCGTTACCGCGATGCGGTAGAGCGCATCCGCGCGGCCGAGCAGAAGCTCGGCGCCGGCCGCAAGCTGGCGCTGACCGAGGCCGTGGCGCGCAATCTTGCCAAGCTGATGGCCTACAAGGACGAGTATGAAGTGGCTCGTCTCTACACCGATCCCGCCTTCCTCGACAAGCTGCGCGCGCAGTTCGAAGGCGAGCCCGGCCGCGACTACCAGCTCAACTTCTGGCTCGCGCCGCCGCTGACGGCGAAGACCGACGAAAAGGGCCGCCTGCTCAAGCGTCGCTTTGGCCCGCGCACCATGTCGGCGTTCCGCCTGCTGGCCCGGATGAAGGGTTTGCGCGGCACCGCGCTCGATGTGTTCGGCAAGACCGCCGAGCGCCGTGCAGAGCGTCAGCTGATTGCGGACTACCTGGCGATGGTCGGCGAGTTCGCGCAATCGCTCAGCCCCGACCGGCTCGATACGGCGATTGCGCTGGCGACATTGCCTGACGACATCCGTGGCTTCGGCCACGTGAAGGAAGGCAATATGCAAGCCGCCGCCGCAAAGCGCGAGGCACTGCTTGCGCAGTATCGTGCGGGTACACGCCTGGCGGCGTGATGCAAAGCGTCCGCCGCCTGTGCGGCGGGCGTTTTGCACAGTGGCCACGCGGCACTGAGCCGCGCGCAGCGCAGCCGAAGGCGATGATGCGATATTGTGGGCAGTGTCGGGCCACGGACAGTTTCGGGGCTCGTTCAATCATTGTTGGAGAGCCTGCAGACGGACGCGCACCACGCGGCAGGCAGCGGGGCAGACTCTGAAGCGAGTACCCGTACGGAATTCTTCGCACACTACGATCAATATTCGTCCGTTAGGACAAGTAAACGCGTTTTTTGGTCACTTTTTGTCGCTCGGACAAAAAGTGACTCGACGGCTACGCCGTCGAAACAGCGGCGCCAGCCAAGCCCCCAAAACGCCATCAATTCCCAATCCCCAATCCCCGTGAACTAGAATCCAAATCCAGCCCCCACTGGCACCGTGCCCCGCCGCCCAAATGGAAGACGACTCGATCCCTTCACGGAGCGTGCTGCCGCAGGCAGCCAATATCGACGGCCCCCCCGCCCCGGACGCGTGGCAAAACGGCAACGCCCTCTTCATCAACCGCGAGCTGAGCCAACTCGAGTTCAACCACCGCGTGCTGATGCAGGCCGCCGACCCCGACACGCCGCTGCTCGAGCGCCTGCGGTTCCTGTGCATTTTCAGCAGCAACCTGGACGAGTTCTACGAGATCCGCGTGGCGGGCCTGAAGGAACAGTGCCTGGTCCAGTCGCCGGTCAGCGGCCCCGATGGCCTGTCCCCGCAGACGCTCTACGACCTGGTGAACGCCCGGGTGCGCGAACTGGTCGCGCTGCAGTACCAGATGCTCAATGATGTCCTGATTCCCGCGCTCGCCGCCGAGCAGGTCTGCTTCCTGCGGCGGCCGACGTGGAACGCGGCGCAGGCGGAATGGATCCGCGAGTATTTCTTCAATGAACTGATGCCCGTGCTGACGCCGATCGGGCTGGACCCCGCGCATCCGTTTCCGCGCGTGCTGAACAAGAGCCTGAATTTCGCGGTGGAACTCGACGGCAAGGATGCGTTCGGCCGCCGCTCCGGCAACGCCATCGTGCAGGCGCCGCGTGCATTGCCGCGCGTCATCGCGCTGCCGCCCGAAGTGGCCGGGTGCCGGCATGGCTTTGTGTTCCTGTCCTCGATCCTGCACGCGCATGTCGGCGAATTGTTCAGCGGCATGACGGTGCGCGGCTGCTACCAGTTCCGCGTGACGCGCAACAGCGAGCTGTTCGTGGACGAAGAGGAGATCAAGAACCTGCGCGAAGCGCTGCAGGGCGAGCTGCCGCAGCGCCATTTCGGCGATGCCCTGCGGCTTGAAGTCGCGGACAACTGCTCGCCGCCGGTGACCTTGTTCCTGCAGCAGCAGTTCGGCCTGTCGGCCAAGGAGGTGTTCTCGGTCAATGGGCCGGTCAACCTGGTGCGGATGCTGCAGGTGCCCGAAGCGGTCGACCGCCCCGATCTCAAGTACCCGCCTTTCCGCCCCGGCTTGCCAAAGGGACTGCAGCCGCAAGCCGACATGTTCCGCGCCATCCGCGAAGCCGACATCCTGCTGCATCACCCGTTCCAGTCGTTTGCGCCGGTGGTGGATTTTGTCCGGCAGGCCGCGCAGGACCCCGATGTCGTGGCGATCCGCCAGACCGTCTATCGCGCGGGCCATGATTCGGTGCTGTTGTCCGCGCTGACCGATGCGGCGCGCAAGGGCAAGGAAGTCACCGCGGTCGTGGAGCTGCTGGCGCGCTTTGACTAAGAGGCCAATATCGGCTGGGCCGCGCAGCTCGAAGAGGCGGGCGCGCATGTCGTCTACGGCGTGGTCGGCTACAAGGCGCATGCCAAGATGGTGCTGGTGGTCAGGCGCGAAGGCGGACGCCTGCGGCACTATGCGCATCTCGGGACGGGCAACTACCACAGCCAGACCACGCGCTTCTACACCGATTTCGGCTTGATGACCTGCCATCCGGAGATCACGCAGGATGTCGCCAATGTCTTTGGCCAGTTGACCGGGCTGGGGCAGATCAGCAAGACCGCCCATGTCTGGCAGTCGCCGTTCACCCTGCACAAGTCCCTGCTGCAGGCCATCCGGCGCGAGGCCGAACACGCGCGCGCCGGGCGCAAGGGCTGGATCATCGCGAAGATGAATGCGCTGCTGGAGCCGGGGCTGATCCAGGCGCTCTACGATGCCTCGCGCGATGGCGTGCGCGTCGACCTGATCGTGCGCGGCGCCTGCGCATTGCGGCCGGGCGTGCCGGGTCTCTCGGAGAACATCAGCGTGCGCTCCGTGATCGGCCGCTTCCTCGAACACTCCCGGATCTTCTACTTCCACAACGACAAGGCCGAAGACGTCATGCTCTCCAGTGCCGACTGGATGGACCGCAACCTGTTCCGACGCATCGAAGTCTGCTTTCCAGTGCTGGACGCGCGCCTCAGGAAGCGGGTGATCGCCGAAGGCCTGAAGCCCTATCTGCGCGACAAGCGCGAGGCCTGGGAAATGGAGGCGGACGGGACCTACCGGCGCCGCCGTTCGCGGGACGGCGAATCCGCGCAGGGATTCCTGCTGGCGAGCCTCACCTGAACGGGTGAGCCGGCGGTTTCCCTTTCGCAATACCTTTCAATCCCCTCCCAACCCCGCACAGATTACTGACGCACCGCAAGGCATCCCCAAGCCGCAGTCCTAGAATGGCTGCCGGCTTTTCCCTGCTTTACGTCGACGATCCATCACCAGACTGATTCGACGTTCGCTTCCCATTTCCTCGCCGGCATGGTTCGACTGCAACGACAACCCATCGCGAGGCGATCCTGTTTCCATGTCATCGCATCAATGTCGTTGAGCCGGGCAGGTTTTTTCCCCTTTCGCGCGACTTGTAGTCCATTGCGCAGGCCGCACCGATACGCGTCCGGACTGCATCAGAAATGTCTGAAGAATCGAATTCCTTCTATATCCGGTCGCGATGTGCCAAGCCTAGACTTTTCCACGCAATTTCCAGGATCCGCGACAACGGCGACGTCCCATCTCGCACCGGGTAGAAGACGCGCGCGGCGCGCGCGGAATTCGCATCAGCACAAGCCAGCGCGCAAGCCAGCCACGTCCTGATGCCACGCCGCCGGCCGGGACGGGACTGCCCGGCCAAATCGTGACGCTGCGTGACGCTGCCATGCGCGCGGTACGCGCGTACCGCGCTGGCTTGCGTCGCCCGCGAATTCTTGCCACCCGTAAGGAAGTCATGGAAACAGAGGGAAACCGCCTGGGGCTGCATCTCGGTCAAGCGTTGTCGGCCGGCGCATTGTGCATGTTCCTGCTGGCCGAAGCGGCACAGGCCGTCGACGTGGGAGGCGGCATGGCAAGCCGCGGCATCGCCACGGAGGGCGCCGCATGGCGGCTGCTCCGTGACGCATGGCCGCTGCTGTTGCCCGCGCTTGGGCTCAGCCTGGTCCTGGCGATCGGCTATGTGCGCACGCGCCGGCTGGTCGCGCAGCGCATGGAGGCGGAAGCCACGCTCGGCCATGAACTCGCGCTCAAGGAAGCCTTGCTGGCGAGCCTGCCCGAGCCTGTGGCGGCCAAAGGCCCGGACCTGCGCTACATGGAACTCAATCCGGCATTCGAGCGCTTCTTCGGCGTGGTGAAAGCCGATGCCGTGGGCAGGCATGCGCTGGAGGTCGGGCATTTGCGCGACCGGATGAGCGGCGAGCTCCTGGCCCTGCAGGATGAAGCCATGCGGACCATGGCGTCACGCCAGATGCATCTGCACATGCGGAACGCGGCCGGCCAGTTGCGGCGCGTGAACTTCTGGGCCTTGCCGTTCCGCAACCCGGATGGCACGCCGGGCGGCATCGTGACCGTGCATTTCGACGTGACGGACATCGATGAATCGCGCGAGCGCGCGCAAGCGTTCGAGCGCCGCCTGCAGGACGTGGTCGACAGCCTGCCCGTGACCGTGTTCCAGAGCCGCTTGCGAACCGGCGACCTGGACAGCGACTGGGACGTGACGTATGCCGCCGGCGATGGCGCGGGGCTGGGCATCGATACCGCCCGCGCGCTCGGCGCTGGCTCGCCGGCGCAATCGGGGGTCTGCCCGGAGGACCATCCGCGCCTGCGTGCCGCGATCCTGCAAAGTGCCCGCACCGGCCAGCCCCTGGATATTGCGGGACGCCTGAAGCGGGGGACGGAACTGCGGTGGATCCAGGCCCGCGCCACGCCCAGGCGCGAGGGGGCCTTCACGGTGTGGAATGGCGTGATCCTCGACGTCACCGAACAGCATCGCCAGGCCGACGCGCTGCATGAGGCCAAGGACGCGGCCGAGTCCGCCCTGCGCGCCAAGGAAGGATTCCTCGCCATGATGAGCCACGAGATCCGCACGCCGATGAACGGCATCCTGGGGCTGGTGGAATTGCTGCAGAACTCCGGGCTGGCGCCCGAACAGCAACGCCTGCTCGCCCTGGCACAGGAATCCGGCCAGGCGCTCGCGCAGATCCTCGACGATATCCTGGACTACGCCAAGATCGAAGCGGGCCGCCTGGCGATCGTGCCGGCGCCGCTGGACCTGCGTGACCTGCTCGACAGCGTCGCGTCGCTGCTGATGCCGCAGGCGCAGAAGAAGGGCCTGCAGATGCGCCTCTACGTCAGTCCGGAGGTCCCGGCCACGGTACGCGCCGACGGCATCCGGCTGCGCCAGATCCTGTTCAATCTGCTGGGCAACGCCATCAAGTTCACCGATCGCGGCAGCGTCGCGCTGCGCGTCATGGTCGAGACCTGCGTGGATGACATCGCGGCGGTGCTGGTGGAGGTGCGCGACACCGGCATCGGCATGGCAAAGGCCGACATGCAGCGGCTTTTCACGCCGTTCGTGCAGGCCGAGCGCAGCTCCACACGCCGCTTTGGCGGCACCGGGCTCGGGCTGGCCATCACGCGCAACCTGGCGGCCATGATGGGCGGCAGCCTGGCGCTGGAAAGCGAGGAGGGCACCGGCACCACGGCGGTACTGCGCGTGCCGTGCACGATCCTGTGCCGGCGCTACGACCTGCCATGTCTGCGGGAGCGCAAGGTGGCCGTCCGTGTGCGCGACCCTGACATCGCCCAGGCGCTGTTGGCCCATGTCCGGACCGCGGGCATGGTCCCGCTGGCGGGGCACGTCGACGCCGGGCAGGCCGTGATCGTGCTGGCCGATGCCGACCGCGGCCCGGTGCTCGCAGACAGCGCCGATCCGCGCCTGGTGCTGGTGACGACGAAGTGGAAGCCGCTCGGCTTCCGCGCCGATGAGCAGGACAGTGTGCGGCTGAGCGTGAATCCGCTGCGTTGGGCCGCGTTCGTCGGCGCGGTGGAGCGCGCACTGGAACGCCAGGCGGCGGCGCCGGTTGCCGCTGGCGATGCCGGCCCCGTGCATGGGACAGCCGCATCGGGCACGCGAAAGCGCTGGCGCATCCTCGTGGCCGAGGACCATTGCATCAACCAGGAAGTCATCCGGCAGCAACTCATGCTGCTCGGCCACCTGCCGACGGTGGTGGATAACGGCGAGGCCGCGCTGCAGGCCTTGGAGGCCGGCGCGTTCGACCTGGTGCTGACGGACCTGCACCTGCCGGTCATGGACGGCTTTGCGCTGACGCGGGCCATCCGCAGCAGCCAGGACGCCACGTTGCGCGGGCTGCCGGTGGTGGGCATTACCGCGACCACGGTGCCGGAGGAACACCGGCGCGGATTCGACGCGGGCATGAATGCGTGCGTGCTGAAGCCGGTCACGCTGGCCTCGCTGCAGGAAGGCCTGTCGGATGCGATGAACGCGCGCGGCCGTGCGCGCGCGCCGATCGGCACGGCTCGGCAGGAGGCCGGCGACACGGGCGGCCTGCGCTTCGACGCCACGCTGGTGCGGCGCGAAGACCTGCTGGGCGTGCTGCATCCGGGGGCCGGCGATGCCGGGTTGCAGGCCTGCGTCGCGGCGCTCGCGAGCGATCGGGAGACGCTGGCCGATTGCCTGGCCAGGGGAGCGATCAAGGCGTTAAGGCCGTGGTGCCACCGCATGCGCGGCGCGCTGTCGGTGTTCGGCCAGCCGCACCTCGACGAGATCATGGACCGCTTTCGGCGTGCCGTGCAGACCGGTGACGTCGGCCAGGTGCGCACCGCCAGCGTGCCCGTGCTGGCGGCGATCGCCTACCTGATCGAAGCGCTGGGCGTGGACGACGGCGCCATCGGGCCCTTGCATTGCCGCGACTGCGAGCGACCGCGCGATGCCTGTCCCGGCGGCGGCAAGCGCGGGGACGACGTTGTATCTGGAGATAGGGAATAGCGATGTCAATCAGGGTAATACTGGCGGACGATCATCCGCTGATCATCTTCGGCGTACGGCAGACGCTGGCCGCGGCCGCGGGTATCCGGGTCATGGCGGATGCCTCGAACCCGAGGGCGCTATTCGATCTGCTGCGCACCGTACCGTGCGATGTGCTGGTGACCGACTTCTCCATGCCTTGCGGAGACTCGCCCGATGGCCTGGCGATGCTGACTACGCTGCGTACGCGCTTTCCGCACGTCCGGGTCGTGGTCCTGACCATGCTGGAGAACCCGGGGCTGATGGTCAGCATGCAGGACGTCGGCGTGCTGGGCATCGTCAATAAGCGAGATGACTTGTCGGAACTACCGGCCGTTATCGTGGCGGCATACAAGCGCTGCAGGCTGCTGAGCACGTCCGTGCGTGAAGATATGGCGCGCTGGGGGAACGAGATGCTGCAGAGACAGTCCAGCCGCTGCCTCAGCCCGCGTGAAATGGAAGTGGTGCGCATGTACGTCAAAGGCATGACGACGACCCAGGTGGCGCGGTACCTTCATCGCAGTGTCAATACGGTGAGTACGCAGAAAACCAATGCTATGCGCAAGTTGGGGGTGTCTAATGATGCGGAGTTGTTTGATTATGCGCAGGAGCATGGGTTTAAGGCTTAGGGTTTGTGTTATGACTGGGTTTGTCGCTCTTGGCAGGCGCGGCTGTTTCGCCGGCGTAGCCGTCGAGTCACTTTTTGTCCGAGCGACAAAAAGTAACCAAAAAACGCGTTTACTTGCCCTAACGGGCGAATATTGATCGTAGTGTGCGACGAATTTCGTACGGGTACTCGCTTCAGAGAATGCCCGGCTGCCTGCCGCATGGTGCGCAACCGCATGCAGGCTCTCGGACAATGATTGAACGAGCCCCGAACCTGTCCGTGGCCCGGCAGTGGGCGCGCTATCGCATCATCGCCTTCGGCTGCTGCGCGGCTCAGTAAAATAAAAAACAAAAAAAGCGCGGTAACGGAAGCACCGTCGCCAGCGCCGCTGATGCCCTGACTAACCGACTAGTGAGCTGCGTAGCAGCCGAAGGCGATGATGCGATGACGGTGGAAGCAGGGGCCACGGACAGGTTCAGGGCTCGTTCAATCACGGCTTGAAAGCCTGCATGCGGACGCGCACCATGCGGCAGGCAGCCGGGCAGTCTCTGAAGTTCATACCCGTACAACACCCTCAGCACGCTACGATCAATATTCGTCCGCTAGGACAAGTAAACGCGCTTCTTGCCTACTTCTTGTCGCTTGGACAAGAAGATGGAATGAACGCGCCCCCCCACCTTGAACGACACGAGCAAAGTCCGTGGCACATCGAACGAAGCGTGAGCGGCGGAAGGTGGGCCCTCCATCACGAAACGGCATCGATGTGCCAGAGTGGGAGTGTGACCAACCACGCGA
>NZ_JBYOJP010000022.1:0-100861 GCF_057798975.1 Cupriavidus sp. 21MJTG02-4 | reverse complement strand
GGCTGGTCCACCAGGCACACAAGGTGCCGCTCAAAGGCGAATCCATGCGCAAGCGCACGTCAACCGACGCCAAGAAACGGGCATCGTGATCACCTACGCTACAATCTCCTGACCGCGCAGTACCACCTTCCTTCCCTGATCACGTTCGCCGAAACCGCTGATCACCTTCACCGAAATCCGCAGCATGCTCGGCGACTGCCCTGCTTGTACTTTCATGATCGCGAAACTACGTCAGGTTCGGTGATGGTCATCTCAAGCAGGACGGCCGTACGATGGCCGGGTACGCCCCCACTGCTAGCCGCATACAGGGTGTTGGCTTGTGGTGCAGGCGATTAATTGCATTTAAGTGTTTGAGCCCGTATATGGCATCCAAGTGCTGTTGAGACCTGGAGGTGAGTGGTCGTTGTGAGTTGCTTCTCGCGCTACCGTTCAATGGGCCGAACCAGACCTTGCAGCTGAAACAGCGTAAGGCCGAACCGGTCAAATACAGCGTTCTCAGCCTGGCAGCGGTCAGCAAAGCCATAGCGAACGGCACCGTGACCGGCCAGGTGCCCAAGTCCGGGTAGGTCAATGAGAAGGCGACTCAAGCGATTGGTACGTAGTGCCTCCCGGAAACTAGTACCTTCCGCGAACAACCTTCGCGACAGATCCTTCTTCGTCAGACACGCGAGAGTCGAGAAAAGCTCAAGTGTCCAATCGAGCTCCGGTCGTGCAAAGGTATGGAATGCCAGCAAGCGGCTGAGAGGCTGGCTCACGCCTCGCGCGGTGATCTTCGAGAGTTCGTCTCCCCAACTCGCGTGCACAGCGATTTTCACTGCAGCGCCCGCGCTGAGCGAAAGATCGAACTCATTGAAAGGCTGAATGTCGAACCGTTGGCTTTCGCGTAGTTGCTGGGTGCGTCCGCGATGGCTCCCCCAGATTGGCCCAATGACCGGCTCAATAGTCACAAGGGCCGGAAAGACAAGGTTGCAAACCGTTGTCAGGCCGGCTTCCCTCGCACGCAGCGTCACCTCCATATTCTAATCGATCATCCCGAGGATGTGATTCGCCGTGAAACTCGAATGATCCCGACTAGTAAGCCTTAATCTTACTGTGTCATAAAAAGTAAGGCATGATATGCCCATCATTTTTCCCTTTGATGGGAGGTGCCATGGGCATATCCAAAGAGTTCGATCGATACATGGCTCACCTGGCTGAAGGGTTGGGTCATGCCGACCGTCACGCAGGATTGACTGGGTATTGCACCGGTCTGATGCTGCCTCTGTCGCGCAAGAGCATCGAACCCATGGCAGCCCGCGTTGATCCGCTGCGCGCCAGCGCCCGGCACCAAGCCCTGCATCACTTTGTCGCCAAGGCCCAATGGAGTGACCAGCAACTGCTCAATCGCGTGGCGCAGTGGGTGGTGCCGCATATGGACTTCAGCGCTGGCGGCTGGTGGATCGTCGACGACACGGGCTTTCCCAAGAAGGGCGTCCACTCGGTGGGCGTGACACGCCAATACTGCGGGGTGCTGGGCAAGCAGGACAACTGCCAAGTGGCCGTCAGCGTCTCGCTGGCCTGCGAACAAGGCAGCCTACCGGTGGCTTGGCAACTGTACTTGCCCCGCAACTGGGCCGAAGATGCCGAGCGCAGACTCAAGGCCGGGATTCCCGAACACATCGAGTTTGCGACCAAGCCTCAAATTGCCCTGCAACAGTTACGGGGCCTGCTCTCTGAAGGAGCACCCAAGCACTGCGTGCTGGCCGACGCAGGCTACGGGATCGACTATGCGTTTCGTCAAGGGCTGACCGATCTGGGCTTGCCCTACGTGGTCGGGATCACCTCGGCCGTGGTGGTCTGGCCACCGGGGGTGGAGCCCCTGCCGCCAAAGCCCTACAGCGGCATGGGCCGTCCCCCGGTGATGCCACGGCGCACCGCCAAGAGACAGCCGGTGAGTGTCAAGGCATTGGCGCAGTCCTTGTCCGACAGCGCATTCCAGAACATCAGTTGGCGCGAAGGCAGCAACGAGCGCCTGACCGGCCGCTTTGCGGCGCTGCGGGTACGCTGCGCCGGGGGTAACGTGGGCAAGGCGCGTCTGCTGCCCCAGCAGTGGCTGCTCATCGAGTGGCCCGCAGATCAGGCCGAGCCTGAGAAGTATTACCTGTCCACGCTGCCCGAAACCACGGCACTGAACGATCTGGTGCGCGCTGCGCACATGCGCTGGCGCATCGAGCGCGATTATCAAGATCTCAAGCAGGACCTCGGCCTGGGCCACTATGAGGGGCGGGGTTGGCGGGGCTTTCACCACCATGCCAGCCTGAGCATCGCCGCGTATGGCTTCCTGATGGCGCAGCGACTGAAAGCCGGCAGCAGCGCCGGCGGTAAAAAAAACTTCATCGAATGCCAGGTGCCTGCCATTCCCGAAGATTACGTTCCTCGGGGAAGTCCAGCGCGCGCAGCGTCACGTGCCGAACTCGATCAGGACGCTGCGCCTTCAGTTGAGCGTCGCACTCGCAGGCGCCCTGGGACATTGCCCGCATTGCGCCGCCGTTAGCGTTCGACTACGTTTGTGACACAGTAAGATTAATACAGCTCTCGAAAATCCTCTTCCCAGTATTCGCCGTCCGGGCGCTGGGCCACCTCGCCCCGTTCAAGCTCGCGACGCCGCAATTCAACACGTCGAATCTTTCCGGAGATCGTCTTTGGCAATTCGCCAAACTGCAAACGGCGAATCCGCTTGTACGGCGCAAGCCGCTCGCGTGAGAAGCAGAATATGCTGTACGCCAGTTCCGGACTGATCTCGTAGCCATGGCGCAGAGTCACAAAGGCCTTCGGCACCGATAAGCGCAACTCGTCGGGGCTCGGCACGACTGCCGCTTCAGCAATTGCCTCGTGCTCAATCAGCACGCTCTCGAGCTCGAAAGGACTGAGTCGGTAGTCGGAAGACTTGAAGACATCATCCGATCGGCCCACATATACGTAATGGCCGTCTTCTCGGCGTAGGGCTAGGTCACTTGTATGGTAATAGCCGTTGCGGGTTGCATGGGCGGTAGCCGCGGCATCGTTCTGATAACCCGTCATCAGCCCGAGCGGACGCTCACTAAGCGGCAGCGAAAGTTCGCCTTCGCAGGTAGGCCTGTCGTCAGCGTCGAGCAGTACGGGTTGGTAGCCAGGCAGTGGCCGCCCCATTGCCCCGGGTACAACCGGTTGCCCCGGGGTGTTGCCAATCTGGCAAGTCGTCTCGCTCTGGCCATAGCCGTCGCGGATTGTGACGCCCCATGCGTGCTGCACACGCTCAATAACCTCTGGGTTAAGCGGCTCACCCGCGCCAACAATCTCCCGCAGTTTCACCGAATACGACGCGAGCGGTTCCTGTATGAGCATACGCCAGACAGTCGGAGGCGCGCACATTGTTGTCACCGCATAACGCACCACTGCGTCCAGCGCGTCCTGTGGATCAAAGCGCGTATAGTTGTAGACAAACACGCAAGCCTGCGCATTCCATGGCGCGAAGAATGAACTCCATGCATGCTTCGCCCAGCCCGGCGAACTGATATTCCAGTGCACATCGCCAGGCTGTAGACCGATCCAGTACATCGTCGACAGATGTCCAACCGGATAGCTTTGGTGTGTGTGTTCGACTAGCTTCGGCTTCGACGTTGTCCCGGATGTAAAGTAAAGCAACAGCGGGTCCGTCGCGTACGTCAGGCCATCCGGAACAAATACACGATCAAAATCATACGCTTGGGCGAGATCAAGCCAGCCATCCGGCAAATTATCATGGGCGCCGACCGCGATGCGCATCAGGCTGCTGGCGAGCCCATCGAACTTCGCCAGTTCAGAGGCTGCGGCCACCACGACGCGCACGTCGCCAGCCTCGATGCGGCCACGCACGTCGTCCGGCGACAGCTGTATGGTGGCAGGCAACACGACCGCGCCGAGCTTCATTGCAGCCAGCATCACGTCCCAGAGCTCGACGCGGTTCGGCAGCATCAGCAAGATCCGGTCGCCACGAGCGACGCCTAGCGAACGCAAATAGTTCGCCATCCTTGACGATCGCTCCGACATCTGTGCGAACGAAAATCGCATACCGCTTGTGGCCAGTTCGTCAACGATCCACAGTGCCGGGTTCTCGTTGTCACGTGCCATCACATCGAAATAGTCTAGCGCCCAATTGAACGTCTCGAGTTTCGGCCACGCAAACTCGCGATAGGCACGTTCATAGTCAGTACGGTAACGCAGTAAGAGGTCGCGCGCCTCGACAAATGCTTGCGCCCCGTTGGGATACCTATTCATAGTCATCTCATAAAAGATCTTCGCCTGGTTGCCGGATTACGCCTTATCCCGAAAAAAATCTACGGACCCATCCGCAATCAAGGCTTACTGAGCGTCGAACATCTTGCGATGGTGGCCCTGTTCGACGAGAACTTCAACCATCTCAAGATGGTGCTTCCTCGCCGCGAAACGCGAAAACTCAAATGCACGCACTTGCGCCGGAAGTGTCGGGCCGCACACGAGGGCCGAAGCGATAGCGATTGCCATTGCCTCCCACGCGGGGAGGACTCTCGCAATAGTTGCGCTCCAGGCGATTCTCGCCTTCTGGCACGGACTAGATTCAGTTGAGTTCCTTGCTCGAATAATCGAGAAGCCATCTAGCGACGATTAATCTATTGAT
Source organism: Cupriavidus sp. 21MJTG02-4 (assembly GCF_057798975.1). Taxonomy (NCBI): domain Bacteria; kingdom Pseudomonadati; phylum Pseudomonadota; class Betaproteobacteria; order Burkholderiales; family Burkholderiaceae; genus Cupriavidus; species Cupriavidus sp. 21MJTG02-4. The sequence continues at coordinate 96,207 of NZ_JBYOJP010000022.1, read as the reverse complement.
CTCTCCTGCTCCTTCAAAAATATCGAATATGCGCGCATCGCGGAACCACTTTTCCGCCAGGTACTCTTCCGTCAATGCAAGTGGCCCAAGCAGATCCATGCACTCCTGAGTAATCCGCCGAGAGGCCATGCCACCCAACGCCTTTGCCATGGCCGCTTCGACCATCGTCCCCTCATCCGCAACTCCCTGCTTCTGCTCGGACCACTTGGCATGAAGGATTAGCAGCTTCGTTGCATCGTGCCACGCCTCAAGCGCAATGACGCGATCGTGCACCGCCGAACGCCCATTTCTTCCCTTTCCGTAGTCAATTGCGTTACCGTCCTTCAGCAAATTGTCGTGGACCATCTCGAGCATGTTCCGCGCCGCCTTCAGGCCAAAGGCGGTGACCATCGCACGAGAGCCATTGAAAACCATCAACGTCCGCTTGAAATCTGCATTGAGCTTATTGACCGATGGAACACGACAATCCTGGAGCACGAAGTCCGCCGTATCCCAGGCGCGTACGCCCATCTTGTCCACTTGACCAATTAGCTCCAAACCTGGAGTACCCTTTTCCACCACGAACGAACAGAACGGCCGAATGCCATGTTCGTCTGGAGCACCGCGCAGCATCACTACCGCTCCGGCCGCCTCGCCAAAGCCCGAACAATAGATCTTCTCCCCGTTAAGCACCCATTCATCGGTCGCTTCGTCATATCGCGCGCTACCGACCATCGCACGCGGGTCCGAGCCGGCCCCGGGCTCCGTAATCGCTATTGAAAGCAGTTTATGCCCAAAACGCTCGACCTGTTCCGGGGTCCCGGCGTACGCAACAATCTTCGTGCCTAGAAACCGGTTTGAATCGCGACGCAATCGAACGTCGGGATACTCGAGGTGTAGCAGCGATTGGGCGACAATGGGGCCGCTGGTTCCAGCGGCATCCTCCTGAAGCAACGCATAGGGGTCAGGACGCCCCTTCGCCTCCGGCAGTTCTACCGGCTCGAGCTCTTCATGATGCTGATCGTAGTAGCGCGCATACTTCCGCGAAATTGCCGCGTCCTCGCGAGCGATGTTGACCAGTTCCTCGTCTCTCGGTGTGAGGGTGAAATCGACCATGTTTAGCCTCCTTTAATCGACGTTAAACGCCTGCCACGCCCTCGAGCATTGAAACCGCCCTCGCGTTCCGGTACCACATCTCGAGCGGATGCTCGCGCACGAACCCGTGCCCGCCAAAGATCTGCACGCCTTCGTCCGCGGTATGCATCAATTGGCGCGCGGCATAAACATGCGCGAGCAGAGCCGACTGTGTCGCCACGCCATTTCGCTCGAGTTCGGAGGCGGCGCGCCAGCTCATGAGGCGCATGGAGGCAACATCTGTGTACATATCTGCGATACGAAATGCAACCGACTGCTTGCGCGCCAATGCCGATCCGTGCACAACGCGCTCCTTCGCATACGGAATCACATACTCCATGACACCGCGTGACAGGCCCGTCATCATGGCTGCCAAGCCGATTCGCGACGAATCGATGATGCGCTGGACGTCGGCGCCACGATCCGCACCCAGTCGCGCCGAATCCGGCACACGCACGCCGTCGAACACAACGCTGCCCATTTCCAATGCCCGCAATCCAACAGTCGGGATTGGCGCCTCCGTCCGGACCCCTGGCGTATCACGTTTTACGATGAAGGCCTCGCGCTTATCACCAGCGCTTGCAACTACCAGAAAATAGTTTGCAACGGCGGCCAGCGGCACTAGCGCCTTGCGGCCATCGATTCGCCAACCTTCCTCTTCGCGAACCGCGGTAGTCTTCAGTTCAGAAACATCGAAACTGAAGTCCGGCTCCATGACTGCGATCGCAGCGGCATAGAATTGGTCTTCCTGAAAGAGTGGAAGAAGCGCCTCGCGCTGCGCACGTGAACCGAAATCGAGAATTGCCTGCGCAAACGCGACTGGGGTTGCAAGCGCCAGAGCCAAGGTCACGTCGGCAGCTGCCAGTTCCTCGAATACAATCGCGTTGAGAACCGAACAACGTCTCTTGTTCTCGTCCCCCTGCAGTTGCGCAAGGCCGGTAGACCACAACATGTTCAGTACGTCGACCGGAATCCGCGATTCCCGGTCCAATTTCTTGGCAATTGGGCGCAGTTCCCCGGCCGCGAAATCCCGCATCGCAGTCCGAGCGAGCTCCTGCTCCTCATTCAAGTCGAAGGTAATCAAGTGTCTCTCCTGTTCTCCCGCTGGAAGCGGAATCTTTGAAACCGCAGCTTTCCGAAGCCAGATCGCTGCGTAGCGCTCAATCTGACAGCGTCAGCCCCCGAAGAACATTCTCCGTATGCTCGCCGAGCAGCGGCGCACGGGCGCGCACGTTGGCGGCCGAAACCCCAAATGTCACCGGAAAATTCATTTGTCGGACCAGGCCAAACTCCGGGTCCTCATGGTCGACATAAACACCACAGTTCTTGACCTGGGGGTCCTCGAAGAACTCTTGGAGGGTATAGATCGGCCCAAGCGCGACGCCCTCGGCCTCGGCCCGGCCCAGCAGTTCCGCGCGCGTCATGTTCTTTGCATCCCGCGCCAGCTCCCGCCACATGTCACCGTTCTTTGAGATTCGCTGACCCGCTGACTTCCAATCGGTGCACTCCAGCAAGTCCTCTCGCCCGAAGACTCTGCAGGCCGCAGCAAACTGCGTATCGGTTTGAATATGACCGATCACCCACCCGTCTGCGGTACGAAGCGGATGATGAATGTCCAGGGGTGGAGTCTTCTGTGCGTCCGGGTCTTGAAACGTGTGATTCGCGATATTGTCCGTAAGACCGAACCAGGAGAATGCATTCAACAAGGATGCATCTATGCTCTGCCCCCGACCACCGTGTCGCTCCCGAAAGAGAAGCGCGCCAAGAATGGCACTTGCCGTAATTGTGGCGGTCGATTTGTCCACCAGCAGGTTGCGCACTGGCTCTGGTTCGCCGCCACGCCCCTGCAAGTACATGACGCCACTCATACCCTGAAGGACGTGATCGTAGGCGGGCTTTGAAGCGTAAGGCCCGGACGTCCCGAATCCGGAAATGGAGGCGTAAATGAGCTTTGGGTTGTCTTGCCGCAACTGCTCATAACCCAGGCCAAGCCGGTCCATCGCCCCCGGACGAAAATTGTGGATCAATACGTCGGCGGACAAGACCAAGTTGCGAGCTGCGTCCTTGTCGCTATCCGTTTTCAGATCCAGGACCACGCTCTTCTTATGGCGATTTACCGTCATGAATAACGCGCTCATCCCCTTGTGGAAAGGCCCGACCTTTCGCATCGGATCGCCTTCTGGCGGCTCGATCTTGATGACATCCGCTCCCATGTCCGCCAGGATCTGGCCCGCCATCGGACTCGATATCATCGAGCCGAACTCAACAACGCGGAGCCCGGAACACGGTCCGCCTACGTTCGATTCCTTGTTCATCTTCCCTCCAACATTCTGCCAAATTGGCCTCGCGCGCTGATAACTCAACGTAACTGCGCAATACCAATTGCCCGCCGTCTTGCCCTAGCGCTCGCGAGAACGCTTCATACACCACTCACATCACGAGCCTCAAAAGCGATAGCCAATGCCCACGAAGAATGCGATCGGATCGGCCGTGATTCGAGTCTTGTTCTCCAGCACTACAGAGCCGTTTTGAGCGATCGAGTTGAACGAAGCAGTTGTCTTCACCGGCAGATAGGTAACCGAGCCTGTTAAGGACCATCGCTTCGCAAAGTTGTATGTCGCGCCAAGGGTAACGACAGGGTTCCAAGAGGAACTGAGCGAAGCATGTACGCTGCCGCCCGGACCGGCCACCTGACCCAAGGCGCCTGCAAGCGTCGGATGCAAGTCGACGTTTGTGAACCAGGTGTAGTTGATACCCGCGCCGACGTATGGGCGGATTACGCTCTCTGGTGATCCGAAATAGTATTTGGCCAAGAGCATTGGCGCCCATACCCGAGCGGAAGCGACCGGCTGCAGTGGGCCGAGCGGCAACGCTGGACCTCCGCTCCCGAACGGGGCCATATTGCCCTGCGCAGCGAGATGCAATGTCGGCGGGATGCCCAGTACGGCCTCGGCCGCAATATGATCCGTAATGAAGTACGTGAGCGGCAAATGAACCGCAAATGTGTTGTGAACCTGCGCGTCCGTTCCCGCCGAATCGAACGTACCCAAAGCCGAACTGCTCCGGATCTCCTGCGAGTGGGACCATGGAAAGCTGATCCACGCAGCGCCAGCTGTCACCATGAAACTGCCAGCGCTTTGCGCACGCGCAAATGTGGCCATGAAGGCGCTGGCAAAAAGCCAGGCCAATAGAAATCGAGTTGGGGTTTTCAAGGTTGTCTCCAATATTCTATGAGTCCTGATTTTTCTGGCAGATAGTGTCCTATCCAGCTATCGGTACTCACGATCTATGTGTATTTATCCGCGAATTACTTTTCGCGATTTATTATCTCTACCCTACCTTGCGTTCTTCAAGAGCTTGACCACAGTCAGTAAATATCAGCGCCCCTCCTCTGCATCCCTTCCATCCACAAATTTGTCGTAATAGATGTCTTCCAGGGATACACCGCACCGCGAGAGACTTTCAATGCTGGCGTCGATCATCGGGGGCGGCCCGCACAGATACGCTTCGGCTCCACTAGCCCTCGCCGTTGTGATGAAATCGCTAACCAAACCGCGTGCGCCCGACCAGTTAGTGTCGGCGGGTTCGTGCGACAAAACCGGAAGAAACTCGAACGGCTCCGGCCAGGACTTAGCGAGGTCGTCGATTGCAGCCAGCATGTACAGGTCAGCTTGCGTACGTGCGCCAAAGAGCAGGGTGCATGCGCGGCGAACCCGGTTCTTCCTCGCTTCTTCCAGAATGCTCAGCATCGGTGCGAGCCCGCTGCCTCCCACCACGCAAACCATTGGGGCATTGCTGCCGCGCAGATAGAAGCCGCCATGGGGACCATCGATAGCCAGAGGCACGTGGGCGAGTTGGCCCTCAAACAACGCCCGCGTGAACGCGCCGCCCGGTACCTTCCGGATAAAGAACATGACTTCTGACCTGCCGTTTCGATCTGGCGGCTGGGCGAACGAATAGTGCCGCCCTCTGGGCAGGCCAGGCGCAACAACGCGCGCATATTGGCCGGCCACATATGTCATCGGGCGGTCTACCCGTACCGTGACCTGCACAATATCGTGTGTCAGTTCCTCCGTGGCGACAATACTGCCCGCGAACGACTCTGGCGCGGGCAGATCGACAGTTGCCGGAAGCTCGACCACAGTAAGGTTGTCCCGCGGAAACGCCTGGCAGGCCAGAATGTATCCCGCCTGGAGCTCTTCCCTCGAAAGCGTGTAGCCAAACGGCGTCGCCTCTCTGACGCGCCCTTCCTTCAGCTTGGTCTTGCACGACGCGCAGGTGCCAACCGTGCAGTTGTGCGGATAGGGAACACCATTGGCCAGCGCCGCCTCAAGCAGGGTCTGGCCGGCGGCAATCTCGATCGTCTTTTCTTCCGGCAAGATGCGCATCTGTTTCTTTGTGGAAGAACGCGAAAGCAGAGAATCAAAGAACTTTCTCATGAGCGAATTGACTTGGAATTACTAAAGGCGCGGGAATCGTCGGGGCGTGAGGAAAATGCCGCGCAGGCAAGCATAAGGACCGCGATCAGCGACACCATGACAAAGACGAGCCCCGGAATCAGCCCGATGACCGATAACAAGCTGGGAGGTCCAAACCGGTTGTCGCCGAATGTCAGTGCCCGATTTGGAGAAAAGATGGCTGCCCAGTAAAACACCGTGTTGGCCCAACCGGTACAGACAAACAACCATCCCACGACGCGCGCGCGCTGCTCGTTCGCCTGCAGAATTGGCAGGACCAAGGCGATCAGCAAGATGAGAAACGCGTTAAGCATGCCACCAAGATGCGTACGCACCCAGGCATCTGTCGGCCCGGGAAGCTGGAACGATAGAAGCTTGCCGGGCCACCACTCCACGCCCCCAATTAAACTGATCAGCAATCCCACGCCAGCAATCATTCCAATGAACAAAATGAGCATCGCATGACCAACCATGCGCCGTTGAATCTCTACTAACATTCGGAGTTTCCCTCTTGAAGGCATGTTCGCAAGAAAGGGGCGGAGCTGTAGCCGCCTACTCACCATCTCAGCTAGAAACGGGGTCGCTAGCCGGCGAGTTTGCAAGCCAGTCTTCCCACCCGGCCAGACGGTTCTGTTGTGCCGCAAGGCGGCGCTCGTCCGCCGTGGCCCATTCGTTGTCCCATTTCCTGAGTGCCGGCTTGATGATCAGCTTGAACCAAACAGGCGGTACCAGGGCAGCCATGAAGCAGACGAACACGCTCGGCATGCGAATCGCTTCGCGGTGTGGCACCAAATCGTAGAACGCAAGATATGAGTTCAAATGGTGATCGGCGTGGTTGGTAATTTCAAACGCGAGCAGCCGCGATAGCACGCCAAAATGATTCCATACGTGACGCCGCTCGATTGGAGATCCCGGTACACGCACCTGGCCGTAATGCTGGAAATAGTTAAACGTCTCCACCCAGAAGCGCGCGATCACCATCCCGGCAAGCGTCAACACCACTGCGTGCCATCCGCCAATCAAGAAGATCAACGACTGAAAGATCGCCTGAGCGAGAATCGCGCGCCACAGATGGTGTCGAATCGACCAGCGGGAGAAGCCCCGCTTTTCCAACGCATCCGATTCGATCCGTTGTGCCAACGCCGTTGATTCCCAGACAGCTTTCGGCGCGAACGAATACAACGTGGAGCCACGCGGCGCGGTATCGCTGTCCTCCACTGTACCCACATCGCGGTGATGACTTACAACGTGCGCTTCCATGCGAGTCGCATCAAGAAACACAATCTGGCAATAGCGGCCCACGAAGCGCCCGATGCGGCCGCGCGCATGGTAAAGCTCATGCGTCGCAGGAACGCCAGGCAACACGGACAGCCACGCGCATCCCATCACGCCGGCCAGCACCTGCCACGCACTCAGCTCGTGATGCGTGAGAGACCATGCGAACGCCAGATACATCGCGGGGCTAAGCAAGGTCGAGATCCAAACCGGAACGTAGGCCCAGGCCTTGCTGCCGATCCGGCGCGCACTCAAATCCAGGGGTAGCACCGTATCGAGCACTGCCATCAACGGGAAGAATGCAATACCAATCCAGACGTAATCCCCACCCAGATAGAAGCCCGCGATGCTGAGAAGCTGGCTCAGCGGGGCCGCATAATACTTCAGGTAATCCCACATGTCTTTCTCCACAAGCCCGCTCCGGCGAGCTTTCAAATTGGATTCAGTCGTCAAGCAGCGCGCAGATGGACTTGGTTTCCGTATAGGCCAGCAGCCCCTCTTCCGACACTTCCCTACCCCAACCTGATTGCTTAAATCCGCCGAATGGCATGGCCGCATCGATCACGCCGTGACAGTTGATCCAGACAGAACCTGCCTGCAGGCGGTGAGCGACCCGATGTGCACGCTTGATGTCTCGGGTCCAGATATTTGCGGCCAGACCGTACGTGGTGTCGTTAGCGAGCCGCGTGACCTCCTCGACATCCTTAAAGCGCATCACGCTGACGACCGGACCGAAGATCTCTTCCTTCACGATCTTCATGGAAGGGTTGGCATTGGCGAAAATGGTCGGCTCAACGAAGTAGCCCTTGTCGCCAACCTTCTTGCCGCCGTAAACGAGGTCGGCGCCCTGGGCCTGCCCCGATGCAATGTAGTCAAGTACGCGGCTCTGCTGCTTAGCAGAAACCAGCGGCCCCATCATCGTGTCGGCTTCTAGGCCGTTGCCGACCTTGAACTGCGACGCGGCGCCGGCCACCGCGTCGATGACTTTGTCATAGACGGCGTCTTGCACGAACAGCCGGGTCGCTGCAAAGCAGATCTGCCCAGAGTTAAAGAAGACGGCCAACGCCGCGCCCAATCCGACCTGGTCGAGATCGGCGTCGTCGAAGACGATGCTTGGTGACTTTCCGCCCAGTTCGAGCGTGACCCGCTTCATGTTCCCAAGCGAGTACTCGACAATCCTCTTTCCGACCTCGGTAGAGCCGGTAAAGGTGACCTTGTCCACGCCGACATGCTGGGCTAGCGCGGCGCCGGCTTCGTGGCCGTAGCCGTTGACGATATTGAGCGCGCCTTCTGGCAGCCCGGCTTCCAGACACAGCTCGGCAAGCCGTATCGTGCTAAGCGGAGTCAATTCAGTCGGCTTGAGCACTACCGTGCAGCCAGCGGCCAGCGCTGATGCAATTTTCCACGCGCCAAGCGCCAGCGGATAGTTCCACGGGGTGATTGCGCCCACCACGCCGAGTGGTTCGTGTCGCGTGTAAGCGTGATACTCCTTGCCGTCGAAGGAGACCGGGAGGGTCCGGCCTGCAATCTTCGAGCACCACCCGCCCATGTAGCGAAACACGTCGATCGTAGACGGCAGGTCGAGCATCTTCGCAAAAGTAACGGCCTTGCCGGTGTCTACCGATTCGAGATATGCCAACTCGTCGGCATGCTCCTCTAGCTTGCACGCAATCCTCTCGAGCAGGCGTCCGCGATCAATCGGGCGCATCCTGTTCCACGCACGGCTCTCGAACGTGGCACGCGCCACTCGCACCGCACGGTCTATGTCCTCCGCCCCGCTACGGGGCACGCGGGCAATCAATTCCTCCGTAGCCGGATTCTCCACATCGATCGTCTCTCCGGATACGCTCGAAACCCACTCTCCACCGATGAGGTTCCTGCTTTCCGCTGCCTTGATTCGCGATCCAACGTCAACGACACTGACCATCTGCTTGTCTCCAATATTTCTTTCGCTGCGATACCGCCCTTCACGCCTTTACAGGCTCATGAAGATGCCGCCGTCCACAACAATGTTTTGTCCATTGACCGTCGACGACTCGTCGCTCGCGAGCCAAAGCGCTGCGCCGGCGATGTCTTCTGGCTTCTGGGCGCGCTCGATCGTGCGCATCTGTGCCGCCACCGCTTCGAATTGTTCGTGCTGCGCCTTGTTCGCTAGCGCATTTGGCGAATGGATGTAGCCAGGCGAAATGGCATTGACAGTGATGCCTGATTTTGTAGCAGCCAGTTCTCGTGCCATCGCACGCGTCATCGCCGCCACGGCCCCCTTGCTGGACACGTAATGCAGCATGAACGGAATGCCGATGTGCGCGATTACCGAGGCGATGTTGATGATCCTTCCGCCGCCCTGCTCGCGCATCGCGGGAGTGACTGCACTGGCGCACAGCCATGGCCCGAGCACGTTGACGGCCATGAGCTTCTGCCAGTCTGAAACAGCAAGCTCTTCCATCGGCGTGTAGTTGAGTCCGGTAAAGATGCCAGCGTTGTTGACAAGAATGTCGATGCGGCCGAAATGCTCGAGCACCGTTGATGCCATCGCACGCGTGCTCTGCTGGTCCGAAACGTCGGTGGTGACACCTTTCGCACGCTCGCCAAGTTCGGCTGCAGCCTCCTGCGCGCCGCGTAGGTCTGCGATCACAACCTTCGCACCTGAATTGAGATATGCCTCAGCAATTGCGCGGCCGATGCCAGTGGCGCCGCCAGTGATAACTGCAACCTTGTCACTCAATCTCATCGATGTCTCCCTGGTTTTGTTGATTGATCTTCCGCCGCGAGGTAACTCAGATATTGCGTCGCACAAATCGAGGCGGCATCATGTGATCAATTGAAGCGGTAGAAGCCGCCCTTCTCCCCATCCGAAAGGATGGGGTCGGCTAAGGACAAACCCGAGGCGAAAAAGCGAAGCTGCTCATACAAAATCGTTGCCCGAGCCCTGTGGGTTTTGCAGCCCCGGAAACATCGGTTCTTTATCGACAATCAATGAGTCTGATGACGCGAGATGAATGGTCCCGGGGCCGCTTTGCGCCCCCGGATTTCGGCTTCCAATACGTGCCGACACAAGCACTCTCCACACTCGAGACGCGCGCACTACCCCGCTTGACGGTTGTTTGCGCGCCGCCCGGCTATGGCAAGACGGTGCTGCTGAGTCGACTACTCAAGCAACGGCGCGCGCACGGAGAACGTTGCCTTTGGCTAACTCTTGACGATCGCAATCGCGATGTACTCTCGTTGCTTGCTCTGCTTCGCGGAGCGCTCGTGCGCGAAGCGAAAGAACACGAGCTTGTTTCCCCCGGCGCTGAAGCTGATGCACACGCCACCCCGGCCGAGATGATGGACGTGTCTCAAACACTGAATGCGGTGGTGGAACACATTAGCTGCTTGCCAGGAAAGACAGTGCTGTTCATCGACAATCTCGGCGTCTGCGAGGACCCCCTGCTTCCTGAGCTTGTCAAGGATCTGCTGCTGCACAGCAGCCCCAATGTGCATCTCGTGGTCTCGAGCACGAGGACCCTGCCGATCGACGCTAGCCGTCTCAAACTCGAGATCGACGTGTTAGAGCTCAGTGAAAGGGAGCTGTGTTTTGATGGCAATGCGACCCGTCGTCTGTTTCAGATGGCGGGCTTCCCGGCGCTCGGGGCACAGACGTTGGATGAAATACAGGCGCAGACGGAAGGCTGGCCAGCCGCTGTGCGTCTGTTGCAGGTACTGATGTCAGAGGAACGCAATCTCAATGCCGATTCGGCGAACTCAAACGTGCCTCCAACCTTGATTCGCCGTTTCAACGGCGACCAGCGCGAGGTGGCCCGCGTGCTCACCGAGCGCGTGCTCGCCCGCATCGGCGCCGACCAGCTCCACTTTTTAATGGAAATCGCGCTGGTGCGTGAATTCAGCGTGGAACTCGCACAATTCATGACCGGATACGACGAGGCGCGCTCGTGGCTCGACGATCTGGTGCAGCGTAACGTCTTGATTTTCCACGTGGATCAAGACCGTCGTTGGTTCCGCTTCCATACGTTGCTGCGGGAGTATCTGCTGAAGGAGGGAAAAGAACGGATCGGCGCCGCACGGCGCATGGAGGTACTGCAGAAGGTCGCACACTGGCATCTAAGCCGCGATGATCACGTCGCGGCGCTAGTCAGCGCGCTCGACGCCCCCGACATCGAGCTCGCACAGGACTTGATCGGTCGGGTCGCAAGAGAGGTTGCGGCGGATCGTGGGCAGATGACGCTGCTGGTTGAATGGGCGGACCGGCTGATTGCGCTCGGCGGCAAGTTACCGCTCCAGGCCCAGGGCTGGTACATCTGGGCCCTCTGCCATCTGATGCAGTACGAACGAGCGCGCTTTGCGCTTGACGCATTTGACCGTCGCCTGTCGGAAACCAAAGGCCAAGACGCGCTCGACTCAAGCGCAGACTCCGATCTTGCGTTTCTCAAGATCGTGCTGGCCGTATCCCTCGATACACTCGACATCGCTTATGCTGAAGCACTGACGTGGCTTAAGCACGATCCGCATTACGACCCGCTCCGTACCGGAACGGTCGCCGCGGTCGCGGCGATGGCGGATCTGGATCGCGGCGATCTCGCTGAAGCGCAGCAGCATCTCGATCTCGCGGAAGGTGCGATCGAGCGTTCGCAGAGCACATTCTTGCGCGCGTGGATCGGCATTCTTCGTGCGACGCTGGAACTCTCGCGCGCGAGACCCGACATGGCCGACCGCTTGCTGCGCAGCGCACGCGAAGCCGTCACGCCGCAAATCGGCGAGAGTGCGAGTATCGTCGCGACCATCGATTTCGTGCGCGCGAAGGTGTTGGTCGACCTAGGCGATATGCCACAAGCGCATGCGCCCGCGCTGCATGGACTCGCACGCGGACATCACTATGGGGTGGCAATGACCGCCGAGCTCGGTCTCGGTGGATGCGTCGCGCTGCTCGCCCAACATGCCATGGGCGGACTTGCGGACGACGTCCTCGACGAAACCGCCCGGCGCTACCCGCCGCGCGTGATGGCCATGTTGTCGGCGCAACGTCTGCGTCATCAGCTTCGTGCGGACCATGACTTGGATGAAGGAAGCGTTGCTCGCCGCCTCCTCCCCCCCGCTGATTCGGCCTTTTCGCTGCCGATGCGCGAGAGAGGCGACTGGTTGCTTGCCCGCATCGAACTGATGATCGCGAAAGGACAACTCGAACAAGCGCGCGACGCTATCGAAACTGAGCTCAAGCTTGCCCAAGCACAGGGGCGAGATAGCGATCGTGTCTCGCTGCTGCTTGCGGCAATGGACGCGTTGGTAAGACTCGGACGATGGCGCGACGCCGTGCGGGCGCTAGCCAGAGCTATTGCAATCGCGTGCCCAGGAAATCTGATCTACCCGTTCCTGCTCTATGAAAATGTTGTCGCGAACATTCTCGAACAGGTGACCATGCGCGACTTTGGTTTTGTTCGCGCTTGCGAGATCAATTTCCTCAAACACATCCGCGCGCGCATAGTCAGGTCCGACTCGTCCATCGTACGTGAGCGCGACTCCTTCGGCGAACTCCAACCCCTCACTGAACGCGAAACCCAGCTGCTTCGACTGATCAACGAGGGCCTGAGCAACCAGGAATTGGCCGACCGGTTATCGGTCAGCCTGCCCACCGTAAAATGGCATCTGAAGAACCTCTACAGCAAGCTCGAGGTACGCAATCGATCGGCAGCACTAAGCAAGGCGCGAGAATACGGTCTCATCACCCTGTCCTGAGGTGCTGATGCGCCTTGGGTCAGACTGATGCAAAGGACTGGCTCCCTCGCACAGGACAATGCATACACGACGATGCCCGAGCAGTGCGCGAGACCCGACCGCATTGCCGCCCAAGACGGAGCCCTGCTCGGGATCCACGTAGGCGTCACCAATACTCCGGGATGGAGATAGCTGCTGACGTCGATCCGCCAGTGCGCCCGCCTCATGACCACCATCCCACCGATCGGCGGCGTGATTGCCCGGATTGTCCTGGCCGAAGCCGGCGCTCGGTTAGTCGTTTTCGTGCCGGATAGTCGCACGTAGGAAGTCCTGCGTGCGTAGGAATGCCAGCCGTGCGTCTTCAGCGTTATGGCGATCCGTGTCACCGGGGCGATCAAACGCCGCGCCACTCTGATAAGAACAAATCTCGAGCCCGGCTACCTTTTCCCGATACTCGCGCACCAGTTCATCGGGAAGCCCGCCATCCGCGACGCCGTAATGCAAGAGCATGGGCGGTTGGTTCCCGCCTGCACCGGGAATCTTGTCGAAGGGGCCGAAGTAGCTAACGCAGGGCGTAGATAGCGATTGCGCCGCATGCAGTGCCACCGTCCCACCCCAGCCATAGCCCACAAGCGCTACGGCACCTGCATGTCCGATGGCATCCATAGCGCATGCCACCAATTCTGCTGCGACCTCGACCCCAAGCGCCTGAGCGAGGGCAGTTCCTCGGCGCAAGGACTCAAGGCCATAGCCAAGCTCGACTTCACGTTCAAGCTTGTCGAATAGCGCAGGTACGACTGTCAGGTATCCGGCGATGGCAAAGCGCTCGGCGATCGCCTGCATGTCACTATTTACACCAAACACATCGGGGACAAGAACGACACCGCCGTTCGGCCTGTCGTCTGGCTCCGCCACCCATCCGTTCATCCAGCCGTGGCTGGTTACCATGTTGTTCCAATGACTCATCACACTTCTCTCAACTACAAACAGGTCCTCGTGCTTTCTGGGCGCGGATACCCGTCGCTACGTCGAGTTGGCAACCAGGTTCCACGCCCCTTCTCCCTCAAAAAATGTGTTTGAGGCCAGCCATCAGGCCAAGCTGGTTTCCACCAGGTGCAGGATTGGTTCCAGCCTGCCCCGAATTGATGGAAAGCGCGAGATTGCCACCGTTAATGATGTAGCCAACCGTCCCGTACAGGGAAGTGCGCTTGGTGAAGGCATATGTCGCTCGGCCAACAAGCACCCACGCCTTGTTGTCGCTGTTGTGGAAACGTTGGTAGATGGCCTCTGCATCCAGGCTGACTGCCGGTGCGATCGGGTACGAGGTGCCGAGCCAATACATATCGCTCACTGGCGTTTTGCTGGCTTCGTTGTCGCGGCGTAGCCATCCCGCAGCAACCTTCCCCTGACCGACCAGGAAGTAACCACTGACGGCGAGCCGGTCATCCTTGAGGGAACTCGAAGTCAGACCACCAAATGCTCCTGGGCCGCCTCTTTGAGAGTCATACGCCACACCGATGTTCCATTTGGCGGCGTCATACATCAGCATGGCTGACCACTCGCGGCAAGCTCGCTGGTCCGCTGGATTTTCGCCTGCGCAGTTTGTACCCGATGGGCTCGGACCGGCATTGACGGTGTCTCGCCCGAAGCTGTACGTCGTCCCGACCGTCAACCCGCCGAATTTGCCTTTGTATGACACGGCATTATCAGCCCTGGCATTAGGCAAGTACGAGTCGAGCGAACCTGAGCCAAAAATGTTCGGTCCCAGCAATTCCGAGTCCAGCAACGAGTAGAACAGCATGGTGTACTGCCGACCGAGCGCGATCTGGCCCCAATTACCGGCGATGCCGACAAGTGCCTGGCGGCCAAACAGTCTTCCCCCTTGGTTGGACACGCCAGTATCCGGTGCGAAACCAGACTCTAGCCAGAATACAGCCTTGTTTCCCCCACCCAAGTCTTCGCTACCTCGCAAGCCCCAACGTGACGGTACCGTTCCGGAAATGCCCGGCATCAACGTGACGGAGTTTCGATTTGCCCCCACCCCGTTCACGAATGCAACACCGGTATCAACGACTCCATAGAGCGTAGCGTTTGACTGAGCCGAGGCGCAGATTGGAAGCGCAAAGGCGCAGGCGCCAAGCGCCGTCCGAACATTCATTGTTTGTCTCCTGAGGTCTTCTTCTTTTCCACCATCCGCAGCGATCTGTGCCCGGCACACAGCATTCCCCCCTTGTCATGAAGGACGCCGTTCCGTGCGGAGCGGTGCGGTCAACCGCCGATAACAGACCGACTAGTCTGTTTGTTGATGGTAGGGGTGGCCTGCGTAGGTGTCAACGACAGTGGAATTCAGTGAATACCCTGAGATGTGCTGGATGTTTGCCATTCGCGCGAGCGTGGAAGAGCGGTTCTCGCAACCGTCAGAGCGTTATCTGGCAAGGCTTCTGCAGGCGTTCACCGCGTCGACGTCACTTGGGGTCTTGCTGCTCTGCAGCATGAAAGGAGGTTGACATCCGCAGGGTTCGATACAAGAATTCGCTCAAACAACCAAACAGACAGACTCGTCGGTTTGTATGCGAACGGAGACAGACTCAGAATGGACCAAGGCATCAACAGAATTGTTATCGTCGGCGCCGGACAAGCTGGTACAACCGTCGCATTCGGCTTGCGCAAGGCGGGATTCGATGGCGACATCACCATAGTGGGTGAAGAAGCCCACTTGCCATATGAGCGCCCTCAGCTCTCGAAAGAGATGCTGCAACAGGAGCGCCCCCCCCTTCGACCAATGAAGGCCGAGGCGGACTACGAAGGCCAGAAGATTCACCTAAACCTTGGCCGCAGGGTTGTGGATACGGATGCAAACGAGCGTCGTGTCCTGCTGGACGATGGTCGTGCTATTGACTTCGACCGCCTTGTCATTGCCACCGGAGTAAACCCTCGCCAACTGCCTGATTCGCTACACGACCCAGTTCGCGTGCATTACCTGCGCACTGTTGACGATGCAGACAAACTTCGCGCAGACCTCGAGGCGGGCAAGTCCATTGCGATTGTCGGAGGCGGCGTCATCGGCTTGGAGGTCGCCATGGCTGCACGTGCAATGGGCTGCACGGTGACTCTCTTAGAGGCGGCTGACAGGCTGATGTCACGAAGCGTGGACGAAGTCGTCTCGCGGTATCTCGACCAAGCGCATAGAGCCAATGGCGTCGACATTCGCTACGGCGTACAGGCTACTGAACTGCTCGGCGACGGGACCTTAAAGCTGTCCGACGGCAGCATCGTCCCTGCCGAAAGTGTCTTGGTCGGAATTGGCGTTACCCCGAACGTGGGCGGCTTCGCACATCTCGGTATTACGGACGCTGCGGGCGTTCGCGTCGATCCGTGCGGCCAGACCGCCATCGCGGGCATCTTCGCCACCGGTGACATCGCATCGCAGCCGAATGGCACTGGCTTTGGACGAGTCGAGACATGGGCGAACGCCCAGGATCATGCCATCAATCTGGTCAAGAACCTCTTGGGCGAGTCCGCACCCTACGAGTCGCCAGTGTGGTTCTGGTCCGACCAGGGACACATCAATCTCCAGGTCATAGGCAATGCAACCCAAGGAACGCGTGTCATCCGCGGTGATGAACATGGTGACTCCTTCAGTGTCTTCCGCCTCGACGAAAACAATCGTGTCACCGGGTGCACATCCGTCAATGCCCCCAAAGACATGGCAGTCGCACGCCGCTGGGTGAAGCTTGGCACCCAAGTCGATGTGAATCGACTTGCGGACACCGCCACCCCACTACGCAACAGCGCACTTTGAGCGCATTCGGTCAGACCCACAAGGAAAGCATCATGGAAAACAACAGGAAACTGGTGGAGATTGACGAGCAAAATCTCAATTTCCGCGTCGCCCGAGAAACATTCGTTAGCGACCCCATTCTCGCCGAAGAGTACGAGAAGATTTTCGACACGTGCTGGCTGTATGTCGGCCACGTCTCAGAGTTCAAGAAGGCGGGAGACTTTGTCACGCGAACCATCGCTCGCCGCAATCTCCTCGTGACCATGGGAACGGACGGCAAAATCAACGCCTTCTTTAACACGTGTCCCCACCGTGGCGCGACCGTGTGCCGGGAACGCTCCGGCAATTCCAAGAACTTTCAGTGCTTCTACCACGGCTGGGTGTTCGGCTGCGACGGCAACCTGAAGAGTCAGCCTGGCAAGGAGCGGTATTGTGCCGACTTCGCTGCGACCGGCGCAGGTAACCTCGTGCCGGTGCCCCGCTTCGACATCTACGCGGGCTTCTGCTTCGTCAGCTTTAACCCGGAAGTCGAACCGCTCCCCGACTACCTGGCAGGTGCCAAGGAGTATTTGGACCTCATCTCGAAGTACTCGGAAAGCGGCATGGGCATCTCGCAAGGGACGCAAGAGTACGCCATTCGTGCCAACTGGAAGCTGCTGGTGGAGAACAGCGTGGATGGATATCACGCCGTCAGCACGCATGCGACCTACCTCGACTACCTCAAGAACACCAACGGCGGGCTCTCGAGCACGAAGCTGGAAGGCACGAGCCGCGATCTCGGCAATGGGCATGCGGTACTTGAGTACACAGCACCGTGGGGCCGCCCCATTGCATCCTGGATTCCGCTGTGGGGCGAGGAGGGAAAGAAGGAAATCGACCAAATCTACGCCCGCCTAGTTGAACTGCACGGCGAGTCCATGGCTGACCGCATGGCACACAAGAATCGAAACCTTTTGATTTTCCCGAACCTGGTCATCAACGACATCATGGCGATTACCGTGCGGACCTTCTATCCGCAATCGCCCAACTACATGCTGGTGAACGGCTGGTCCCTGGCACCCAACGAAGAGTCCGCATGGGCGCGCAAGTTCCGGCTCAGCAATTTCCTTGAATTCCTCGGCCCGGGCGGCTTCGCCACGCCCGATGACGTCGAGGCACTGGAGTCGTGCCAGAACGGGTTCAACAACTACAGGCTGGTCCCGTGGAGTGATATCTCCAAGGGTATGGGCAAGGAAACTCCAAACTACGACGACGAGCTCCAGATGCGCGCGTTCTGGACACGCTGGAACCAGTGCATCAGCAGTGCTTCCCAAAGTCCGTCCAACGAACAGCCCGTCCGCTGGGCTGCCAAAGTTTAAGGAGCCCAAAATGAGCGCCGTCGCAATTGAGAAAGAACCTGTTGTAGTGCCGTCGTCCAGCGATTTCGCGGCATTTGTCACCCGCACGGAGGTAGAAGACCTCCTTTTTCATGAGGCAGAACTGCTGGACACATGGCAGCTTCGTGACTGGTTGGAACTCTTCACCGACGACGGTGAATACTATGTTCCCGCGACTGACCTGCCGCGGGATGCCAGCGCAGACGACAGCCTCTTTTACATCGCTGACAACCACGTTCGCCTGCAAGAGCGCGTCGTTCGCTTGATGAAAAAGACTGCTCACTCGGAGTATCCACGCTCTCGCACCCGTCATCTGGTCAGCAACGTACGCATCCTCGCCGCCAGTGAAGATGAAATCAGGGTTGCAGCAGCATTTGCGACGTACCGGATGAAGTTCGGCAATAGCGATGCGTATATCGGCAGTACGCACTATCGCCTGCGTCGCATCGACGGGACGCTGCGCATTGTCGAGAAGCGTTGCTTCCTGGACCTTGAAGCCCTGCGACCCCATGGCCGCGTGAGCATCATCCTTTGAGTGGAGCGGTCATGGACATTACACTTCCCTTCCGCCACAAGAAGCTCGGCTACGCGGCGCTCAACGTGACCGACCTGTCGCGTTCGATCAAATTCTACGAGGAGATCGTCGGGCTGGAGGTCGTGCACAGCGACGCCAATGTGGCATACCTCCGATGCAGTCGTGACCATCACAACATCCTGCTCTACCAGGCTAAAGAGCACGGCCTGAAACGTGTTGGATTTGAGCTCGAGCAGGAAAGCGACGTACGCGCAGCCTACGACCATTTTACGAAGCTCGAAATGGCACCAGTTTGGGTTCCTCAAGAGGAAGCCCAACAAATGAAACAGGGGCTGGGCTTTCGCGTCCGCGAAAGGCATTCCGGCCTCCTGTTCGAGCTGTTCGCCGGCAACTTGCATCTCAGCAGGCCCTTTGTGCCGACCGTCGCCAAGATCGCTCGGATTGGCCACGTGGTTATCGGCTCCGAAAACTTCGAGGCGAGTCGAGACTCCCTGGTACGGGACTTCGGATTCCGCATTTCTGACCTCATCGAGGACCGCATCGTCTTCATGCGCTGTCATCCGAATCCGTTCCACCACACCTTTGCAGTCGGCCCGGCAAGCAGTAGCCATTTTCATCACGTGAACTTCATGGTGACGGACATCGATGACATTGGCAAAGCGCTCTACCGAATCAAGAAACATGATGTGAAGGTGGTATTCGGGCCAGGCCGTCACCCGCCTTCTGACAGCGTCTTCTTCTACTTCCTTGATCCAGACGGAATGACCGTTGAATACAGCTTTGGCATGGAGGAATTCGCAGAGCACGGGGCACGGCCGCCGCGCTACCTCGAGCCCGTACCCGAGTCGCTCGACACCTGGGGTGCCGTGCCCGACGGGCAGTTTGGCCGCAGCGGCCCCATTGAGAAGGAATCATCAGTAACTCCGACGAAGCTGGAGGTGGCCGCGTGAACAAGATGAATACCAGTCAACCTAGCCTCGAAGGACAAGTGGCCGTTGTTACTGGCGGCGCGCACGGCATTGGCCTTGGCATCGTCGAGAGATTGCTGCGGTTGGGTGCCAAGGTTGTGGCCTCCGACATCGACTACGACGGACTGTCCGCCACCCGTGAAAAGCTGTCTGCAAGCTTCGGAAGTGCCATCGCGACGCACGCAGCAGACCTATCGGAGGAGCAAGGTGCGCAGCAGCTTCGCGCTGCGACACTCGAACAGTTTGGACCGGCCGACATCCTGGTCAATTGCGCGGGTGGCGGCGTGATTCGGCCATTCCTCGACCATACGCCCGAAACGCTGAAAGCAACCATCGACAGGAACCTGTGGACCGTCCTCTGGTGCTGCCGCGCCTTCCTCCCAGACATGGTCGCAGGGAAGTACGGCCGAATCATCAACATTGGCGCTGATTCGGTTCGAAACGGCTTGCCCGCGCATGCTGCTTACAACGCGGCAAAAGGAGGCATGCATGCGCTTACCACCGGCTTGGCCAGGGAGTTCGCTCGGCAAGGAATCACAGTCAACACCGTTGCCCCGTGCGCGGTGAACACAGAGGTCTGGGCGAAGGTGGCCAAGACCAACCCGGCCCTCGCCCAAGAGTTCTTGGATGTCATTCCAATGGGACGCGTGGGAGAGATTGAAGAAGTCGCCTCGATGGTTGGGTATCTGGCGTTGCCGGAAGCCGCTTTTGTCACCGGCCAGGTGATCAGCGTCAACGGCGGCAGCACCATGCTGTGAGAAGCAATATGAGTATGACTACCGAAATGATTGATGTGTGCGCAACCGATGACGTCGTCGAAGGGGAGATCCGCCGCGGTACGCTGCCATGCGGCCACAACGTCGCAATCTACTGTGTCAACGGCGAATTCTTCGCGACCGATGACATTTGCTCCCATGGTGAAGCCTCCTTGTCGGAAGACGGCTCGCTAGATGGCTACGAGGTGGAATGTAGTTGGCACTTCGGTCGTTTCGACGTGCGCAATGGTCATCCCTGCGCGATGCCATGTGAGCACGCGCTTCGCAGCTGGCCGGTGAAAATCGAGCAAGGCCGCGTCTTCATCGATGCTGGAGCTCATTCGCTATGATTGCTCAAGATATGGCGAGCCTCGAGCGGCGGGTGCGGGTCGCGGCCCGTGCACTCGCCCGGCATCAGTTGGTCCAGGCGTGGGGCCACTGCAGCGCGCGAATCGACGATCGCACATTCCTGGTTTGCGCATCCCAACCAATGGGCGTAATCGCCGTTGGAGAGCCGGGCACGGTGGTTGACATCAATGCACCGCTTCCTCCTGGCGTTCTGGGGGAGGTCCGTATCCACCAGCAGATCTACAAGCGTCGTCCAGATGTGGGTGGAGTTTGCCGGGTAATGCCTCCCCATACGATGGCGCTCTCCACTCTCAAGGCGGTGCCCACGCCGCGGCATGGGGTCGGCGCGTTCAACGCTGCGTGCAAGCTCTGGGAGGATTCTCGCCTGCTTCGCGACGATGGCCTCGCCGCGGAGCTCGCCATCCATCTCGCCGATGCGCCATCGCTGGTTATGCGAGCCAATGGCGCTGTCACTGTCGGTCCGAGCATCGAGCTTGCGGCTGGCTTTGCCTGGTGCCTGGAAGATGCTGCCCGGATAGAAATAATGGTGCGAGCCGCAGCGGCAACCCAAGACGCCGATTCAGCATGCTTGACCCAAGAGGAAGTCGGCTTGCGCCAGGTCAGCTCGGGCGCTGTATTCGAACGCCTTTGGAGCTACATGTGCTACGGCGACCCCGAAGTCGTCGAGGGCGAAGGTGAGTTTCCCCCGCCTCAATGGGGGACAGCGCCATGAGCGCTAGAGACTTCGCGCTATTTGTAACGGAGGATTCGGCTCCAAACTTCTCCCATTATTGCAAAGTGGGCGTCCGGAGTGTTGTAATATCAACCCCGGTAAGAGCGGCCAGCCACGATGACAGAAAAGGTTCCAGAACGACGACGCACCCAAGCCGAGCGGAGCGAGGAAACGCGCGCACGGATTTTGGACGCTGCCGTCAGCGAGCTGTTGAACAAGGGCTATGCTGGATTCCGGGTCGACAAGGTCGCGCTGGCTGCCCAAGTATCGCGCGGCGCCCAAACACACCACTTCCCAACCAAGGAAGACTTGGTTTTGGGCGCCCTGCAGAAGCTGTATCAGGCATCAACCGAAGCCAGTACGATGCTCATCGACCGTCTCGGGCGGGGAGACGACGTCCTGGAAGCACTGATGCAGGATTCTGCCAAGTTCTACCTAGGGCCGAACTTCATTATCTCGATGTCGCTGCTGAATCTTGGCGAGCACGAGCCCGAACTTCGGCAAAAAGTGCGCGCAATGTCACGCAAGTATCGGCTGCCTATCGAGAAAGCCTGGCTCGAAGCACTACTTCGCTCCGGATTGGCGGAGGAAGCGGCTCGTACGGTACTGAATATCACTCAGAGCATCTATCGCGGGATGACCATGCGAAGATTCCTTCGCAACGACCCGGAGTACGCACGCTTCACAATCGACCAGTGGTCGAAAATCGCCCGCGCGTACATCGACACCCAAACCACGTCGCGCTAAAGCGCGTCGGCGCAAAGCCGTCCTCGGCAAAGTCCCCATTCTTTGTACCTCTCCCCTACGGTCTCCGCAGGGGTGGGCTTGGCATGCCCGCTCGGCTAGTAGCCCAGAGCGAGGCTGCGCCTAGCCACGCCAATTTACGGCCGCTTCATCCTTCGGCCCGACTCCCCAAATCAGCTTTCGCCCCTGCGACCTTCGGCAGGGCAGGCTTCGCTGTGTCCCCCTCTTTCATTAAGGAAAAGCTATGAGTCTCTGGCTTGATATGCTCGGCGCGGAAATCCGCTATGTCGACACGAAGAACTTCGGCACCATCCGTATCGCCGAGGCCGGGAAAGGTAATCCCGAAACCATCATCTTCCAGCATGGCCTCAATGGCCACCTGGAGGCATATGCGAAGAACATCGTTCCCCTGTCCAAGGACTTCCATGTCGTCGCATTCGACTACGTGGGTCACGGCTTGTCCAGCAAGCCGGTGCGCCAGTACACGCCGATGATGCTGGCCGAGCAGCTCGGTGAATTGATGGATGCCCTGGGTATTGAGAAGGCGCATTTGTCGGGGGAATCATTGGGTGGCTGGGTGTCAGGTCACTTTGCTGCCGCGAATCCACACCGAGTCGGACGCTTGATGCTAAACACCGCCGGCGGCATCCCAATCATTACAGAAAAGGGAAAGCAGGACCTGCAGACCTTTATCGGTCTCAACAAGCGGAACATCGACAACACCCCGACCTACGACTCGGTGCAAGCGCGGATGCACTGGCTCATGCATCCCAACAACCGTCACCTCGTCGATGCCGAGCTTGTCGATTTGCGCCTGGGCGTCTACCTCCGCCCGGAAAGCCGCGCCGTCCTGCCGAAGCTCAATGAAATCATTGAACATCACGACGACTATTTGCTACCACTGGAGAAGCTTCCCGAAGGGACCCTTTTTCTTTGGACGCACGACAATCCGATTCACGATACAGAGTCGGTCAAGGCCGCACAAGCCAGAGTTCCGGGAAGCATCCTCTATTTCATGACGAGCGATGCAGCTCACTGGCCGCAATACGAAGCCATCGAAGAGTTTAACGCCTTGGCCACTAAATTCTTCAAGACGGGAACCATCGAATGAGCGCGGCAATGATAAATCCAGAACACGTGATTGCTGACATGCTGTGGCAAGCTCAGCAGCAAATGACCCCGTGCGCCCCCATTCGCGACCTGTTCGACGACGCCAAGACAAAGGAGGCACTCGCCTACGAAGTGCAGCAGGTGAACATCCGGCGCCGAGTCTCGGCCGGCCGAAGAATCGTCGGCCGGAAAATCGGTCTCACTTCGCCCGCGGTACAGAAGCAACTCGGCGTTGACCGCCCGGACTTTGGCACGCTTCTCGACGATATGGCGGTCGTCGATGGTGAGCCAATTGATACATCGCGGCTGCTGCAGCCCAAGGTCGAAGCCGAGATTGCCCTTGTGCTGGAAAAGGACCTACTCCATGAGAGGCATACCGTCGCCGACCTGATCGGAGCCACCGCATATGCATTGGCGGCCATCGAGGTTGTCGCCAGTCGCATTGCGGACTGGAATATTCGCTTCCTGGACACCGTCGCAGACAACGCATCTTCTGGCATGTTCGTGCTTGGCACCCAACCTGTATCGCTGTCGAATATCGACCTTGGGGGCGCATCGATGCGAATGACGTGCGGGGAGAAGGTTGTCTCCCAAGGCGCCGGCGCCGCTTGCTTGGGCAATCCGCTTAACGCGGCGCGCTGGCTCGCAGACACGCTTGTTCAACTTGGCACTCCGCTACGCGCAGGCGATGTGATTCTGACCGGGGCTCTCGGACCCATGGTGGCAGCGCAAGCTGACCACACCTATATTGCGAGCATCGAAGGATTCTCCCCGGTACGGGCAATCTTTTCCTGACCAGGACCCGATCATGAGCTTGAACGAAAACAAGCAATAGGTGGCCATTATCGGTTCGGGCGATATCGGAACCGACCTGATGGTGAAAATCCTGCGCCACGGCAAACACATCAAGATGGGCTAGCCGTGAACTAAATCTATTGAAACGCAGAACGGGGCCGTCCTTCAGACAGGGCCCCTTTTTCTTGCCTGCAAAACGTTCCGCGCTGAAAGAAGCCACCCTGCCGCTGTTGCAACGAGAAGGTAATAATGGACGCAGCAGACGACATCATGCGTCCGCTGCAGAACCGCCTGGTGCGGGGCGGTCGCCGGCAACCAAGCCACCGTTGATCTTCCAACGTTGCAGCGTGCTGCACGGTAATGCCGGTCACGTCGTAGGCCAAGCACAGGCGCGCTCCGGCTGAGTGAGCAGTCTCGAAATGGCGGACGTCATTTGGCGATTTACCAGGCCGATCATACGTTCTCGTCCTTGTCCTTTGGAAAGTCGCTTCAGGCTTTCTAGATAGCACCAACAAGGCGGCGACTTCGACCAGCGCCTTCTCCTTGCGGCGCAGCTCACGCTCGAGTTGGCGAGCGCTGAGATGATGTGGGCGGCCGTCGTGCCGGCCAATGCCAAATTACCCGCCTGCCTCGACCGACCCCGTGAACACCAAAAGTCGCCGCACAATGTGAAAAGACCCGGCCGCTCATGCGACCGGGTCGTCAAAGCTCGCCCTTCACGCTACGCTGTTCGATTCCTCGCGAGGACCCTAACTGAACTGCGTTCCTTTCGCAGCCTGCCAATTGAACTGGCGGGGAGCGGGCTACGCTTCCAGCCAACGCGTCAGCTCACACGATGCCGAGTGCGTGACTTCAGCGGATGGCGTTCCTCGATATTGTCGACCAGTTACCCCGCCCAGCCGATCAGCGCATCCCTTCGCAGAATCGCTAGCGAACACGCAGATCGCTCCGATTCTTGCCGCCCCCGATCCGCATAGTCTTCGTCCCGGATGAACCCGATCTGGTGCAATATGCAAAGACACTTACTTCAAGTCAAATCCGAGATAACCCCCTTGCGCCACTCCCTCGCACGCGGAAATATAATTTTTAATGCCTCCGGCATATGCCAGAATTTCCCGCTTCTTTCCTGGCACATTGGCACCGACATACCAGCTATCCGCACCTTCCAAAACGGTTCCCCTGATGACATCCTTCACTGTTATGGACCAACGCTCAGCATATTCAGGATTGATATCACAGCGCTTTAGATCGCGATTATTAATATGATTAATAAGACTCGAAATCCATTCAACTTGGTACTCGTTTGCCATTACCACATTAACCAATACCGAAGGGCTCTGTGGTCCGCCAATCATGAAAAAATTGGGAAATCCAGGTACACCAATACCAAGATACGTAGAAACACCATCCGCCCAAGCATCTTTAATACTTTTGCCATCAATCCCTCTGACATCGATCTCTGTCAGCGCACCAGTGAGTGCGTCGAATCCAGACGCGCAAATCATCACATCTAATTCTATCTCTTCGCCATTCACCAAAACACCTTTTTCCGTGAATTGCTCGATCGGCGAAGATTTTACATCAACAACCTTAACATTATCTCTATTAAATGTCTCATAGAAATTTGTTCCAATGCAAATTCGCTTAGTCCCGAACGAGAACTTTGGCGTTAGCAATTCTGCAATCTCCTTATTCTCGACCGATTCGAGCACCCTCTCCCTCAGAAAATCAGAGATTTCACCATTTATCTCCTTGTTCGTCATGACATCCGAGAATGCCCGAGGCATTACAGTCCCACCAAACTCCCAACGCGTTTTCATGATTTCCAGCCGCTCATCACGAGAAAAATGATGACCAGGGAAATTTCTAGTCCCCATCATTTCCTCGTTCATAAATACATCGCCGGATCCGACAACCTCGAAGGTGCGTAGTTTGGCCCTCACGCCCTCTTTAATCTCACTCCACTTCTCGTGATCATCTTCCGTCAAGGGGCGATTCTTCGCAGGCGCATAAAAATTTGGCGTTCGTACAAAAACCAACAACTCCTTCGCCGTCTCAGCCACAACGGGAATTAATTGCGTACCCGACGACCCAGTGCCCAGAACACCAACGCGCTTGCCCGCGAAATCTGGCTCTTCACGCGAAGGCCACATTGCCGTATGAATTAGCTGCCCACGGAACTTCTCCCGCCCGGGAATATTTGGCCAAATTGGCGCAGATATCGGACCAGCGGCCGACACAAAGTATTTTGCTCGAAATTCCCTCCCATCTTCGACGCGAAAGTGCCAAAGATCTTCGACATCCGAATAGACCGCCTCTACCAAACGTGTATTAAATTTATAGTGCTTTCTAAGATCCAATCTGTCACAAACGAACTTCAAGTATCGTTGAATCTCTGGCTGAGCAGCATATCTCTCTGACCACCTCCACTCAGCATCAATGATTGGAGAAAATGAATATGAATAAACAAGGCTTTCAACATCGCATCTTGCGCCAGGATATCGATTCCAATACCACGCCCCCCCAGCATCAGAACCCGCCTCGATCCCAATAACATTGAGCCCAGTAGATCGCAATTCGTGGACCATATGAAGCCCACCAAAACCCGCACCCAAAACAAGCGCATCGAACTTTTCGACCACATCAACTTTGTTTGACGTTGCAATTCCCACCACGGCCATCTCCTATTGATAATAGTAAATTTCATCACAGCCATCTGCAGCGTGCCTCAGGTCATACTGACCTTCCCAAATGTGCGCATCGCTGTGACACATGCCAGCACTGAGCACCTTCAGCAAGCCTTCCGTGCCAGCGGGAACCGGCGCCGGCTTGTCAACAAGTTGCAGGTTCTGAAGCCCTGCAAAGGTACACAGTTCATTTCATCTTCTAATGCTGACCTGATCTATTCAGTCAGGCGGCCGTGAAACCACCATCGGCGAGATAGAATGCGCCCGTTATGAACGACGCACGTGCCGAAAGCAGAAACGCGATCAGCTCCGCGATTTCTTCCGGTTCACCAAGTCGACCCGCCGGCGTAGCTGCTGATATGCGAGCAAGAGCCGAATCTTCTAGCACTTGGAGCAAGGGCGTGCGGATATAGCCTGGCCCAATGGCATTGATACGCAGATCCTTGTTCGCATATGCTAGAGCTGCACTGCGAGTCAGACCAATCACCGCATGCTTGGCAGCGGTGTATGCGGGGGACAAGGCCGATCCCACTTGCCCCAACACCGAGGCCACGTTAACGATCGCGCCACCGCCTGAGGCCAACAAGGCTGGAATCTGGCTGCGCATTGCAAAAAAAACGCCATTGATGTTGTGGTCGATCACGCGCAGCCAGTCCTCGGTCGTCTGGTCAGCCAGTGGCGCCTGCTTGCCCGAGATACCGGCGTTGTTGACCGCGAAGTGCAAGGCACCAAAGGCCTCGACCGCGCGCGACACCAACTCGTCCATGTCGTCAGGTTTGCATACATCGGCCATGCATCCAATCACCTGCGCACCCTCGAGGCGCAGAGCATCGGCAGCCGCTTCTACTTTGGGGCCTGAGATGTCGGCCAGAACAACACGGGCGCCAGCGGCGGCCAGCCTGCGTCCCACGGCCAGTCCAATACCCGACGCGCCACCGGTGACCAATGCCACGCGGCCGGCGAGCCCTTCATCCGGCGTTGGGATCATCGACAGATCGACAAGGGTGCGATTGACGACCCTGCCGCCCTCACGATAGCGTTCACGCACACAAAGCCAGCACCTACGAGGAAAACATCGAAGTCGATGTTGTCGACTTGAGTCGGTGTGAGCAAATTGTTTGACATTTCAGTTCCCTCCAATCGAGGGGAAAGGTGAGGTGGGCCCAGAGGTGAAGGCAGCCGCCTCACAACTCGAAGCGATTGCGGCCGCAGCCTGCTTCACGGCGAGGGAAGCCGTGTCGACGAGATTGAACATGCGCGCGAACCCATGAGGAAGCCCGCGGGCGAGGTACAGGTCGACCTCGACACCCGCGTCACGCAATCGCCGCGCGTAGTCCTCACCTTCATCGCGCAGTACGTCGAACTCCGCAGTGGCGATCCAAGTGCGCGGCGAACCGGAAACGTCGGGAGTGCGCAGCACCGCGATGCGCTCGTTCGCCCATTCATTCGGCGATGCATAATGCTCAAAGAACCAACGCATGTCGTGCCGGGTAAGGGGCATACCATCGCTGTAGGCCAGATAACTTTCCCGCTCTATATCGCAATCTGTTACGGGATAGAAATAGGCTTGCAACGCTACGGGGATGCGGCCGCGGGCACCAAGTACGGCCGCGATGCCGAGGTTGGCGCCCGCGCTGTCGCCTGCAACAACCAGTGGTAGGCGCCGACCGAAGAAGGACATGCTCTCTCTGTTCGCCCAGGCGAGCGCATCGTCGACATCCTCCAGTCCGGCGGGAAATGGATGCTCCGGGGCGAGGCGGTAGTCCACCAACAGCAACGCGCAACCGCTGAGATGGGCCAGGGTGCGCGCCAAGCCATCAAAGTCATCGAGCGCGCCAAGAACCCACCCGCCGCCATGCAGGTAGAGCACAAGACCACGGGGGTCCGCCTGCGGGCGATAGAGTCGAGCCGGCACCGCACCCGAGCGCGTGGGCAATGAAAATGACTCCATCGCAACGCTCTCGGGGCCGCAGCCCAGGGCCACGCGCATCGCGGCCAACTGGGATCGTGCTTGCTCGGGTGTGCCGGCTGAGAGCGCCGGCCGGCCAGCAGCACGCATGGTTTCTAGCATATTTCGGACTACCGGATGTAGAGCCATGGCAAACTCCATGTTCGTTGTACTAGGTAGTTTTACGGAACCAGTACGACTCGTCCGACGACACGACCAGCCCGCAGGTCCTGTAACGCCGTATCGGCCTCGCCAAGCGGGCGACGGTCGATTGGCATCGCAATGCCCCCACGCTCACGCACCAGCGCAACGAGTTCACGCAGCTCTGCGGGACTGCCGATGTAGCTACCCTGCACGGTTACCGCCCTCATTGGCAGCAATGGAACGGGTAGCTGCATCGCGCCACCAAAAAGGCCGACAACGACGAGCTTGCCAACGCGGTCGAGCAGTTCAAAGCCCATGGCAGCCGATTCGCCGCTCCCGACCAAATCCAGAACGAACCGTACGGGATTGCCTAGCGCCGTGCGCACCTGCTGCACTGCGTCCACCGCTTTGGGATCGACGGCAGCGATGGCTCCAGCGGCAAGCGCAGCCTCCCGCTTGATTGCGTCGGGCTCAAGCACTACCGCCCCCGGTGCACCGAGAATGCGAAGCAGATTGAGCGCCATCAGCCCCAACCCCCCGGCGCCAATGATTACGATCCTTTCTTCGTGCAGCAGTGGGCCCGCCTTCTTCAGCGCGCTATAGGTGGTAAGACCAGAGCAGACCAAAGGTGCCGCCATCACGGGGTCCAAGCCATCGATGTTTACCAGGTAGCGCGGATGCGGTACGACAATGTGGTCGGCATATCCACCATCGCGATTCACACCCAAGAAGCGCGGCGCCACGCAAAGGTGTTCATCCCCATTGCTGCAGAAACGGCATTCGCCGCAGCCAATCCAGCTACAGATAGCGTGGCGGGAACCCACTTCCACACCTTCGGCAAGCGGCCCGAGTGAGACCACTTCACCGCTGGTCTCGTGCCCCATTACCAACGGAAAACGAATGCGCTCGGCCATCGAAATACTTTTCCCGCCGCCCAAGTCGTACTGACCTTCCCAGATGTGAGCATCGCTGTGACACATGCCGGCGCCTAACACTTTAAGCAGCACCTCGGTGCCCGTGGGGACAGGTGTAGGCCTGTCTGTCAGATTCAGCAATGACCCGAAGCCCTTCAGTTGCACACACTTCATCTCGATCTCCTCGAAGCTATTGTCGTTCGGCGCAATGCGATTGGAGCGCCGTTCTTAAGATAGGCGGCCGCGTTCAAAATCGACACGGGGGGGACGACACGATCAACTCGACGGGTGTGTTGGCCTCGTCGAGAAGACCGAATAACAATGCAACGGCTATGGGCTAACGCGGGGCGTCGTCGAGCGCTTCAAGTATCGGCGTGCGGATTTTGCCAAGACCGTCGGCATCCGGAGAGCGCCGATGGTTCCGGCGACCCCTCGGGGCAGCAACAGCACCGCGACAACGAAGACTGCACCCTGCACTACCGGCATCCACTGTGAAAGACCCTGCAGCCAGTTCTGCAGCGTTAGCATGAAGGCCGCGCCAAACAACGGTCCCAGTACGGTACCGATGCCACCGATGAGAGCCATCAGAATTACGTCACCTGAAGTGCTCCAGGACACATCCACTAATGTGGCAAGGCGGAACACCAGCACCTTTAATGAGCCGGCCAATCCTGCCAACGTAGCCGACATCACAAAGGCAACCAGCTTGTAGCGGTTGACCTGATACCCTAGCGATACCGCTCGCGCTTCGTTGTCGCGAATCGCCCGCAGTACTTGTCCATAGGGAGAATGTGCGATGCGGTAAGCCAGCAGGAAAGATGCAATGAAGCAGACAAGGACAACGTAGTAGAGGACCCGGTCATCAGCAATCGAGATCACGGAGAACAAGGCACCTCGCGGCACCGCCGAGATGCCGTCTTCACCCCCGGTAGCCGGCATTGCCACGCATGCATAGAAGAACAACTGCGCGAGCGCCAGTGTAATCATGGCGAAGTAGATTCCCTGGCGGCGAATCGCCACTACCCCTACCACCAGTCCCATCAGCGCGGCAACGGCGGTGCCTAGAAGGATCGCCACCTCGGTGGGCAGTGCCCACACTTTGAGCGCATGGGCCGTAACGTACGCAGAACCACCAAAGAACATCGCGTGGCCAAACGACAGTAGTCCCGCTTGCCCCACGAGAAGGTTAAAGGCCAAGGCGAAAAGCGCGAAGCACAACAGCTTGGTCAGGAAGATGGGATAGACCGCCAACGGTGCAAGTGCCAACAACGCGAGAAGGCCGAGAAACGCAACAGTCTTAGCCTGCCGGACACCACCTCTTGGTGCCCCTTCCCCTGTGCCGGTAGTCGCCATACCAACCATGCTTACGCTGTGGTTGACGCCAGCCTCTCTATCCCGCTTGAAGAGGATTACCGCGGTCATGATGAGAAAAATCACGACGCTGGACGCAGGTGGGTAGTACACCTTTGTGAGCGCCTCAAGCACCCCTAGACCGAAGCCGGTGAGAACCGAGCCGGGGATTGATCCCATTCCGCCGATGACGACCACAGCGAACACGGTGATAATCAGGCCCGAACCCATTGTTGGCTTGACTTGGTCCATTGGTGCGGCTAGCACCCCCGCCAAGGCCGCAAGCGCTACACCGAACCCATAGGTGAGCGTAATCATGCGCGGTACGTTAATGCCAAAGGTGCGCACCAGTTGCGGCCTTTCAGTCGCTGCGCGCAGATAGGAGCCAAGTCGGGTCCGCTCTATCATCAACCACGTGCCTAAGCATGCCCCCAGCGAGGCAGTGATAATCCACGCTCGATAGTAGGGTAAGAACATGAAGCCTGTATCGAGTCCGCCAGGAATCGGGTTGTCATAAGGCAAACCAGATGATCCATAGAACACCGACAGCAGACCTTCGGCGATCAGTGCCAGCCCAAAGGTAAGAAGTAGCTGGAACAACTCATCCATCTCGTAGACCCGCCGAAGCAACGTGCGCTCGGCCAGCATGCCCATGCCTGCGACAGACAGCGGCACTAGAACTAACGCACCCCAATACGGAATCTGGAAGTACTGCAGTGCCATCCATGCACCGAACGCCCCGATGGTGAACTGAGCCCCATGCGTGAAATTGATGAGCCGCAGCAAGCCAAAAATTACGGTCAGCCCGAGACTGAGCATTGCGTAGAAGGCCCCGTTTATCAGGCCCAGCGTAAGCTGCCCCGCCAAGGCCTGCAGGGGAACGCCGAAGATCTGGTCCATAGCGTCAGACACCGAGGTAAATCTGCAGGCTGTCTCGATCAGCCAGCAGAGAATCATTGAGAAACGAGTCAACCACTTGCCCGTGTTCGACAACATAGTGACGGTCTGCCACCGACATCGCGAACTCGAGGTTTTGCTCGACCAACAAGATGGTGTACCCACGCCGCCTAAGCTCGCGCAGCACGTTCCCGATGTGCTCCACGATGACTGGGGCCAATCCCTCCGTGGGTTCGTCGAGCAGGAGCAGGCGCGCGCCGGTGCGCAGGATCCGAGCGATTGCAAGCATCTGTTGTTCACCGCCAGAAAGCTTGGTGCCTGGGCTGCGCGCGCGCTCAGCTAAGCGTGGAAACAACGCATGCACCTCCTGCAACGACAGCCCGCCAGGGCAAAGCACGGGCGGCAGTAGCAGATTCTCTTGCACGTTCAGCGACGCAAAGATCCCGCGCTCCTCGGGGCAGTAGGCGATGCCCAGCGGCGCAATTTTCTCCGGCATCCGGTTGATCGTCTCGGTACCATTGACTTGCACACTGCCAGTACGTTGGCGCAGCAAACCGATGAGGGCTCTCATCGTGGTCGTCTTGCCAGCACCGTTGCGGCCTAGCAGCGTTACGATCTCGCCGCGCGGCACATCGAACGCCATGCCGTGCAGAACATGTGAAGGGCCATAGTGACCGTGCAACTCGTGAACACGTAAGGCCAGCTGAGTTTCAGACGTGGACATGGGCTCTTTTTCCGATATAGGCAGAGCGCACGCGCTCGTCTTGGGACACCTCGGGATAAGTGCCCTCCGCCAGCACCTGACCTTCGGCCAGCACGGTGATGCGGTCGGCCAGGTCGGCCACGACCCCCAGATTATGTTCGACCATCAGTACGGTGCGGCCAGCCGCGACACGCCGAATCAGTGCCGCGGTCGCAAGAACATCCTCGACTCCCATACCAGCCGTCGGCTCATCAAGCAGTAGCATCTGCGGATCCATCGCCAACGTCGTGGCGATCTCGAGCGCCCGCTTGCGGCCATAAGGCAGGTCCCCGGCGACGCTGTCGGCCAGCGAAGCCAGGCCGACGTCCTCCAGCAGACTTAGCGCACGATCGTCCAAAACCGCAAGCCGGCGGTCCGACTGCCAGAAGTACATCGACCTGCCGTGCCGCCTCTGCAGGGCTACACGCACGTTGTCCTTCACGGTCAACGTTGGGAAGATCGCCGAGATCTGGAAGCTTCTCACCATGCCCATCAAGGCGACACGAGCCGGTGAGAGCCGCGTGATGTCATGACCATCGAAGTGAATGCTGCCACCGCTGGGCTCCAACGCCTTTGTCAGCAGGTTGAAGCAGGTTGTCTTGCCAGCGCCATTAGGGCCAATCAAAGCGTGGATGCTGCCGCGGCGGACCTGCAGATTGACCTGCCGGACAGCGTGATAGCCGGAAAACTGCTTGGCAAGCCCGCGTGCCTCAATGATGTAGTCGGTCATCGCCTATCCCATCACTTGACGAGAGGACATGCTTTCCGATCCGCCGGCTCGAACGCCTGGCTCGCCGGCACCTTAGCGATCTGCGTGTAGATGTCCCATTCGCTCTTCGACTCCGAGGGCTTCTTTACCCGGAAGATGTAGAAGTCACGCAGCACGCGGCCATCCTCACGGATGGACCCGTTCTGTGTCATGAAGTCGTTGATCGGTGTGCTCTTCATCTTGGCTAGCACCGTCGCCGTGTCGTCCGTGCCGGCCGCAGCAACAGCCTTCAGATAGTGCATGACCGCGCCATACATACTCGCCTGAATCATGTTCGGCATGCGGTTCATGCGCTGCTTGTAGCGGCTGGCGAACTTTCGCGTCTCGTCGTTCTGGTCCCAGTAATAGGCCTCTGTGACCAGTAGATCCTGTGCCGGGCGCAGACCAAGCGCCTTCACATCATTGAGCACCAGGCTCAGCGGTGCGAGCTTCTGGCCTTTTGCGCGCAAACCGAACTCGTCGGCCTGCTTGATCATCGCTGCTGCGTGCGCAGTTGTGGTGGCCAGCGCGATGACATCGGCCTTTGAGGCCTGCGCCTGCAACAGTTGCGAGGAGAAATCGGAAGCACTAAATGGGTGGGTAGTGGAGCCGATGACTTTTCCTCCCCCCTGCTCGATAATGGCAGTGGCGTCGCGCTGCACGTTCTTGCCATAGCTGTAGTCCACGGTAATGAAATACCAGGTCTTTCCACCCGCGGCGAGCCCACCCTTTACCGCTCCAAGCGACTGGACATAGGTGTTGTACGTCCAGTGGATACCGTTGGGCGAGCAGTTCTTCCCCGTAAGGTCAGAGCTGGCAGAGCTGCCATATACTACGATCCGGTTCTTCTCGCGAGCGAGGTCTTGCACGCCCAGGGCCACGCTGGTGATGCCGATGTCGAAGATCGCGCGTACACCGTCGTCGTACCACTTCCTGGCAATAGTCAGGCCGGTATCGGGCTTGTTGAGGTGGTCTCCCTCGACGAGCTCGATTGGGCGTCCGAGCACCTTGCCGCCGAAATCCTCAATCGCAAGCTTTGCGGCAACCACCGAGCCAGGTCCGGCCAAGTCAACAACCAAGCCAGACATGTCGTTGAGAACGCCAATTTTTAGCGGCGCGACTGTTCCTTGTGCAGCTACCCCGGTTGTGGCAAGTGCGAAGCCGGCGAGAAGCACGCCAACAGCCATCAGGCGGCGCCTGCTTCCAGCTTTGGGTTCGGTGTTGAATGTATCCCTAGTCATTTCTGTCTCCTTTATGTGTGCGCCGGGGCGTCCAGTAGCGCCACCGGTCGTGCAAGCGTTCTCGCCTTAGGCGTGGTGAACGTATTTCTGATGCATGAACGCCTCTAGCCCTTCAGAGCCGCCTTCGTGGCCGTAACCGCTATCTTTCACACCGCCAAACGGGGCTTCGACGTGCGACACGGCAAACGAGTTGATACCAATGCCGCCTGCCTCCAGCCTCTCGCTCACTGCCATCGCAATCTCCGCTGATCGAGTGAAGGCGTATGCAGCGAGGCCATATGGATTGTCATTGGCGCGTTTCAGGCCGTCCTCTAGCGTGCTGAAGGCACTTGCCAGGGCCACTGGCCCGAAGGGCTCGACCTGCATCACACGTGCATCCGCTGGTGTATCCACCAGCAGTGTGGGCCGGAAGAAGCAGCCGCGACCGCCCACGGGCATACCACCGGCCGCTATGCTGCCACCTGCGCGCGCGGCTTCGCCGACGAGCTCGCCGACTGCCTGCAGCCGGCGCCGGTTCACTAACGGACCCATTTGGCTTTGTTCGAAGGTCCCGTCTCCGACTACCAAGCGATCGAGCTCCCTTGCGAACGCACCAATGAACCTGTCGTAAATGCCTTCCTGAACTAAGAAGCGCGTGGGTGAGGTACAGACTTGCCCCGCATTCCGAGTCTTGCCGACTACGCATGTGGCCACAGTGCGCTCCAGGTCTGCGTCGTCGAAAATGAGGACTGGTGCATGTCCTCCCAGTTCCAGCGTACAGGGCTTGGCGCTCTCGGCGGCCAAGTGCGCAAGCAATCGACCGACTGCAGTGGACCCCGTGAACGTGACCTTCCGAATGACGGGCGAAGCAATGAGGTACGACGACACCTCGGCAGGCACACCCAGCACCATGTTGAGAACCCCTTTGGGGAGGCCCGCATCGGCCAGTGCTTCAGCCAAGGCCAGCGCGGACGAAGGCGTCTCCTCCGACGGCTTCATTACCATCGTGCAGCCGGCCGCAAGCGCGGGGGCAATCTTGCGGGCCGGCAGCAGAGCCGGGAAGTTCCATGGGGTAAAGGCCGCCACCGGACCCAGAGGCTGCGGCAATACCATTTGCCGTGTACCGCGAACGCGCGCGGGCATCATCCGTCCATTGGCCCGCAACCCTTCGGCCGCGTACCATTCGAAGGTCTCAGCGCTGAGCTCCACCTCCAGCTGCGACTCACGCAGGGTCTTGCCCTGCTCTAACGTCATGCGAAGCGCGATCGCTGTCATGCGCTCGCGCAGCAGGGCCGCGGCACGCCTCAGCACTGCCGCACGTTCCTGCGCCGGCGTGTGGCGCCACACTTCGAATGAACGGGCCGCGGCGGCAAGCGCGTCGTCCAGGTCCTGCTTGCTGGCACGCGGCACCTCGGCCAGCATACTTTCGGTTGCCGGGTTAACCACTGCACCGACAACGCCATCGCCGCCTGTGCGCCAGCAGCCGTCAATAAACTGCTGGGGCGCAGGGTAGACCCCGTCTCGATTGGAACTCATCACTTGTCTCCAGTTTTTTCTATTGGGGGGCCGGGTTTCAGGTCAGGCTTGCTGGAAGGCCACACCCTTTTCCATCAGCGCACGAATGTCGTTGTCGGTGCATCCGATCTCGCGCAGGATGTCCATCGTGTGCTCCCCGCAAAGCGGCGGGATGCGCCTTTGCGGGGACCGCTCGCCGTCGAAGCGCAGTGGTTGTGCCACGCCCTTAAGCGGGCCGAAATGGTGGTGGTCGTAATGCAGCACCATGCCTGAAGCCTCCGTATGCGGATGGGCTGACATCTCGCCCAAGGTATTGACGGGCGAACATGGAATGCCGGCGTCATCGAGCAGGGACACCCAGAACTCGCGTCCGCGCCGGCGCAGCGTGACACTCACCAGGGCCTCAGTCTCCGCCCTCTGCCTAACGCGCGCTTCGTTGGTGCCTAGTTCATTGAGCGCGTAGCGGCTCTCCAGGCCGGCAAGGGCGCAGAATTTGCGCCAGAGGGTGTCGTTGGCAATGCCCAGAATCAGCGGACCGTCGGCCGTGTCGAAAACTCCATAGGGACAGAGAGAAGCGTGGCCCACGCCGGCCTTCCTGGGCTCGCAACCGCTCTCCCAGTAGTTCTGCAGAAAATAGGCGAGGAATGCCGCCGAGGTATCGAAGAGTGAGGCTTCGACCGTGCAACCCTCGCCGGTACGGTCGCGCCGGTTCAAGGCCGCCAGGATGCCGATCAGTGCATGCATACCTGTGCCTTGGTCAACTGGCGAAAAGGGACTCCGCATCGGTGGGCTGTCGGCCTCACCGGTGATTGACAGCATGCCGCTGAAGGCTTGCAGAATGAGATCGTAGCCCTTCCCGTGTCGCATAGGCCCGACCGAGCCGAAGCCTGAGATGCTGCAATGGATCAACCGAGGGTTTTGAGTTCTCAGGGTCTGCGCATCGACCTGCAGCCGGGCCGCAACGCCGGGCGCAAAGCTCTCGACAACGACGTCCGACTCTTGGGCCAAACGGTGCACAAGAGCACGGCCTTCATCACTCTTCAGGTCGATCGCGAGGCTGCGCTTGTTGCGATTTGCGCTTAGGAATGGTCCCGAAGCTCGTCGACCGTCCGGTGCCACACGAAACTCCGGCCAAGAGCGGGTATCGTCACCCAACCCTGGCGTTTCCACTTTGATTACATCAGCGCCCATGTCGCCCATGTACTGCGTGCACAGAGGTCCCGCCAGCACCCTGGAGAGATCGAGCACACGCACACCGGCCAGTAACGCCTTCGACATATCGGGGGTATCGGAAGTATCCATGTGCGTCATTGTGGAAAGAGAGGAATGATTTG
This sequence comes from Cupriavidus sp. 21MJTG02-4, assembly GCF_057798975.1. NCBI lineage: Bacteria > Pseudomonadati > Pseudomonadota > Betaproteobacteria > Burkholderiales > Burkholderiaceae > Cupriavidus > Cupriavidus sp. 21MJTG02-4. The sequence continues at coordinate 59,009 of NZ_JBYOJP010000022.1, read as the reverse complement.
TAAAATTAAATGTTCTTCACTATCCTTAACTTTTACTAATACTTAAAGTCATCTGTTGCCATGCACCTCTCTGACCATGTTCTGCGCAGCTTCCTGACTCTCGCGGAGAGTGGCCAATTCGTCGTCGCTGCTGAGCAGTGCCATATGACGCAGTCAGCGCTAAGCCAAATGATTTCGAAGCTGGAGGATCGCGTCGGTGTCTTGCTGTTCAACCGAGACTCACGGTCTGTGACCTTGACTGCTGAAGGTCATCGCCTGGTTGAAACCGCTCGCCGCATTACAAGCGAATTGGATCAGACTCTGGCAGATCTTCGCGATGTGGCCACGCTGCAGGCGGGATATGTCGCCTTGGCGGCCGTTCCGTCACTCGCTGTGACGTGGCTTCCCCGCATTTTTGGCCTGTACCGGAAACGGCACCCCGGTGTCCGGCTCCAGCTTTATGACCAGTCGTCGACGCGTTGCTTGGAACTGGTCCGTCAAAACATGGTCGACTTTGCGCTCAACTCGCAACCAGGAACGCCGCGTGAAGTTAACGCAGAGCTGCTTTTCGAGGAGCCCATGTACATGGTGTGCCCACCGGATCACCCTTTGGCCAAGGAGACATTAATTACACCGCGCATGATGCAGGGCGTGAAGTTTCTGCATATCCAAGGTACTGGCGGCACGCTAGTGCGCACAAACAAGGGATTGAAAGGAGCGCGACAAGTACTCCAGGAGGCCGGCATAGTTGAGACGGGTTTTGATGTAAGCACCCTTGCGACGCTTTCCGGCCTTGTTGCCGCGGGCCTCGGCGTGTGCCTGTCTCCACAGACGGCGCTCCCGCAGTTTAGTCTGCTCCCTACCGTTGCCGTGCGGATTAGTCCGAAGATGATGACGCGACCGATCTACTTCATCCATCGCAAGAATCACGCGCTAAACCCCGCCGCGCGGCAAATGCGAGAGATGCTGTTCAAGGAACAGCAGCAGACCTGAGTCCGCCCCCCGTCTCTACGGACAGCGTCATCCCAACCCTCCATGTCGAATCGAAAGCCATCCAATCAGTCTCGAGCTAACGCTCCAACATCTCTGTCGCGTTGGCTTCCGGATGGAGTTGGACTATCAGACATCTCATGATAGTATGCATGCATACTATATTTCGCGCAGCGCCCGTCCCTCCTTTTCCAATGATCATTTCCAAAATTGATGCCCTCTACGATCTTCTGCAGGAAGTAAAGGCACTGAGGCGCGCAGTTGAAATACGAGCTAATGTAGCATCGCACAATGCCATCAACCAAAAAGACCGCTGGGAAATGACACGTGTCCTGCTTGAAGACCATCTGCGCTCACCGGCAATGCGTGACCGCGTCATCGGTTATGCGACCGCTGCTGAGTTGGGAGTATTGGTCGACCCTCCTGATGTCGGCGCAGCCATCAGCGGCCTTGAGGGCTATCCGTTGCGTGTGCTATTTTGGACTGCACATCGCCGCATGCCTCGCACGTGGTACAGCATGGCTGCGCAACGGCAAAGCTGATCGAAAACGCTTTGAGAGCAATCGTTCTGGTGAGGGCAACTAGTGTTCCTCTGCGCGAATAGCGAGTATTTCCTTCCAAATGCCCCGGAAATTAGTAAGGGAACTCGGATTGGGCACCATCGACATTCTTGTCCTGTTTCAGCGACAAAAGATTGTTCTTGATCAGTGAAAGCATTCCCGCCAGTGCGTGCCGATCGTGAATGCCGAGACCAGCAAGCATAAGTTCACTCATCTCATTGCTCTTCACACGCATTTCGGAGATCAGTTTCACGCCCTTCCCCGATAGATACACACGCTTAGCTCTCCGGTCAAACTCGTCCCACCTTCGTTCCACGAGCGCCGCCGCCTCCAGCCGATCAACAAGCCCTCCGAGAGCCGCCTTGCCGAGCTCAAGATCGTTCGCCAAGTCGCTCTGAATCATGCCATCATGGCGAGACAAGTTCGCCAGGACCCACCACTGAGAACGCGTGATCCCTAAGGGCTTCATGAACTCATCGAAGACGGTTCGTCGAAGCCTTGATACATCATGCATCAGGAAGCCTAGCTTTTGATCCCAGTTATGACCCTCAATGGTCTTTCCGGAATCGCTAGCCTTAGAAGCGTTAACTTCGTTACCTCCAATAACATCGGAGGCTGCGCCGCCCGATTGACGCACACGCGAATGCCCCTTCTCCTTCTTCGCGGACGTATTGCGCGCGGAATTACTGGCAGCCCTATCGGACGCTTTGCTTGTAGTTGCTTTCACGCAGTACTCCACTTTAGGTCTGACGACCCGACTGCGCAGGCGGGGCGGCCCGCGCGAAGATTGGCTGACCCCGTATTATATACCAGCATACTAAATGGCATCAAACCGCCATGACTTGCTTGGCGACTCTGACGTCATTGAAACCGGCCCCAACAATCGGTGTTCCGACCGCATCCGAACTCTCGTGGCGTCGTGTCGTGATCATGGAAGAACTCAGGCGCCCCGTATAAGGCGCCTCAAAGTTACTCTGGCTGTATCCCCGCCTCATGCACTTTCTCGCCCCACACTGCCTTCTGCCTAGCAACGAATGCGCCGAAAGTGGATGCGGGAGCGGGTGTCGGCTCAGCACCTAATTTAATAAGTTTTTCGTGAATTTCGGGCGACGCAGCGATCTTATATAGCTCATCCGCCAATCGCCGCCGCACTGGTTCCGGCATCTTGGCTGGCCCAAAGATTCCCACCCAAGCCACGAGATCGAAGCCAGGCTTACCTAACGATTCAGACACAGTAGGAATATCAGGCGCCAACGCACTTCGCTTTTCCGAGGAGACCGCGAGTGCCTTCAAGTTGCCGGAACGAAGCTGGGCCGCGGCCGAGGCCAGATCAACGAACATAAAACCGGCTTGACCGCCTATAACGTCTGTCATTGCCTGCGGCGTGCTCTTGTATGGAACTGCCGCTGCGCCCATCCCCGTAATCTTGTTGAACGACGCCGCCGCGATCTGCCCGGTGCTATTACCGTAGGCATAGCTAATGGTCGCACGGTTGGCTTTTCCGTACTCAAGCAATCCCGCTACATTCCTCACCGGAAGTTTCGAGTTTACCACCAGCACGAATGGAAAATTACAAACCTGCACCAGAGGCGTAAAATCCGCGATAGGATCATATCTTAGCTTCCGGTACAAATATGGGTTGGATGAATGCGTCGTATTCGTGGCAAGGATAAGCGTGTAGCCATCGGGTTGGGCACGAGCGACATAATCCGCACCAATCTGACCCGAAGCGCCTGGTTTGTTCTCGACAATAACCGGCTGCGACAACGCCTTCTGAAGCTTCTCAGCAAACATTCTGGCAACAATATCGCTCGCGGTTCCTGCCGCAAAGGCCGTAATAATCCTGACCGGTTGGGATGGATAGTTTGTCTGAGCCAAGACATTTCCGGTGCACGTAAGCAATGCGCTTGTTGCAACGAAAGTAGTTTTGAATAAGAAACGCATCATCAATATCTCCTTGCGGCACATTGTATCTGTGCTCTACTGGTGATTTATTAGTAAATACTGGCCAAAATTCGTTGGGCCTGCTTCAAATGAGGACGATCTAACATCTCCCCATCCAGCTGCAATGTACCGACCCCGTCTGCATTACCAAATGCCTCTACAATTCGACGTGCACGCGCAATTTCAACCGGATCCGGCGTGAATGCTTCATTGATGATAGCGACCTGATCCGGATGAATTGCGATTTTCCCGGAAAAACCAGCACGCCGCGCCGTTGTGGCGTCGCGGCGCAATCCTTCCGGGTCGCGAAAATTTCCCCAAATTGTATCAATTGCCTCAACGCCGGCCGCACTTGCTCCTAGGAGACACAGGGATCGCGCCATCCGATACGTGAATTCATACTCGCCGGTGTCGATGCGGTTACTGCTCGCGCCAAGCGCCGCTGCGAGATCCTCCGCACCCCATGTTAGTGCACGCAAACGCTCACTCGAGCCACTATATCCACCCAGTTCGAACAGTGCTTGCGGAGTTTCCGTGGACACTGGCAGTATCCCAATTGATCCAGGACGAATACCCTCACGTGCCTCTAGCGCGCTCAAGTAGTGATCCAAGAGCGAAATATCACGGGCCCCACATCCCTTGGGCAGAAATATCCCTGCTGGCATGCCTTGAATCACCGCAGCTAAGTCCCCGAGCGCAAGGTTCGAACTCAAAGGATTGATTCGGACCCACAGCGCGGGTCCGGCGTCCTTCTGGCTCTTCAGATACTCGCGCACCATATCGCGCGCAAGATTCAGACGCGAAGGATCCACGGAGTCTTCAAGGTCGAGCACCAGGGCATCTGCTCCGGCACTTTCCGCCTTAGCCAGTTTCCGTTCACTGTCACCGGGCACGAACAAAAGGGATCTTAAAGGCATGACACGCTCCATTGAGATTTTAGCGGACTCAACGTCCTCTGAATTGCGGGGTCCTGCGTTCCGAAAATGCGCGAGTCCCCTCCTGAACATCCTCAGACTCTTGCAAAACCCTGAGAAAGACCTGCTCCATACGGAGCCCGGTAGCAAGATCGACATCGCGGCTGCGCAACGCAAGTTCCTTGGCCATCTGTACCGCCAAGGGAGCGTTTGCAGCCAAGCGACGCGCGTAGTCCTTGGCTGTGTCCATAAGCTCACTGATTGAAACAACCTGGTTCACCAGACCCCAACGATGTGCTGTGGCAGCATCGAACATATCGCCGATCAACAGCATCTCCATGGCAATCGCATGCGGCAACTGTTGAGCGATGCGTTGAGTGCCGCCATTGGCGGGAAACACCCCACGTTGCACTTCGCTCAAGCCAAACTTCGCCACATCCGTGCATACCCGAATGTCTGTGGACAGCAGCAGCGTCATTCCGCCGCCAAGGCAATAGCCGTTCACCGCCGCCACTACAGGCTTCCACAACTCGATCCCCCGATTGAGCAGTTGATTGGCTTGGGTATGCATCAATGTGGCAAGATCCGGCCGGCCGCTCACAAAGGACCTGAGATCTGCACCAGCACAGAATGCCTGCTCACCAGCACCTGTAATGATGGCAGCACGAATCGCTTCGTCGTCGCGCACGGTACGCCATGCTTTTGACAGCAAGCCGTAATGCTCTGCATCGAGTGCGTTACGTCGCTCAGGTCGATTGATGGTAATGGTTGCAATACCCCCTTCATCAACGGAAAAATCGATGGACATCCAATCTTCTCCCCACGCATTACCAACGACTGATCGCTTGAATTTTCTCCTCAGCCCACATGGGCTGAATTCCTGAACAGCGTTTCAACGCAGTCAGATAACACCATCAACCTCCGTAGACGATGGAGTTACGAAACGTCCGATTTCGTCCTCCGAATATCCCAGACTCGCCAGGACTTGGCGCGTGTGACTTCCCAAGGCAGGAGGTGGGCTTAGCGGTGTTGAGCGGTTTCCATCGAAACGCAAAGGTTGGGACACGAAGTTCAGATCGCAGTCATGCTGCGGGTCGAGCCGTTGGATCATTCCGCTTGCTTGAGTGTGCGGGTGTGAGATTGCCTCCCCCACGCTTAGAACGGGAGCGCACGGAATACCGGCCCGCGAAAAGCGGTCCATCCATTCATCACACCCGGCTTTGACGATCCTGGCTGAAACTTGCTGAAGAACTTCCTCTCGATGACGAACACGATCCGCATTCGATCGGTAGCGGGGGTCATCGGCCAATTCTGGAGCCTCCACCTCATCGCAGAAGGCGCGCCAAAGGGAATCATTTGCCACGCCCAAGAGTAGCGGCCGGTCCTTAGTCTCGAATACCTGGTAAGGGCAAAGAGATTCATGCGCTGAACCCCAGCGTTCGGGTTCTGTACCCCGCGCCCAATAGCTGTGCATGACATAAGCCATAAATGCCAGCGATGTATCGAACAGGGCCGCCTCAACATGAGTTCCTTCCCCCGTCTGGAAACGCTTGGCAACACCGGCAAGGATACCTATCGTCGCGTGCATACCGGTAGCCTGATCGATCGGGGAAATCGGACTTCTTACGGTGGCTCCTCCACTCTCTCCAGTTATCGACATCATCCCACTGAACGCCTGGAGGACGACGTCATAGCCTTTCCCGCTGCGAAGGGGCCCCTGGCTTCCAAAGCCAGATATGCTGCAGTAGACGATGTTCGGTCGTCTCCTTGCCACCGTTTCGTAGTCGATCCCAAGACGTCGCGCCACGCCGGGCCCATAACTCTCTACAACGATGTCAGCGGTATCGATGAGTCGCTGTGCGGCTTCATTTCCCAAGGGGGATTTCAGATCAAGAACGATGCTTTGCTTGCTACGATTTGCGCTCAGGAACACCGTACCAGTGCCATCGTGAAACGGCGGCCAGTGGCGAGTATCGTCTCCTCGAGGAGGCTCCACCTTAATGACCTCGGCCCCCATGTCGGCGAGATACTGCGTACAAAGCGGTCCTGCCAGAACTTTAGAAAAGTCAACAACCCGCATTCCTTTCAGTGCGTCCATTCTCTTCACTCCCCTGCACTATTACCAATCCCAACCACGCCTCGAAATTGAACTCTTTAGTTCTCCCAGACCGCTAGCTCGTCGTTTCATTGCGCGGAAGGAAGGCGATACATCAGGGCTGACCTCATGCAAGTGGCGACAACCTCATCACGCTGATTGAAGGCCGTGTGCTGAAAGACAACAATACCGTTTTCAGGTCGAGACTTGCTCTCTCTCTTTGAAAGTACTTTGGTTTCGGCGTGAAGAGTATCTCCAGCAAACACCGGCCGCGGAAAGCGCACTTCATCCCACCCGAGGTTACCAACTGTCGTACCCAGCGTGGTATCGCCAACAGAGATCCCTACCATTAGTCCGAGCGTGAACACGCTGTTCATCAACGGCTTGCCAAACTCTGTTCCCTTTGAATACTCCGCGTCCAGATGAATGGCTGCAGGATTGTGCGTCATAGCGCTGAAGAGCACATTGTCTGCATCCGTAACCGTGCGGCGAATCTCATGCCGAAACAGTTGCCCGACTTCGAACTGCTCGTAGTACAAACCTGCCATTTCAGTCTCCACATATAGTTCGCTACCATACTATATGCACGATTCCTTTCGTGCAAGCGGCGCTGTTCTGGGCGCAACGTCAAGCGCACTGGTGTTTACCCTATCTCCGTCCTGCTTCGGAGACAAAAAAGGCCCGTAAGGCACACTTCGCTCCGGCCAAGTCTCGGGTGTCCAACCTGGATACACCCAAGCTTTGTGGCGTTTTTGCACTCACTAGTCGCCACATCTATCGTATGCTAGGCTACTATATGTATGAGTATCTATTGGCCGCCTATCACGAAGCCTCGGGAACTGCACAGGTGCGCCGCGCCACGATGCTGGTGCGCGAGAGACCATTTTGAATAGTGGAATTCATCATGTTTGAGAGCCGAATCAATCGACAAGTCATTCTCCGGTCACGGCCCAATGGCATCCCGCGGCCCGAGCACTTTGAGATCGTGGAGGCAAGCCTTCCAACAGTGTCGGAAGGCGAAATCCTGGTTCGCAATGATTTCCTGTCTGTAGAGCCAGCAATGCGAGGCTGGGTGAATGCAGCAGCTAACTACTCCGAGGCCGTTAAGATTGGAGATGTCATGCGGGCATTCTCAGCGGGAGAGGTCCTTGTTTCGAAGCACAAGGATTACGCAGTGGGTGACAAAGTGATGGGCATGCTGGGATGGCAGGAGTACAGCGTAGCCACAAGCACTCAGATTCGACGCAAGGTCGTCGAAGATGACCTGCCGTTATCCCTTTCGCTTGGGGTCCTTGGCATTAATGGCATAACAGCGTACTTTGCGCTTACTGAGATCGCCCGTCCCCGACCTGGCGACACCATAGTGGTATCTACGGCGGCCGGATCGGTCGGCTCCGCTGTAGGGCAGCTTGCCAAGCTGGCGGGATGTCGCACGGTTGGTATAGCTGGCGGAAAGGCGAAGGTCAAAATGTGTCAAGAGGAATTTGGCTTCGATACCGCTATTGATTATCGCGACCCGAATTTTGAAGAGCAATTAATCGCTGCTTGCCCCAATGGAGTAGATATCTACCATGACAACACCAGTGGTGTCATTTCAGATACGGTACTAGGGCATATCAATAAAGGCGCGCGAATCGTTATCTGCGGCACAGCTTCCGTTTCCACGTGGGATCCATGGCCTTCGGCCCCGCGTATCGAACGACATCTTTTGAACAAAGCGGCTTCGATGCATGGATTCCTGGTTTGGGATTATGAGCATCGATATGACGAGGCCGTTTCGCGTCTAGCCTCGTGGGTTCGAGACGGCCGCTTGCGGTACCGCGAGGAAATCATCTGCGGTATCGAAAATGCCCCCAGGTCGATCGCTGAACTTTATGACGGAAAGAATTTGGGGAAGCGAATTATTCGCCTTGCTCATCAAAGATAGGTTTCATCGCTTTGTTACTATTAAATCTTCGGTTTTAAACATACACCATCTAATAACATTCCTCAGCAGGTAAGGGCAATTTACGCCCTTAAGCACACTAAATGGAGTACAGAATTGGACTTTTCATACACTGAAGATCAAGTTGCTATTCGCGACGCTGTTGAGGAAGTTTGCAAGCCCTTCAACGACGAGTATTGGCTTGCCAAGGATAGAGAGGGAGGTTTCCCCGAAGACTTCTACGCCGCCATGGCCGGCGCCGGCTGGCTGGGGATCGCCATGCCAGCCGAGTATGGCGGTGCGGGTCTTGGGATTAGCGAAGCCGCTCTCATGATGGAGACAGTCTCCGCCTCCGGAGCCGGATTGTCGGGAGCATCGGCCATCCACATGAACGTATTCGGACTTCATCCAGTAGTCGTTCATGGCAATAAGGAGCAAAAGGAGCGGTGGTTACCTCCGATCATTGAAGGTCGCGCGAAGGCGTGCTTCGGTGTGACGGAACCCAACACGGGTCTAAACACGCTCAAGCTCAAAACGACGGCCGTACGGAGGGGCGATCGATACGTGGTGAATGGGCAGAAGGTTTGGATTTCCACCGCCCAGGTTGCCCACAAGATCATGTTGCTCGCAAGAACCACCCCAATCGAGGAAGTCACGTCCCCCTCTCAGGGACTTAGCCTCTTTTACACCGATCTTGACCGCACCAAGATCGAAGTCAGAGAGATAGAAAAACTCGGACGAAAGGCAGTGGACTCCAACCAGTTGTTCATTGATGGACTCGAGATTCCCGTGGAAGATCGAATTGGCGAGGAGGGAAAAGGCTTCGAGTATATCTTGCACGGCCTGAACCCCGAGCGCGTGTTGCTCGCAGCTGAAGCGACGGGCCTTGGACGGGCTGCCTTGAAACGAGCTGCGTCGTATGCCGGTGAACGCGTGGTATTCGATCGTCCCATCGGTAAAAATCAGGGCGTGCAACATCCCTTGGCGATGCGATGGGTTGAGCTTGAGGCAGCCGCGCTGCTGTATCAACGTGCTGCATGGCTATACGACCAAGGCAAGCCATGCGGCGCAGAGGCAAACGCTGCAAAGCTCTTTTGCGCCGAAGCTGGCTTCCAAGCCTGTGAAACAGCGGTATTGACGCACGGTGGCATGGGATATGCGAAGGAGTATCACGTGGAGCGTTACTTCCGAGAATCGATGTTGCCACGCATCGCTCCGATTTCACCTCAACTGATTCTTTGCTTCATTGCGGAAAAGGTTCTAGGTTTGCCGAAATCATATTGATATTTCTGACAAAAAGGAGACAAGTATGAAAAAACCTAACAAAGTCATTATAAGTTGTGCTGTAACTGGCGCCATTCACACTCCTTCGATGTCCACGCATCTGCCTGTGACCCCCGAGCAGATCGCTGAATCGTCGATTGCAGCTGCAGAGGCTGGAGCCGCCATTATTCACTTGCACGCTCGGGATCCAATCACTGGGAAGCCGGATCAACGACCGGAGGCATTTCTCCCCTTTCTTGGCCCGATCAAGGAAGGCTGCGACGCTGTAATCAACCTCACAACTGGCGGCTCTCCGTACATGTCGGTTCAGGAGCGGATCCAGCCCGCGCTCGTTTTTCAACCGGAGGTGGCATCGCTCAACATGGGTTCGATGAACTTCGGATTGTTTCCGATGTTGAACCGATTCAAGGAGTTTAAGCACGACTGGGAACGGTCTTACTTGGAAGGTAGCCGCGACCTGATCTTTCGCAATACTTTCGGTGATATCGAGACGGCACTGCTTGAACTCTCATCATCTGGCACCCGCTATGAGTTCGAGTGCTATGACACGTCTCACCTCTATAACCTTGCCCACTTCATCGACCGCGGCCTGGTGAAGCCGCCCTTCTTTCTTCAGACAGTCTTTGGCATTCTCGGTGGCATCGGCTCTCACCCGGAAGACGTCATGCATATGAAACGAACAGCAGACCGTTTGTTTGGCAAGGACTACCGGTGGTCAGTGCTTGGTGCGGGCAGGAACCAGATGACGGTGGCGGCCATGGCAGCCTCAATGGGCGGTCACGTCCGAGTAGGTCTGGAAGACAGTCTCTGGATCGGCGCGGGTCAGTTAGCTCGTTCGAATGCAGAACAGGTTCGCAGGGTGCGAGAAATTCTGGAGGGACTCGGGCTAGAGATCGCCACACCTTCCGAGGCCAGGGAGATCCTGGCCTTGAAGGGCGCAGAGAAAGTCGCCTTTTAGTACACGGTGGATGAACCCACCGCTCCGACTCGTTCATCTCAGACCACCGGCCGTGATCGTATGCGAAGGAATGTGGGCTCGAACAGTACTACCCATGGATGCATCCAACGTTATTCCCGATCATAACGAGTCGCCCCCACATCCTCTGGAAGTCGTTCTCTCAGCGACTTCCATGGATGCGGTAACGATGTTTTTAAAGGCAGATAAAGGGGTGCTGGGAGTAGCGCTATGATGTTTGTTTGTTGCACTATTTATCGGCATCCTGAAGTCGGCGATTGAAATGGCGGCCAACAAATTTCTATAGGTCGCAATATAACAATTCATTAATGGAGATGTTTCAGTATGAAAAATTCGCTTATCGCGCTGGGAGCATTGGGCGCGTTTGCTGGTACGGCACAAGCGCAATCGAGCGTGACGCTTTATGGCGTGATGGACGCCAACATCGAATACGTTAATAACATTGGCGCAGTACCGGTTGCCGCCAACAACTTCAATCGCGGCCCGGCCCAATCCGTTACCCGCATGGATGCGGGTGGCCTGTCCGGATCACGCTGGGGCTTGCGCGGCACCGAGGATCTCGGCGGAGGCCTGAAGGCCGTGTTCGTGCTCGAAAGCGGCTTCAGCAGCGACAGCGGCGGCCTCCAGCAGAGTGGCCGCCTATTTGGTCGCCAGTCCTTCGTGGGTCTGCAAAGTAGTAGCGTTGGGCAGTTCACTTTCGGCCGCCAGTACGTTTCGATGTTCGACGCTCTGGCCAACTTCTCCCCTACTGCCTATTCAACCCAATACGAGCCTGTCGTACTGCAGCAAGGTCCGAACTACCGCGAGGACAACACCATCAAGTACACCGGCACGTTTGGTCCGATCACCGCAGGAGCCCACTGGTCGTTCGGGACTGGCGTAGCCTTGCCGGCTACGGTTGGTGTGGCAACGCCGATCGGGGGCAACGGTGAAGTCCCGGGCGCGTTCCGGCGCGATACGGGTTACGGTGCGGCCGTGGCTTACGGTGCCGGCCCGTTCGGTGCGACCATTGGTTACGACCAATGGAATCCGACTATTGGTACCGGCAACGGCGCCATCAAGAAGGCTGCGGTCGCCGCTAGCTATACGTATGGCTCGGCCAAGATCATGGGCGGCTATCGTTGGGGCCAGCAAAAGAACGCAGCGGACGTACTGATTCAGCGTGATGATTTCTACTGGATCGGTGCCAACTATCAGGTTACCCCGGCCATCGGGCTGACACTCGAATATAACTACGACAATATCAAGAGCCTGTTCGGTGACACACACGTCGCCAACCCGTGGCAGATCGCCTTCATGGCGAACTATGCCTTCTCCAAGCGTACCGATGTGTACCTGACCACGGCCTACGCGAAGAACGCCGGCCTCACGATGGAGTCTCTGGCTACCACGTTCGCAACCAGCCTTGCCAGTGGCAACAGCTACGCGTTGGGCAATGGTCAGAGCTCAATGTTCGGCGCTGCCGTGGGTATCCGCCACAAGTTCTGAATGCATATTTCGTGCGCCTGCCCTGCGTGAAAAGCTAATGGAAAGGCCGCCACCCGGCCGGCGAATCGCCGGCGGGTGTCTTGAATGAGTGTACGAAAGAATGGAGGCTGATTTCGTCAGGCACCGTGACTTGTGTTGAAAATCGTCATTCATGCGAGCCGCGCTCAGCAAATGCTAAGCAACTTCCGGTGGGGCGTTACGCACCTCTGCGAAGCAACTGCGATTTGTCCCACTTCGACGTAGTCTCACGAATGCCGAGCATCTAGGTTCCCCGACGTTGACTTTCATCAACTATCAGAAAGCGTACGAAATCAGAGGGACTCTGACGCAGTGGGTGTGGTCGAGGTCGAGGGTCGTAACCAATATTCGCGCGGGTGTGGGCTATCTGCTCGGCCCCCAGGGCGCGTACTCGGACGCCCGGGTCGTGCCGGCTGAGGTGCTGATTCCGCTGCCTGATGGCGTCTCGGACCAGCCCGCGTCTACGCTCATGATGAAGGGCATGACGGCGCAAAACCTGCTCCGACAGGTCTACCCGCTCCAGGGCAGTGAGACCATCCTCTATTACGCTGCGGCGGACGGCGTGGGCCTCATTGCCTGCACGCTCCGCGCGGCGGAACTTGCGGATGGAGCGAACGCGTCGGCTGTCATGGCTTAACACCTGCGGCGCACTCACCAGTTCTGGTGTTTCCAAACTCGAATGCCGGCCTTCTGCATGACACTTTCCACGGCACTCGGGCTTCACGGGTTCCACAGGGCACGCCTGTGGAACTCCCTTTTTCTGTGAGCCGCTTCGCTGATGTTGAAGATCGTCATTCATGTGCCGCGCTCATCATTCACGCGAGCGTGCCTTTTTCCCCCATCATTCATTTCGAGTTGGATTCGAAGTCTAGCAGGCCGCTTAAGTACCTATGTCGGATGTCAGCGTGACAACTGACTGAAGCGTTCATTTGATGCTAGGTCGCCCAATTGACGCTAAGTCGTATTAAGTTAAATTGACAATTCTTCTTCTCACGGAGAGCAAGAAATATTGTCAATTCAATGGCATGATTGCAGTATTCTGTGCGACCTCCGGCCGGATTCCGGCATGGAATAGTCACTTCATTATGCGCCACGGCGATTTGGTAGGTGGCAAACCGGTTCAGGACGATTGGCGGATTTCGGCATAGAAGTCGCGCTCCGGCGTCTTTACACTGCGGGCAAATGATCGCCGACATCGCTCGGCGTCGCCTCAACCGCCGCCCGCACGAGTTCCCTGCCATGTATAGCGACTACACCGAAGAGCAAACCATGATCCGCGACAGCGCGCGCGCCTTTGCCAGCGAGCGCCTCGCCGCGGGCGCCGCCGAGTGGGACCGCGCCGCCCGGCTGCCCCAAGACGTGGTTGCCGACATGGGCGCGCTGGGCCTGCTGGGCATGATCGTGCCGGAGGAATGGGGCGGCACCTATACCGACTACGTGGCGTATGCGCTGGCCATCGAGGAAATCGCCGCCGGCTGCGCTGCGTGCGCCACGCTCATGAGCGTGCACAATTCGGTAGGTTGCGGGCCGGTCCTGCACTACGGTACCGACGCCCAGAAGCAGCGCTACCTGCCACGCCTGGCCAGCGGCGAAGTCATCGGCGCCTTCTGCCTGACCGAACCGCAGGCAGGCTCCGAAGCCCACAACCTGCGCACGCGCGCCCAGCCCACCGAGCGCGGCTGGGTGCTGAACGGCAGCAAGCAGTTCGTCACCAACGGCCAGCGCGCCGGCGTGGCCGTGGTGTTCGCCGCCACGGAGCCGGAACGAGGCAAGAAGGGCCTCTCCGCCTTCCTGGTGCCGACGGACACACCGGGCTTTATCGTCCACGCGCCCGAGAAGAAGCTGGGCATCCGCGCCTCGGACACCTGCGCCATCACACTGGAAGACTGCGAAGTGCCGCATGACGCGCTGCTGGGCGAGCCCGGCGAGGGCCTGCGCATCGCGCTGTCCAACCTGGAGGGCGGGCGCATCGGCATCGCCGCACAGGCCATCGGCATCGCGCGCTCAGCGTTCGAGGCCGCGTGCCGCTATGCGTCGGAGCGCGTGCAGTTTGGCCGGCCTTTGCGCGAGCACCCGCCCATCGCCAACATGCTGGCCGATATGGCCACCGAACTCAACGCCGCGCGTCTGCTCGTGCATCGCGCCGCACGGATGCGCACGCAAGGGCTGCCCTGCCTGTCGGAAGCGTCGCAGGCCAAGCTGTACGCGTCCGAGCTGGCCGAGCGGGTCTGCTCCAAGGCACTGCAGATCCACGGCGGCTATGGCTACCTCGAGGACTACCCCGTCGAACGCCACTACCGCGACGCGCGCATTACGCAGATCTACGAAGGCACCAGCGAGATCCAGCGCATGCTGATCGCGCGCAGCCTGTAGCACCGACTTGCCCTATCGAATCGCCTCAACCTGCATCGCAATCCAGAACCGACCGGAGACATCATGAGTGCACTGCCCCAGACCGCCAACGCCGTTCCGACCGTCCCGCTGCTGATCAACGGCGAGTGGGTGGAATCGTCCGCCACGGAATTCCGCCAGGTGGTCAACCCCGCCACGCAAGAGGTCCTGGCGCGCGTGCCGCTGGCCACCGCCAGCGAAGTCGCCGCGGCCGTGGCTTCGGCGCAGCGCGCCTTTGCCACCTGGCGCCATACGCCGATTGGCGCGCGCCTGCGCATCATGCTGCGCTACCAGGCACTCATCCGCGAACACAGCAAGCGCATCGCCGCCATCCTCACGGCCGAACAGGGCAAGACCCTGGCCGATGCCGAAGGCGACATCTTCCGCGGCCTGGAAGTGGTCGAGCACGCGTGCTCCATCGGCACGCTGCAGCAAGGCGGCTTTGCCGAGAACGTGGCAGCCACGGTCGATACCTATACCCTGCAGCAGCCGATCGGCGTGTGCGCCGGCATTACGCCGTTCAACTTCCCGGCCATGATCCCGCTGTGGATGTTCCCGATGGCTATCGTCTGCGGCAACACCTTCGTGCTCAAGCCGTCGGAGCAGGATCCGCTGTCGACCATGGAGCTGGTGAAACTGGCCGTGGAAGCCGGTGTGCCGCCTGGCGTGCTGAACGTTGTACAAGGCGCCAAGGACGTGGTCGACGCGCTGTGCACGCACCCGGATATCAAGGCCGTGTCCTTCGTCGGCTCGACCGCGGTCGGCACCCATGTCTACAACCTGGCCGGTGCCCATGGCAAACGCGTGCAATCGATGATGGGCGCCAAGAACCATGCCGTGGTGCTGCCCGACGCGCACAAGGAGCAAACCCTGAACGCGCTGGCAGGCGCGGGCTTTGGCGCTGCCGGCCAGCGCTGCATGGCGACCTCGGTCATCGTTCTGGTCGGAGCCGCGCGCGAATGGGTGCCTGAACTCGTGGCCAAGGCGAAGACGCTCAAGGTGGGCGCCGGCGCGGAAGCGGGCACCGATGTCGGCCCGGTCGTTTCGGTCGCGGCAAAGGAACGCGTCCTCGGCCTGATCGCCTCCGGCGAGAAGGAAGGTGCCACGCTGGTGCTCGACGGCCGCAACGTCGAAGTGCCGGGCTACCCGCAAGGCAATTTCATCGGCCCGACCATCTTCACGGATGTGACGACCGACATGTCGGTCTACACCAACGAGATCTTCGGCCCGGTGCTGGTGGTCGTCGGCGTAGAGACACTGGACGAGGCCATTGCACTGGTCAACCGCAATCCGTTTGGCAACGGCACTGGCGTGTTCACGCAGAGCGGCGCCGCTGCCCGCAAGTTCCAGAGCGAGATCGATGTCGGCCAGGTGGGCATCAACATTCCGATCCCGGTACCCGTGCCCTACTTCAGCTTCACCGGCTCGCGCGGTTCCAAGCTCGGCGACCTGGGTCCTTACGGCAAGCAGGTGGTGCAGTTCTACACCCAGACCAAGACCGTGACCGCGCGCTGGTTCGACGATGCCACGGTGAATGATGGCGTGAACACGACCATCAGCCTCAAGTAAGCACGCTACGTACCGACCCGCCAGACAATATCCAGGAGACCCGACATGCATATCGCCTTCATCGGCCTCGGCAACATGGGCGCCCCCATGGCGCGCAACCTGCTCAAGGCCGGCCACACGCTGACCGTGTTCGACCTCAACGCGGCTACCGTGGCATCGCTGTGCGCCGAAGGCGCGGCCTCGGCCGATTCCGCGCGCAAGGCGGTGTCGGAGGCCGACTTCGTCATCACCATGCTGCCCGCGGCCGCGCATGTCCGCACGGCCTATCTCGGTGAGGACGGCGTGCTGGCGGGTGTGCGCCCCGGCGTGCCGCTGGTCGATTCCAGCACCATCGACCCGGCCACCGTGCGCGAACTGGCCGCTGCCGCCGCCGCGCATGGCAATCCGCTGGCCGATGCTCCGGTGTCGGGCGGCACTGGCGGCGCGCAGGCCGGCACGCTGACCTTTATGGTCGGCGCCACGCCGGGGCTGTTCGAGCAGGTCAAGCCCGTGCTCGCCAATATGGGCCGCAACCTGGTCCATTGCGGCGACACCGGCACCGGGCAGGTCGCCAAGATCTGCAACAACCTGATCCTCGGGATCTCGATGATCGGCGTGTCCGAAGCCATGGCGCTCGGCGTGCGGCTGGGCATCGACGCCAACGTGCTGGCCGGCATCGTCAATACCTCGACGGGCCGCTGCTGGTCGTCGGACACCTACAACCCGTATCCGGGCGTGATCGAAACCGCGCCGTCCTCGCGCGGCTACACGGGCGGCTTCGGCGCCGACCTGATGCTCAAGGACCTCGGCCTGGCCGCCGATGCCGCGCGCAGTGTGAAGCAGCCACTGTTCCTCGGCGCGCTGGCACAGCAGCTTTATCAAGCCATGAGCCAGGCCGGCGACGGTCAGCTCGATTTCTCCGGGGTGATCCGGCAATACCAGCCCAGGACCGAAGCCTGACGGAAGCCCGCCATGATCGAATTCACCCTGGACGGGCACATCGCCCGCCTCACGCTTAGCCGCCCGCCGGCCAATGCCTTCACCGCCGAGGGACTCCAGCAATTGCAGGATCTCGTGGCAAGGATTGACGCCGACCCGGAAGTCCGCGCCGTCGTCATCACCGGCAGCGGAGACCGCTTCTTCAGTGCCGGCGCGGATCTGAACGGCTTCGCCGATGGCGATCGCGCCCATGCACGTGTGATGGCGCAGCGCTTCGGCACGGCGTTCGAAGCGCTGCAGAATGCGCGGCCGCTCGTGATCGCCGCGATCAACGGTTACGCCATGGGCGGCGGCCTGGAATGCGCGCTCGCCTGCGATGTGCGCATTGCCGAAGAGCAGGCCCAGATGGCCCTGCCTGAAGCCGCCGTGGGCCTGTTGCCATGCGGCTGCGGCACGCAGACCCTGCCGTGGCTGGTTGGCGAAGGCTGGGCCAAGCGCATGATCCTGACCAACGAGCGCGTGGATGCCGCCACGGCGCTGCGCATCGGCCTGGTAGAGGAGGTCGTGCCGCGCGGCAAGGCGCTGGACGTCGCGCTGGCCATGGCCGGACGCGCCTGCGCCGTGAGCCCGCGCGCGGCGGCCTACAGCAAGCAGCTCGTGCATCTGGCGCGCCAGGGTGTGCCGCGCCAGGCCGCACTCGCGGTTGAACGCGAGCGCTTTGTCGACCTGTTCGCGGGCGAGGACCAGCGTGAAGGCGTCAATGCCTTTCTGCAGAAACGCACGCCGCAATGGCGCAACGGCTAGGAGCCCACATGCGACTGACACCGGAAAGCACGCCCGCCAACCCGTCCGCCGGCGCCGAGCCCGAAGTCCTGTTCGAGGTCATCAACCGCGTCGGCCTGGTCACGCTGAACCGGCCGCGCCAGCTTAATGCGTTGTCCTACCCGATGATCACGATGCTGTCCGCGCAACTCGATGCGTGGGCTGCACAGGACGATATCGAAGCCATCGTGATGCGCGGCGCCGGGCCCAAGGCCTTCTGCGCGGGCGGAGATATCCGCGCGCTGTACGACAGCCATCGCGACGGCACGCCGCTGCAGCGCGAGTTCTTCATCGACGAATACCAGCTCGACTACCGTCTGCACCGCTATCCCAAGCCGGTGGTGGCGTTGATGGACGGCATCGTCATGGGCGGCGGCATGGGCCTGTCGCAGGCCGCGCACCTGCGCATCGTCACCGAACGCTCGCGCGTGGCCATGCCGGAAACCGGCATCGGGCTCGTGCCCGACGTCGGCGCGAGCCACTTCCTGTCGAAGATGCCGGTCCAGTTGGCGCTCTATCTTGGCCTGTCCGGCGTGACCCTTGGCGCCGAGGATGCCTTGCTGTGCGGGCTGGCCGATGTCGCGGTCAACAGCACGACGCTGGCCAGTCTCGAAGAGACGCTCGCAGCCGTTCGCTGGACTGGCCAGCCGCTGGACGACCTGCGCCGTGCGCTGGTACGCGAGCCGATCTGCAGCGCGGCGGACGCACCGCTGCTCGAAGTGCTGCCGGCCCTGCTGCGGCATTTCCCGGCCGATGCGGGGCTCCCCGAGATCATCGCCAGCCTGGCCTGCCAGGACGATCCACGCTACGCCGAATGGGCCGCCCGCACGGCGGACATCTTGCGCAAGCGCTCGCCGCTGGCGGCGTGCGCCACACGTGAGCTGCTGCTGCGCGGCCGCCGGCTCGACCTGGCCGACTGCTTCCGCATGGAGCTGGCGGTGGTGGTGCAGTCATTCACGCGCGGGGATTTCATCGAGGGCGTGCGCGCGCTGATTGTCGACAAGGACAACGCGCCGCGCTGGCGCCTGAGCAGCTACGACGCTGTGAGCAATGACGACGTCCACGCATTGTTCCGGCCTTGGTGGATGCCTGCCGAAGAACCACTACTCTTCAAAAGCTGCTGAAGCAACCGGGTCTTTAACATGTAGCAGCGAGCATCCTAGCATTCCAAGGCGTGCAAGTGTCTTCCGCGCGATCACACATGCGGGGCTTTGCTGCGTTCGGAACGAAGATGTAAATGGGAGCATATCAGTGCGCGACGCTTGCCACGCAATTGAACACGGTACACAAGAAACACGTCGACCACACAATAAGATCCACTTTCCTTCCGGCACGATCCAGTCTCAACTCAGCAAGATTCTGGAAGATATTCACGCACTGAGTCGTAGGGCCCAGCGCACAGCACACGCTAACGCGAGACGTTTCACGGGCACCTATGAGAAACACCTTGCAGCGCTGCTGGATGAGTGGATTGCGCAAGAACGCGGACGTACACAGCTGGTTTGCATTGCTTGCGCAGCTGAACTTGGCGCGCTTAAGTACCGCCACCTGGTTTTAGGAAGTCACGCCATTGCCAAGATCGACGATCGCGCTCTAAGAGCGCTATATTGGTCTGTCTCGAAAAGGTGGGGGCGAACAGTCAAGTTTCCTAGCGGAACAGCGAGGGCCGAAATTGATCCTCCACAAGCCGCCACTTCCCTCACTAAGCCATGTGTCGCGTGCTGCGAATTGGCGCGTGATAACCGACGCTCTTTCCCTCATCAAAAACTCAAGAGTTCTGAGGTGTTTGCTCTTCGGGAAGATGCCGCACCGCCTTCCGTTTCCAACTTTTACTGCACAGGTTGCAGTACTCGTTGGATTCGGCGCATGGGGAAATTTGACCTATTTGCAGCCTGGACAATCTCAGGTTGATTGCGGCGGCTAACGCAGAAGCCGCTAATCCACTGATTTAAAACGACTTGTGATAAGGCCCGGAGGGAACGCTCTTACTACACTTCACGGTTGCAGCACAGGCTGACCACACCTACACGGCGAACATCGACGGATTCGCCCCAGGTACTCAGGGAGCCATACAGAGATTTGCGCACCCGCTGCCGCTAGCTGGTAGCCACTCCTGTTTCGCCGGTAAAGCGTTCACCGGCGAACCAAGAACCATCGCCTCAGGTACGGATGCTTTGGGGTATGTAGAGGGCACAACTCTCCGTGAAATCGAGTAGCCCTTCGCGTCCAAACTGCCTCCCAAGGCCCGATTGCTTTGCTCCGCCGAACGGCACCACCGGGTCAACGCCCACGTGACGGTTTATCCAAATGGTCCCGGCAACCAAGCGGCGTGCTATCTTTTCTGCTTCAGGAACACTCTCCCCCCAGATCGACGCGCAAAGACCGAGACTCCCTGCGTTAGCCCGTGCGATGACCTCCTCGTCTGTGCGGAACGACAGGATGGGCAGCACCGGACCGAAGGTCTCCTTTTCAACGAGTACTGACCCTTCTGTCAGGCCAGTAACGATGGTCGGCTCGATAAAGTATCCCGGACCGTCGAAGGCTTTCCCGCCGGCCAGGACCCTAGCTTCCGGGTCAGCCCGAACCTCATCCAGCACAGCCTTGACTGACTCGAACTGAGCGCGATTCTGCACCGGCCCGAGTTCGGTAGCCCACTCGAACCCTTCGCCTACCCGCGCGTTCGAAGCCAACTCGGCCATCCGCTGTGCCAAGCGGTCATGCAAAGTCTCATGTACGTACAATCGCTTGATTGCCATGCATACCTGTCCGCTGTTCACGAACGCTGCTGCAAATAGCGCCGGCGCAATCCGCTCGACATTCGCATCCTCCCGGATTATGCACGGGTCGTTGCCACCAAGCTCAAGCGTCAGTCGCTTCAGAGTGCCTGCCGCTGTAGCCATAACCCGCTTGCCCGTTGCAACAGACCCGGTAAGCGTGATTTTGTCAACGTCGGGATGGGTGCAGATTGCCTCTCCTAGCTCGTTTCCACCGTTCACGATGTTTAGCACGCCTGGCGGGAAGACGTCCGCGGCATATTCCCCGAGGCGCAGGGTCGCCAGCGGCGTGTACTGCGACGGCTTGAGAACAATTGCATTTCCCGTGTAAAGGGCGTGAGTAATCTTCGGAATGGCCAAACCAAGTGGCACGTTCCAAGGCGCGATGGCCCCGACTACCCCAAGCGGCCGATGTCGCAGGACAACACGATAGGATTCGTCCTCACGCAATACCTCGTCGCCAATATCGATTGTCAGCATCGCCTCGAGCAGCGACGCGGCACGTGTGACTTCGACACGTGTCTGCGCCGTTGGACGGCCTTGCTCGAGGGTAAGCAGTGCGGCAAATTCATCCGCATGTTCTCGCAGCACCACAGCAATTTTTCGAAGGTGATCCCCTCGCTCCTCTAGCGAAGTGGCTGCCCATCCTGGCTGCGCTCTCCTAGCGGCAGCAACTGCAGCATCCAGTTGGGACAGCGATGCAACTGGCGCAATTGCGCATTTCTGGGCAGTCGCCGGGTTGATGACATCAATGCTGCCTGTGCCATTGGCTAGCCTGCCGTCGATGAGTAGGGAAACGGGTTTCTCTAGCAGGTAGCCAGAAACTGCCTCTGCGGATTCATAGGTCATGGGCATATCCTTTGCGATCATCATTGACCAACAATCGCAAGCACGCGGCCGGCGATGTGACCGCGAGCGAGGTCGTCCAACGCAACATTCACTTGCGACATCGGGCGCCTCTGCAGTTGGACCGGCGAAGCGATTCCCTGCTCAGCCATCAAAGTCAGCAGAGCTTTCATCTCATCAAGGGAGCCCACATAGGAACCTCTTAGCGTCACGTTGCGCATCGGCAAGAGGGCTGTCGACACGGAGAGTGCCCCGCCAAACAATCCGACAACGATGACTGACCCGCCTCGTGTGACGCTGTCCAGCGCAATTCCTGTCGTCTGGGCAGAGCCGACAAAATCGATCACCGCGCGAATGCCATTCGGCGAGGCCTGGCGCAACGCAAGTACCGCATCGTCGGAGCGCAAGTTAACGACATCAGCTGCACCCGCTTTGGCCGCATGCTCCAGCTTCGCATCGTCAATGTCCGCGACGACGACTCGCGCCGCGGTAACAGCGGAGGCCAGGCCCAGCGCTGCCAGACCGAGTCCTCCGGCACCAATAAGCACCAGGGTGTCCTCCTGCCGCAGCTGAGGCAGCTTTCGTAGTGCGCTAAAAGAAGTCAGCCCGGAACATGCGCAAGTTGCTGCCAGGAGCGGGTCGAGTGTCCCATAATCAAGCAGATACCGCTCATGGGGCACCAAGACATAGTCGGAGTATCCGCCAGGCTTCCTGGTACCGAGCGCCCGCCCCCTCTCACAGTCCACCTCACGGTCGGTGCGGCAGTTCAGACAATCACCGCATCCGTGCCATGGGTAGACGACGCAACGCGTACCGCGCGCGATGCTTGCATCGGGGCCGATTTCGTCGACAGTACCGACAATCTCATGTCCCATAGTGAACGGTAGCTTGACGCCCACGCTGCCGAAGTCGATACGCTTTCCGTTCCCGAGGTCTAGCGCGCCTTCGCGAATATGCAGGTCACTATGGCAGACCCCGCATGCTTCAACCTTCACTCGTACCTCGCTTCCTGTGGGCCACGGTGTTTCACGCAAGACCTCTTGGAGCGGCTTCCCCCACTCGACGATGTCGTAGCTTCTCATATGCATGTCCCTTACTGCGCAGGCTGTTTGGACTGTTCAGTAGTCAGCATCTCGTCGAGCATGCGGCGCACTTTAAGGAGGGTGCCGTCTGCGGCGATGGCAATCATCGGGGCTTTCGGCCTAGCGGAGATCACGGTTTGCTGAGCTTCAATGATTTCCCTGTCCTCTTCGAAGGCATTCATTACCTGCTGAGTGAGTTTTCGGGTAAGGTCGCCCTCGGTGGAGGCGAAATCGTTGTGCGCAGTCGCCCAGAAGTAGTGCGTCGTGTTCTCGTCGCACGGTGTTAGCGCGATGAACGTATGGAGCTTGATTGTCGTCAGGTCTTCGCTCTCATACCCGTCGCCAACTGGAGCAATCACCGAATCCTGAACGAACAAGTTGCCGCGGATGTACCACGCGTAATAGTTGAAGCGGTCGACGGCTTCAGGCAACTGGCCTAGCTGGCGAGCAAATGCCGGGGGCGAACTGTTGAGCGTGGTGAAGCGAACGGAGACGCTCTCTTCACTGAATTCCGTCTCAGGCCGAATGTTGCCCTGCTTTCGGGTACCGATCGACTTGTTGTGGACAAAGCCCAGGTGGGAGAAATCCAGGAGGTTATCAACAATCAGTTGTACGCCCGACGCATAGCGAATGTAGCCGCCTTCTTCGACGCTCCAGCCGGGGTTATCGTGCCAATGGACGCGGCGAATCTCGTACGGATTTGCCTCTTCTGCGGGCCCCATCCAGATCCAGACGAGGTTGTCCCGAATCTCGACAGGATAGCTGCGGACGCGCAGTTTATCGGAGAGTCGCTCTTGTCCTGGCACTTCGACACATCGACCAGTGCAGTCGAACAGCAAGCCGTGATACATGCAGCGAAGTTGGTCGCCTTCCTGTTGCCCTTTCGATAGAGGTGCCGCCCGGTGGCAGCATCTGTCTTCCAGCGCGACAAGCTTCCCATCTCCGAGACGGTAGAAGACGATGTCTTGCCCGAGGAGTCGTCGCGACAGAAGCTTGCTGTCGCCAGGAAATTCCGCGTCCCATCCCGCCACATACCAGGCGCTCTTGAGGTACATAGAGTAAGTCTCCTTGTTGAGCACCGCAGCATATGAAGCCTTGCGAGCGCTCTTTTGTTGAGGGTCAACTCACTCTATGTCCCGCGCAAAGAGTTGTCTGCCACCCGACCGGGTGACAACCCGCTAGCTAACTAACCAGCCTGCGCGCGTCCTTCTGGACTGGTAGCCAAGTTGCCCAGCACTCAAGGTACGTAACCACGAGCTCCCGCTGCGAAGCAATGCCGAGCCGTTGATAGGCCCGCTTTACATAGCTCTTCACCGTGTCGACGCTTACCCTCAGGTCCTGGGCAATCGCAGGGATGGAGTGACCGAAAACGATGCGTGCACAAACCTCGCATTCCCGAGCGGGCATAGCCGTCTGCGCGTCAAAGCACTCTTCGGCAAAAGCCAGCGACTTAAACGCGTTGGCGGGGCGACTGCGGGTTGCCAACGAAGCAAAATGGCGGTCGATAAGTGCCATGATGACCGGACTGGCGGCCACCAACGCGTCGACGTCACTGAACTGGAAGGGTGCGCTTCTTCGCCACCGCAGCAAGCTCATCGCGAAGACGCCGAATTTTCCCTTATGGCAAATTAGCAGCCTGTCCACGAGATGCGTGTAGACCAAATCGCGCAGACGCCCATCCGAGATATCACTTCGCGCAAGTCTGGTGTGGGTGAAGGCTGCTGATGTCAGTTGATGGCAAGCCTGAAGCAGTGACGGGTCAGTTGCCCAAAGGTTATCGTGTGTGTAGGAGTCGATGCGCGCAGCCGATTCAAAGCGATTCGGATCGCTCAACGCAACGACATCGACGCCATCTTCGGCCACGCGATAGCATGCACAAAAATCTACTTCGCAAATGCTGTCGACGAACGTCTCGATCTCTACACCAAACTTGTCGGTTCCAATGGCCATAATGGCGTTGGCAGTGCACTCCTCTGAAACCGGCTTCTGTTCCATTGTCATTGCTCTCCAAAGCTCGCGATCGCATCACCGCTCCATTGCGCCGCAATGTTGCCGAAAAGGGACTTCTGGCCGCAATCGGGAGCATTGTTACCAACCGGTCCTCAAAGCCCGGTGGCGCGCCCGCCCCCACGAAGGCTCTACTCCGCTCTCTTGGCAAGCCGAGCTCCTGCCACGCCGGCGCACAGTGACGACATGAGCATGAGTGCAGCCACGATTGCCATGCCCATCGGCAGGCTGTGGAAGTACCCTTGCATTTTGCCGATGTACATGGGCGCGAGCCAGCCGCCAAAGAGCGCGCCAAAGGAACTGATTAGTGCGATGGCCGCCGGGCGGACTTGCGTAGCCAAGTAGGTCTGAGGAATGGACCAGAAGATGGCGAGAGAAGAGTACACACCGATATTTGCCAACATGAAACCGATGAGCGCGGTGGCAGCGTTTCGCGACACCGCAACCAGGCCGAACCCAAGGGCTGCAATCAACATGCAGGCGACGGTGTGCCACACACGCTCTTTCCTATTGTCGGAGTGACGCGACAGAAAGGTCATCCCGACTACGCCAGCGAGCGGAGGCACCGCTGCAACGAAGCCGATCACCGATAGCGCAACGCCGTGCCCATGCATGATTTGCGGCAGCCAGATCCCTAGCGTCGCGTTACCGCAAAAGATTCCGATGTAGCCAATGGCGAGAATCCAAAGCACCGGACGGCGCAGCAAATCGCCCAACTTCCCGGACTTTTGGTGCTGAACAGTCCCCTCGCGTTCGATTTGAGCCTCGAGCCATTCACGTTCCGAGGCGCTCATCCATTTTGCCTGGTGAGGCCTGTCGGTGAGATAGAAGATGCCAATCACGCCCAGCAATACGGCCGGCAAGCCCTCGAGCACAAACAACCATTTCCATCCTGGCACGCCCATGACACCGTCGAGTTGAAGGATGGCACCGGACACAAGTGAGGCAAGGATGTATGCCGAGGGGACGGCGTACGTGAAGGCAGCGTTGTACCGAGCGCGGTAGCTCTGCGGAATCCAGTAGCTCAAAAACAGGAAGACACCCGGCGTGAGTCCTGCTTCGGCCATGCCAAGTAGGCCTCTTACGAGGTAGAAGCTGTGTGGCCCCGTCACAAACGCCCCCGGCGTCAGAATAGTTGTCGGTTCCATTTCCCAGGCGGATGATCCGCATTGGAACGACAAGAGAAAATGCAGAGATTGAGAAGAACACCTGAATTCAAAGAGCAGGCATTGAGCAAAGCCAGGCAGCGCGGAACGCGTACGCTGGCAGCCATTGCGGCAGAGTTGAACATGCCGCTGCACACCCTCAAGGGTTGGCTCAAGGAGCCGCGCAAAGGCATAGCTGAAGTTGCGATGCCTAGCAGCCTTCCCGAGAGCCTGCCGGCCCGCCAATGGAGCGCCGCCGAGCGGCTGTTGGCCCTGCAGGAGAGTCATGGCCTCAGCGGTGAGGCGCTGCACGCCTGGTGCCGCGAGAAGGGGCTGTTTGAGCACCAACTGACGGCGTGGCGCGAAGCCTTTTGCGGCAGCCCCGCCCCCGAGACACTGCAAGAGCGGCGCGAAGCCAAGGCAGAGCTTAAGGCCCTGCAAGACAAGCACGAGGTGTTGCAGCGCGAATTGCGGCGTAAGGAACGCGCCCTGGCTGAGGCGGCAGCGCTGCTGGTATTGCAAAAAAAGTTCCAAGCGCTGTTGGGGGACGAGGATTAATGACCTGTGCCCAACAGCGCCAAACTCTGATGACCTTGATTGATGAAGCCTGCGCCGCCGGTGCGAGGCTGGAGCCGGCGTGCGCCCAGATTGGCTTGTCCGCGCGGACCATGCAGCGCTGGCGGCGTCCTGAAGGGCGGGTCGGGGATCGCCGTGTGAAGGGCCTGCACGAACGGGCGGACCCGGCCAACAAGCTCAGCGAAGCCGAGCGCAAGGCGGCCATGGCGGTGCTCAACGGCGACGAGTTCAAGAACCTGCCACCGAGCCAGATCGTGCCTCGTCTGGCCGATCAGGGGCGCTATATCGCCAGCGAATCGACGCTGTACAGGCTGCTGCGTCAGGCCGGCCAGATGCACCATCGCCGGCCGGAGCGTGCGCCGCAAAAGCGCAGCAGGCCGCGGGCGCTGACAGCGACACGACCCAACCAGGTCTTTTGCTGGGACATCACGTATTTGCCCACGTGCGTGCGTGGCATCCACTTCTATCTGTACTTGTTCGTCGACCTCTTCAGCCGCAAGATCGTAGGCTGGCAGGTGTTCGACAGCGAAAGCGCGGAGCAAGCGGCGGGGTTGCTGCAGGACATCTGTGCCAGACAGGGCATCGCCGCAGGGCAACTCGTGGTGCACTCGGACAACGGCTCCCCGATGAAGGGCGAGACGATGCTGGCGACCATGCAGCGCCTGGGCGTGGCGCCCAGCCGCAGCCGCCCCTCGGTGAGCAATGACAATCCCCATTCGGAAGCCCTGTTCCGCACGCTGAAGTACCGCCCGGAACTGCCCGTCAAACCATTCGAGAACCTGCTGCAAGCGCGTCGTTGGGCCACCGCACTCGTGCGTTGGTACAACGAGGAGCATCGTCATAGCGCCATCGGTTTCGTGACGCCCAATCAACGCCATGCGGGGCAAGACGTGGCCCTGCTCGCCAATCGGGCCGTCGTCTACGAACTGGCACGCCGAGCCAATCCACGGCGCTGGTCAAAGCAGACCCGTGACTGGAGCTATGTCGATCAGGTCAACCTGAATCCAGAAACGCCAAACAAGGAGGCCGACGCCTTCAAAGAAGCCGCTTGATTCAATACCCTCACGCGACAACTACGTTGACAGCCGCCGAACGCCATCGACATCGTGACCAAGCCGAACAGCATCGCGATGCGCGTCAACGTGAGGCGCGCCCCGTACTTGGCAAGTGCCAGATTACTGGGGACCTCGAAAAGTGAGTATCCAAGGAACAGGATGCCAACGCCGATTCCATACATCTGTGGCGTAAGTCCAAGGTCCTTGTTCATGGAAAACGATGCGAACCCGAGATTGCCGCGGTCTAGAACCGAGACGACATAGAGCGCGATCACGTACCACATCAAGCGCCGCCCGACCTTTCTGACTATGGCATCGCCTGAGGCTTTATCGACACTTGGATTGCTTACAGCCTCTAGTGAGGCGCGGATGGGGGGCGACGACACTTCCATTTTGTCTCCGAACTTCTTTTGGTGGGACCACTTTGGTCCTGTCACTATATGAAAACTGCCGCCTTGAGCGATACCCGGGTAATCCCGTAAACCTTTCTGATGTCGATAAAACATCACAATTCTAATGTCAATCTCGTAATGGCACAGAGGATGGTTAGTACCAAGCTTGCGTATCACGCACCCTTCCTCAGGGTTTCTACCAATTTCTGTCAGCCTTTCTCCGTCTAGAATTGGTCCCACCAGATTGGACTACCAAAAAAGGACCTGACAATGCTTTCTCGCGAAGACAACGAACTGCTGGTGCGCGTCGGCCCGGGGACGGCCATGGGCACCCTGATGCGGCTGTACTGGATTCCGTTCCTCAAGGCATCGGAGGTGACTGCTGGCGGTCAGCCATATCGCGTGAAGCTACTTGGCGAAGACCTGGTCGCATTCCGTGACAACAGTGGAAACGTCGGGCTGGTGGACCACGCGTGTCCCCACCGCGGGGCGCCGATGGTCTTTGGCCGCAACGAAAATGACGGCTTGCGGTGCGTGTATCACGGCTGGAAGTTCAAAGTCAGCGGCCAGTGCGAGGAAATGCCTTGCGAGCCTGCTGACAGTCCGATGTGCAAGCGCATGAAAATCAAGGCCTACCCCGTCAAGGAACGCAACGGCGTTCTGTGGGCTTACATGGGCCCCGACGCTGACAAGGCGCCGGACCTTCCTGAAGTGGAATGGAACATGGTGCCGGAGGAGCAAGTCGCCATTTCCATGCGTGTTCAGGAATGCAACTGGCTGCAAGCGCTAGAAGGCGAAATTGACTCTGCGCACGCTGCGATTCTCCACGGCCGTGTTGGCGAAGGCGGTGTCATCAACCAGTGGCGCCAAGCCCAAGACTTGAGCCCGACGTTCGAATGCGTGCAGCACGACGCTGGCGTCAGCATCGGTGCGCGTCGCAAAACGGCCGATGGCGACAACTATGTGCGCGTCAACCAGTTTCTGATGCCCTTCTGGACGCTGGTACCGCCGCAGTCCCAGTACCCTGAACTGAGCGGCCACGCATGGGTGCCCATCGATGACGAACACACGCTCTGCCTGATGTTCTCCTACCACCCGGCGAAGCCGTTCTATGAGCGCACCCGCAAGCTCTTCAAGGAAGGACACAACGGCCGTGAGACTGGCCACCATTCGGACGGTGCATTCGAGAAGCGGCCGGTAACGGAGCCGTATCACACGTACTGGAGCCAGTACAACCGTAGCAACGCCTATCAGTTCGACTACAAGTCTCAGGTGGATAAGTACAACTCCGGGATGCCAGGTCTGTGGATTCAAGACGCGGCATGCCAGTCTGGCACGACGCCCATCCTGGACCGCAGCAAGGAACATCTTGGAACCAGCGACACCGGTGTTGCCCGAATGCGCCGCGTCCTCCTGGAAGCAGTGAAAAAGCTGGCGGCGTCTGGCGAGCGTCCGCCGTCGAGCAATGCACCTGGCGCATTTCGCTGGCGAGCTGTATCGCTGACCATCCCTCTGGGCGGCGACTGGATGAAGCTTGGCGAAGAAGCAATGCGTGCAGAGCCGGGCAAGGACTTTGGCTACACGCCCTGATCTTAGTACTGGAAATGAGCATGAACACCTCGCTGATTGAAGTTCGCCTGAAGCGAATCACCTTCGAAGCAGAGCGAATCTCTTCGTTCGATTTCGTTTCCGCCGACGGGAAGCCCCTGCCGGGCTTCCACCCCGGCGCGCACATTGACCTGCATCTCCAACCGGGAATGATTCGCAGCTATTCCCTGGCCAATGCGGCGTCGGCAGACCCTGCGCATTACCGGGTCGCCGTCCAGCGCGAACCCGACGGTCGAGGTGGCTCACGTTGGGCCCATGACAAGCTGCGCGTGGGAGACAAATTGTGGGCTACGCCGCCCGCGAACGACTTCCCACTCGATGAGTGTGCGTCCAGCGTCGTATTCTTCGTGGGTGGCATCGGGATTACGCCAGTTCTCCCGATGATTCGCCGGTTGGACGCTCTTGGGCGCGAGTGGAAGCTGATGTACGCCAGCCGCTCGCCTGGCGAAACTGCCTTCGCCGAGGAGCTTCAGCGCCTTGACGCAGACCGCGGCCGTGTGTGCCATTTCCACGACTCCGAATCCGGTCAGCGCCTGGATATTGGCGCCGTTGTGGCAGCCCTGTCTGCTTCGACGCACGTTTACTGCTGTGGTCCGACTCGCATGATTGACGACTTTCTGGCCGTCACGCAGGCGCGAGATCCCGCCACGGTTCACTACGAGCGGTTTTCCGCGACGCAGCAGGCTGCCACAGAGGGCGGCTTCGATGTGGTTCTGCACAAGAGCGGTACGAAGTACCGCGTGGAGCCCGGCAAGACCATTCTCGACGTGCTGTTGGATAATAACGTTGCAGTGCCCTATTCCTGCTGCAATGGCGTCTGTGGAAGCTGCCGGACCGGAATCATTGACGGCCAGGCCGACCATCGGGACGACTTCCTGAGCGACGAAGAGAAGCAGGCCAACCAGGCAATCATGGTTTGCTGCTCCGGCGCGCGCTCGAAGACATTGGTGCTTGACCTTTGACGGCGGAAGACAGGGCCAAAAAACGGCCAATGGAAAGCAAATCATGAACTTCGCACAAGAAGGCACCGCTGAACCGCGCGCTAGCGCCGGCAACAACGTCATTGCCGGCATTCTCGCGTACCTGCAAGACCGGCGCCTGCAGCCAGGCGATCGCTTGCCATCCGAGCGCGACCTGGCCGAGCGATTGGGCGTAGGCCGAAATGCTGTTCGAGAAGCGCTTTCGACGCTTGTCACGCTCCGCGTGGTGGAGTCGCGTCCGAATTCCGGAATTTATCTGCGCCACATGTCTCGCGAGAGCAGCTTCGAAGCGCTCGTGCTGCTGACCGATATCGGGGCGACCCCCACCCCGACAGAGGTCACGGAGACGATGGAAGTGCGAGCTCACCTTGAATTGCTCGCCGTCAGCTTGGCTTGCCAACGTCGCACCGATGAGGACCTGGCCCGAATGGAAGCCATCCTCGCCAGGACCGACGAAACGCTTGAGGCTGGCGGAAACATCGCAGAGATGGATACGGACTTCCATATCGCTGTGGTCGACGCCGCGCACAACTCGGTGCTCGTTCGGACGCTGAACGCCTTCTATCGGTTTACAGCCCGCCGCAGGGCCGTGCTGTTCCAAGACCGTACCCAAGGTCTGGCATCGGCACGCGAGCATAGGCAGATGCTCGAACACATCCGGAGCCGCGACATTTCAAAAGCAGAACGCCTGATCCTGCAGCACATGGACCGAGCGACCACGTACTGGTCCAGCTACCTGGAAACCTGACCTAACAGGCCGCTGAAATACCTCCAGCGGAAGTCAGCGCGACGACGAGCCGAGGCGTTGATTTGAGGACCCCATCCAACCCTATATTCATGCGCGGCGCAGACACGTTCACCGAGAGTTTGTTCACGATGCGGAGGCTGGAGGATTTCGTGCCGAAGTCCCATCCGCTACGCTCGATCCGCACCATGGCCAATCAGGCGCTGGTGAAGATGGACCGGTTGTTCGCGCAGATGTACGAGGCCGATATCAAGGGTGGCCGCCCCAGCATCGCGCCGGAGAAGTTGCTGCGTGCCATGCTGCTGCAGGTGCTCTACAGCATTCGCTCTGAGCGTCAGCTCATGGAGCAGACGCAGTACAACCTGCTGTTTCGCTGGTTCATCGGGCTGTCGATGGACGACCCAGTTTGGGTGCCCACGGTCTTCACCAAGAATCGCGAACGTCTGATCAAGCATGATGCGGTGATCAAGTTTTTCAACGAGGTGTTGGCCATCGCGCAGAAGAAGAACTGGCTGTCGGGTGAGCACTTCAGCGTGGACGGCACGCTGATTCAGGCTTGGGCAGGCCACAAGAGCTTCGTGCGCAAGGATGGCAGCGACAAGGACGACGACGACGGCGGCAACTTCAAGGGGCGCAAGCGTAGCAATGAGACGCACGAGTCCAAGACCGATCCCGATGCCAAGCTCTACCGCAAGGGCAAGACAGCCAGCGAGCTGCGCTACATGGGTCATACCTTGAGCGACAACCGCCATGGCCTGGTGGTGAGCGCCATGGTGACCAATGCGGACGGGCACGCCGAGCGCGAGGCCGCAAAGGTCATGCTCAACGATGCCAGGCAGGTGATTGAAGACCAGAATGTGGAAGTCACCGTGGGCGCGGACAAGGGCTATGACGCGCACGAGTTCATTGAGGCTTGCCTGGAGATGAAGGTGACGCCGCATGTGGCACAAAACACCTCGGGGCGACGCTCTGCCGTTCCCGATGCCATTGCTTGCAGCGCCGGGTATGCGGTCTCGCAACAAAAGCGCAAGCTGATCGAACAGGGCTTTGGCTGGATCAAGACCGTGGGGCGCATGCGTCAGGTGATGGTGCGCGGCCTGAAGAAAGTCGATCAGATGTTTGTGCTGAGCATGGCCGCCTACAACCTCGTGCGCATGCGCTCGCTGGGACAATTCCGTCCGCAGTTGCAGTAATCGCGGTAATGAAGTCGGTAATGGGCGTCAAAACGCGGAAAAAGTCGATGCAGTGACGCCCAGCTTCCGGATTGCGAAAAATAGCGAACCTACCAGCCTTGAGGGGGAAGACTCATCGCTGGCGCGATGAGTACTTCAGCAGCCTGCTAAGCGGCCACCCGAGCCGCAGCCCACAACTAGGAGACAAATCATGCGCACCCGGCCTTTGCACCTGCGTGCAATGCTCTCGTTCGCCCTTTTTTTGCTTTCGCCCCTCGTTTCAGCTAAGGGATACCCCGAAAAGCCGATTCGACTCATCGTTCCCTATGCTGCCGGCGGCAGCACTGACCAGCTCGCCCGCATCATTCAGAAGCCGCTGAGCGAGTATCTGGGACAACCGGTTGTCGTGGAAAACAAGCCCGGTGCCGGCGGTGCCATCGGCACGGACCTTGTGGCCAAGTCTGCCCCAGACGGATACACGCTCGTCTTCGGCAATACGGGCCCCAACGCCGTCATCCAGCTGATGCGAAAGGTTCCCTACGACCCGCTTCGGGACCTACGCCCCATTTCCACTGTCGCGATTACACCCATGATTCTGGCGGTCCCTGCGGACAGTCCAGCGCGATCGATGAAAGATTTCCTCGCTTATGCCCGCAAGCAAGGGACAGCATTGAACATCGGTTCGGTAGGTAACGGCTCCCTCTCCCACCTCACGAGCGAGTACTTCAACGAGACAGCCGGCCTAAAGATGCAGCACGTTCCCTACAACGGCGGAGCGCCTTTGATGGCGGCGTTCCTCGGCGGTCAGGTCCAAGCCGCCTTCGTGACCGGACTGGACGGCGCAGTAATGGTTGGCTCGGGCAAGGTCCGCTACTTGGCCGTCGCTACACCAAACCGGACGGAAGTGGTTCCAGGCCTTCCCGCAATCGCCGAGGACGTACCTGGCTTCAAAAGCCAGGCATGGTTTGGCGTTCTGGCTCCCAAAGGAATCCCACCAGACGTAGAGAAGAAGCTGCGCGACGCCATTGCAAAGGCCGTCGCACAGCCGGACGTGCGCAAGATTTTCATCGACCGAAAGGTCGAGCCCCGCAGCAGCAGTTCGGAAGACATGGAAAAACTCATCCGCGACGAAGTGGGGCAATGGAATCCCGTCATCACGAAATACAACATTCACCTCTAAGCCGAGTCTCGCCATGCTTGATAACCTCGAAGCCGACTTCCCGCCTCACGTTCCCCGCCCGGCCGGGGCACCGACCGCTCTTGCGGGTCTCCGCGTGGTGGACTTCACTCATTTCATTGCAGGCCCATTTGCCACGATGATGCTGGCCGACATGGGCGCCGACGTTATCAAAATCGAAGCGCCTGGCCGCGGTGATGACTTCCGCCAATACCCTCCCGTCCACACTGAACTAGGCCAAGGCGCGCCTTTCCTCTGGTCGAATCGCAACAAACGCAGCATTGCCATCGACCTGAAAACACCTGAAGGACTGAAGGTTGCGCGCGAGCTCATCGACAGCGCAGATGTTGTCGTCGAGAATTTCTCGACTGGCGTGATGGACCGCTTCGGCCTCGACTACGCGAGCTGCAAAGCCAACAACCCGCGCCTCGTGTATTGCTCGGTATCGGCCTATGGTCGCAGCGGCGCCTACTCTGACCGCCTGGGTTTCGATCCCATTGCGCAAGCGGAAAGCGGATTCGTCTCGATGAACGGTTACGCCGACCGCGAGGGCGTGCGCGCGCTGTCACCGGTGATGGACATCAGTACGGCTATGATGGCTTGCAACGCCATCCTGGGGGCCCTTCTGTCACGCGAAAAGTCCGGCAAGGGCCAGGCCGTTGAAATCGCGCTCTTTGATAACGCGGTACTGATGACGGGGTACGCGCCGATGCAGCACCTGTTCAGTGGTGCCGACCCACAACGTCACGGCAACACGAGCCCCGACACCTGCCCCTCTGGCGTGTTCAAAGCCAAGGACAAGTCGTTCTACATCAACTCCGGCAATAACGGCATCTTCCAACGCCTGATGACACAAGTCATCGACCGCCCGGACCTGGCTGCAGATCCTAACTATGCAACGGGGGACTTGCGCAGAGCCCGCCGTGATGAGCTTTTCGAGATTCTTGGCAATGCCTTTGCCGAACACCCTTGGAGTCACTGGCAGGGGCGCATGCGTGCTGCGGGGATTCCCAGCGGCGAGCTCCGCAGCGTCGGGGATGCGATTCGTTCGCCTGAGGCCCGCGAAAGCCGCATCGTCAGCCGTATTCCGCACCCCAAGGTGGGTTGGGTTCCCAATATCGCCTCGCCGATACGCTACAGTGACACGCCCATGGTCGACCCCACCCCGGCCCCGGCAGTTGGCCAGCACACTTTCGAAGTTCTCCGTGACGTCCTCGGCTACGACGACAGCAAAGTCGATGAACTTCGGTCCGCTGGAGCACTAGGCAAAGACCAACGCGAACTTGCCAAGGAATCCGCATCGTGACTCGCACCTTGAAAGGCCAAGTCGCCGTCATTGGCATTGGCGAGAGTCAGTACTACAAATACGGGAAGTCGCCCGATAGCGAATTCAAGCTCGCCCTCCAGGCAATCTTGGCCGCTTGCCGGGATGCCGGCATTAATCCGCGCGAGATTGATGGCTTTTCGTCGTTCAGCGATGACCGAAGCGACCCGTCGCGGATTGCCGCAGCATTGGGGCTTCCGAGACTGCGTGCCACGACCATGCAATGGGGTGGTGGCGGTGGGGGATGTTGCGGTGCCGTGGCAAATGGTGCCGCCTCCATTCAAGCAGGCCTGGCGGACTGCGTCGTGGTCTTTCGCTCTCTCGCTCAAGGACAGTATGGGCGGTTCGGACGCACGACCGGCCTTGACACGATATCGGGGGAGAAAGCATATCTCATGCCCTATGGGGTACTTGCTCCTCCTCAGCGCTTTGCCATGCGCGTGCAGCGCTTCATGCATGACCATGGGGTTCGCCAGGGGGCGCTGCGCGCCATCGCGCTGGCTTCGTACCACCACGCGCAGTCCAATCCGCGCGCCGTCATGTACGGCAAGCCTCTCAGCGAGGAAAAATACGACCAGTCGCGATGGATTGCTGAGCCGTTTCACCTCTTCGACTGCTGCATGGAGAACGACGGTGCTGCCGCACTGATTCTTGTCCCAGCGGAGCGCGCCAAAGACTTCCCAGGGAAAGCCGCTTACATCCTGGGGGCCGCCTCGGGTTCCGGCTATCGAACCGGAGCGATTCCCCACAACTCGCCGCGGTATGGCAGCGCGAGCTTCGACACGGTCGCGCCTGACCTATTTCGCATGGCCGGCATCGGACCCAGCGACGTAGGCGTGGTTCAGAGCTACGAGAACTTCACCGGCGGCGTCGTGATGGCGCTTGCGGAACATGGATTCTTCAAGCCGGAAGAGGCAAATGAGTTCCTGACGCTGGAGAACCTCATTGCACCCTCGGGAAGGCTGCCGCTGAATACCAGTGGCGGAAATCTTGCCGAGTGCTACATGCACGGCTTCGAACTAGTGCTGGAAGCCGTTCGCCAGATTCGCGGCACATCGTGCAACCAGGCGCCGCGTAACGACGTGGCACTCGTCATCGGCGGGCCCATGGTTACTCCGGTAAGCAACTTGCTCCTGGCTTCGGAAGAGGCAGCACAATGACACACCAAACTGTCGACACACCATACCTGCCGCCGGGACTTCCCATTCCCGTTGCCGAACCCGATGGTCTCTCGGCACCGTTCTGGGATGGTTTGCGTGAGAACCGTTTGCTCATCCAGCGTTGCCAGCATTGCGAGACGTGGCAGTTCGGTCCTGAATGGCTTTGCCATCATTGCCATCAGTTCGACCCGGGCTGGCAGGAAGTGAAGCCTCGCGGCCGCATCTACAGTTGGGAACGCGTTTGGCATGCATCGCACGACGCACTCAGCGGCCATCCGCCTTATCTTGCGATAGTCGTCGAATTGCCACATGCAGGCAACGTACGACTTGTAGGAAACCTTCTGGGCGACCCGATGCAAGAGGTGGCTATCGGTTCGGAGGTAGAAGGCGTCTTTGAGCATCACCCGGATGCCAACCCGCCGTTCTCGCTGCTCCAGTGGCGAATCGCGTTGTAATCCCGCTAACCTTTGTGTGATATGCCTGAATACGATGTAGTTGTGTGCGGTGCTGGTGCTGGCGGTATGACTGCAGCGCTTACCGCAGCACACAACGGGCTCAGTGTTTTGCTATGCGAGGCGACAGAACAGGTCGGTGGAACGACATCGACGTCCGCCGGCACCCTCTGGCTGCCTGGCAATCGTCACGGTCGGATGGTCGGGCACGATGACACGGTGGAAGCTGGCCGACAGTACCTCGACGCTTTGATTGGGCCAGACGACCACCTTGGCCGTCGCGACGCCTTCCTCGAAACCGCTGACGAAGCTATCGCATTCCTGGAAACACAGTGCGGGGTTGCATTTGTGAGCGCCGGTCGCCATCCGGACTATCTGGAGCTGCCTGGCGCCGCCTTGTACGGGCGAGCGATCTCTCCGGTGGAGTTCGATGGCCGCCGCCTAGGCCCAGACTTCGATAGAGTCCGTCCGCCACTGAAAGACTTTCTTCTCTTGGGCGGGATGATGGCGAACAAGACAGACGTGCAAGCGCTCGTCCAACGCTATCGGTCATGGCCAGCCTTCGTCCGAACTGGTCAGTTAGTTACACGTTATTTTCGCGACCGCCTTACTTACTCACGAGGCACGCGTCTTGTGATGGGAAACGCGCTCGTTGCTCGGATGCTGCGTGGCCTCAGACAGATTGATGTTGAAATTCGCTTCGGTACTCGCCTTCTCAATCTCGAGAGAACGGCTAACCGCGTGAGTGCCGTTATCGTTGAATCCAACGGAGTCAGCGAACGTATTTCCGCACGGGTAGCGGTCGTACTCGCTACTGGTGGCATTGGCCACAACCCTGGCTTGCGCCGAAAGCTAGACCACGCCGAACTTGATTCGCTCACACCTCCGGCTGTGCGCGGCGATGCATTAATGGCTGCCCAGGAAGTCGGCGCAGTACTTGAGCGTCAGGCTCGTGACTATCTCTGGCAACCCGTGTCCCGGGTCCCAGATGGCTCCGGCGGCTATCGCCTGTTTCCACATCTTTACCTCGACAGAGCCAAGCCGGGCCTCATCGCCGTCAACAAGGCAGGCAAGCGCTTCGTCAATGAGGGCGCTTCGTATCACCACTTTGTGGAAGGAATGCTGGGTGATGACGGCACAGCAGCCAGCAACTTTCCCGCATATCTCGTTTGCGACCACAAGTTCGTGGAGAAGTATGGCATTGGCATCGTCCCGCCTGGCACAACGAACCTCCGACCGTTTGAACGCACTGGATACCTTGTCTCGGCGCCGACTATCTCCAAGCTCGCGGAGAATCTCCGCATCGATGTTGTCGGACTCGAAACGACCGTCGCACAGCAGAAGGACTTTGCGAGTCAAGGACGTGATCCCGAGTTCGGCAAAGGTGCCACGGCGGTCAGTCGGTTCAACGGCGATGCGAAGCAGACGGGCAACCCCTGCCTTGGGCCAATCCAATCCGCACCATTCTGTGCCGTCCAGGTCTTCCCTGCAGACGCGGCGAGTTGCTCAGGATTGAGGACCGACCACGATGGCCGGGTATTGGGAAACGGCGACACGCCCATTGACGGTTTGTATGCGTGCGGCAACGACATGGCTTCGGTCATGAATGGCGCCTATCCCGGGCCTGGCGCGACCCTTGGCCCTGCGATTGTGTTCGGCTACCGCGTGGGGATGCACGCATATCGCAAAGCGTCAACCTGAACCACGCGGAGCTAATGGGCAACAGACGATGATTGGAGACGAACGCAAAGTGACGCAGGAGAATTTCGGCCGGATGGGACCACTAACCGGTGTGCGGGTTGTTGAGTTTGCCGGCCTCGGGCCGGGTCCGTTTGCGTGTATGCTGCTGGCCGACATGGGTGCAGATATTGTGCGCATCGACCGCCCGGGTGCCAAGTCACGTCATCCGAACGACTTGATTGGTCGTGGCAGACGCACCGTCCATCTGGACCTCAAGAGCGAAGACGACCGCCAACTGGTGCTCGAACTGCTTGCCCGCGCGGATGTACTCGTAGAGGGTTTCCGGCCTGGAGTAATGGAGCGCCTCGGGCTAGGGCCAGACACCGTGGCTCAGGTCAACTCGCGCCTGGTCTACGGAAGAATGACGGGGTGGGGCCAGGAGGGTCCGCTTGCCGAAGCCGCGGGCCACGACATCAACTACATCGCTCTCACTGGCGCACTCGCCGCCATTGGAGAGCCTGACCGCGCACCATTGCCTCCTCTTAATCTCGTGGGCGACTACGGTGGTGGCAGCTTGTACCTGGTCGCCGGCATCCTTGCAGCTCTGCTGGAGGCGCGCGAATCGGGTCTCGGCCAGGTTGTGGACGCGGCGATTTGCGATGGCGCACTCTCGCTCATGACCCTGGCCCAGGGTCAGTTGCTGCGTGGCAGCTTCTCAGAAGAGCGCGGCAACAACATGCTCGACGGCGGCGCACCGTACTATGCTACCTATCGAACCAGTGATGGAAAGTACGTCTGCATTGGGGCGATCGAACCACAGTTCTTCGCCTTGCTTTGTGAGAAGCTCGAGCTAGACCCGGCGCTACGCGACGCTCAGAATGAGCGCGCGCGATGGCCTGAGCTTCGTGCCGAACTGGCGAGAATTTTCGGAACGAGAACGCGCGAGGACTGGGCATCTCTCCTCGAGGGAACAGACGCCTGCTTTGCTCCGGTGCTTTCGCTGAGCGAGGTGGCAGGCCATCCGCACATGGCTGCTCGTGAAGCGATTATAGAAGTCGATGGCATCGCGCACCCCGGGCCAGCCCCGAGGTTCTCACGCACACCAACTAGGCTGGCGAAAGGCCCCGGGGGCGGGGTCTCTCACTTGGACGTGCTCAATGACTGGCGGAAGTCGGACCATTGAGCCTCCCGCTTCATCGGTCAATCGAACTTCTGAATGAATGTCGTAGTCTCGGCTCAATGTTGCATAATTATTGCCGCGATCGCCGCGCACATAGTGAGGCTCATCACTTATTTCCTGAGAAAGCCGATGATTAGGCAGCCATTGATGCGGCCCGCTTAAACTATCACGCATCAAGCTCATGATAGCACCGGCGCTGGGGGTGGCGACTGCGATGCCGAAGATCTCGCGAGTCGACGGATACACGAGATAATGGTCCGTCCGTAACTAATAGACTAGAGATGTGGAGAAGTGATGAACAAGCTAGGTTTTACTACAGGCATCGTTCACAGCGACAGAATCGGGGGGACTGAGCACGGCAGCTTGCGTCAGCCGATTCACACGTCAGTGCAATATGGCTTCGATAGCGTCGAGGATCTGATCGGCGTGTTCCAGGGCACGAAAAAGGGCGGCTTCAACTACGCGCGGCAAGGCACACCAACGACCGCAGCGCTCGAGCGCAAGATCACAAGCATGGAAGAAGGAGTTGGCACGGTCTGTTTCAGTACCGGCATGGCCGCGATCACGGCGACGTTTCTCACGCTCTTGCGCGCGGGCGATCATCTTGTATCGAGCCGTTATGTGTTTGGCAATACCAACAGCTTGCTCGGCACATTGCGGATGCTCGGCGTCGAAGTTACGACCGTCGATGCATGCG
The DNA here is from genome assembly GCF_057798975.1 of Cupriavidus sp. 21MJTG02-4. NCBI lineage: Bacteria > Pseudomonadati > Pseudomonadota > Betaproteobacteria > Burkholderiales > Burkholderiaceae > Cupriavidus > Cupriavidus sp. 21MJTG02-4. Next base: position 19,085 of record NZ_JBYOJP010000022.1, on the reverse strand, counting down.
ATGTCGAAAAAGTGAAAGCTGCAATCCAATCGAATACCCGCATGGTGTTCGTCGAGACCATCGCAAATCCCGGCACACAGATTCCCGACCTGCAGGGTATTGGAGACGTGTGTAACGAGTGCAACATCGCGTATGTCGTCGATAACACGATTACCTCGCCCGTACTATTCAAGCCGAAGGCGGTCGGCGCAAGCCTCGTCGTCAACTCGCTGACGAAAACGATAGCGGGCCATGGCGCCGCGCTCGGTGGAGCCGTGACAGATACGGGCTTGTTCGACTGGAGCGCGTATCCGAACATCGCTGATGAGTATCGGCGTTCGACGGCGAAGGAACAGGGGCTTTTGCAGATCCGCAAGAAAGGCCTGCGCGACATGGGCGCGGCGTTGTCCTCCGAGCAGGCGCACACCATCGCGTTGGGCGCGGAAACGCTAGCTTTACGCGTGAAGCAAAGTAGCGACAACGCCCTCGCACTCGCGCAATTTTTGGAGGGACACAAGGCCGTCGGCAAAGTCTATTATCCTGGCCTGAAAAGTCATCCACAATACGATATCGCGCAAGAGCTGTTTAGGGGTGCGTCGTGGCTGCTGTCGTTTGAATTGCTTAACGCGGAACGCATGATCGAATTCGTGAACACGCTCGAACTGCCGATCGCAGCAACAGGTCTCGGCGACACGCGCACACTTATCATTCCTGTCGCGCCGACGATCTTCTTCGAAGCCGGCCCGGAAACGCGCAAGGCTATGGGAATTTCCGACGGTATGCTGCGGCTGTCGGCAGGCATCGAGGATATTGACGACTTGATCACCGATTTCTCGCAAGCGCTGAAGCTTGCGGCATAACGTTCGGATCCTTGATACACGGTAGACAAGTGCGTGCGATCTATGGTCCACCCCATTTTTGCAAGCACTTCTCTCGAAACGAACTACGAGACGGTCAGTTCAACTGCCGCGGCCAGGGTTGACCGCAGTTGAGCGGCCTTCGTGGGAGGCATCAGACGCTGTGCGCGCGTGGTTATGACCCTGATTCCAAGTTTCCGTGCTGAACCCGTGGCGACGGCGTTGCTGGCGTCAAAGCGGCTAAGGGTGTTCAATGCCGGGGCGGCGGACTCAACTGATACTAGCGATGGCTGCTCCAACGTTATGCACCAACATTACCAGTCGAGGGCCGACATCCTGCTGACGTGGCTCGAGTGCGGCAGGTCAATACATCCTGATTAGGAAGCCAACAGCAGCGTCATCACACCCTAACGAATACTGTCTTCAATGTCGCGGTAGTCGAGGACTTGATCGCGGCTTCCAGCTCAGCTGGCGCCAGAGCCTGGCACTGTCTGTACGTGCTCGCCGTCATAACCCCCAGCAAGTAGGCGTCGAGCCAGTCCGAGGCCACCCCATGCTTGCGCAGCATCACAATCGAGCCGATACCTCGGATTTGGCGGATCTCACGCGCCATCGGCGCCAGGGATTCATCGCGCGCGGCGGCCCTTAGCAGGGCTGCAAGCGCAGCTGTGCTCCACCCAGCCTCCCTGTCGCTGAAGCGTTCAATGGCATCGTCGGGGGGCAACGATTCGAAGGCGACCGTAAGACTGTACATCCGCCGACAGAGCTCTGCGAACGCCGAAGTGATCAGGTCGTGCTTGGTCCGGAAGAAATATGTGACAGCCGCCAGCGATACGCCGACCTGCGCCGCGATCTCCCGCTGCACTAGTCGGTCCGCGCCTTTGTTCGCGATCGTCGACAGTGCGGCGTCGAGAATCCGTCGTGCCGTGTCGTTGGTTGGCGCCGAGTCACGCACAGCATCGATACTGGCCCGGGCATCCGCCTTGCGCGTGACCGACAACGCAATGGGGCGCCGGCCCAGGCGCTGATGCAGCCTCACGGCCGGCGCGGTAATCCATGCCGAGCGGACTGCAGAATCGGTCTCGCACAGTAGCAGACCAGTCAGCCCTATGGCAAGGTCGGCCCAGGCACCGGCGACAGCGGGGGCTGTGCCGAATTGGGTCGCGAAGTCGCACCAGAATTGCCGTTCCCGCGCCATCTCCTGCTCAGCCGCCGACCGCAGCTGTGGCTCACGCCCCGCGGCTACTTCATGTTCCAGTTCCTGCTGCAAGGTCAGGACATTACGTTGCTCCGCCAGCCACGCCTGCAACAAGGCGACGAACACATCCGGCAGCTCGGCCCAAGCAGGCGTGGTCTCGAGGCAGCGCGCAAGCGTGGCGGTCCTAGCGGCATCGATCCTCCTGGACGTCTCCGCATAAACCGCAAGCAACAGTTGGTCGCGGCCACCGAAGTGGTAGTTGATCGCGGAAGGGCTGCGCCCAGTGTAGGCGGCCAGAGTTCGGGCGCTCAGTGTGGCGAATCCCCTCTCACAGGCCAACTCGAAGGCGGCCGTCGTCATTCGGTCGGCATGCGTCGCACTCGACACCTCATCAAGCGACACGTTTTCTACCCTTTCTTTCATATGCCAATCATTCGCCCATAAACAGTACACCCGTTCTACACATGACCAGCGCCACATGTCAACCAGGGCCGCAGGCTCGGGATTGTCGCCCATTTCTTGCTCGCCAATGCCGTCGTGCCCCAGGCCAGATGATTGAGTTACTGAGTTACCGCCAAGGATTACCTTGGGATTGCTTCGCGAAGCACATAGCCTAACGCAACCGCGTGATCGCGAAAAGTCGATGCACCGGTCACAAAGCCGTCATGTAGCAACGGTACTGTACACCCGTTCTACAAAATTCACGTATTACGAGTAACCCAACACGTTTCGGCTTTCCATGTCAAAGGCACCATCCATGCAAGAGTCTTCCCGGTCCAATTCCCGTTTCACTGTCGCGGTTGTGTCCGACACGCAGAACTACGCAAGCTACCGCAACCAGCGCGAGGCTGGCTTTCCCTTCAACGCGTGTGAACTCCTCTGGGACATGATGCACTTCATCGCACGCAACGCGGTGGGCAACGGCGGCGAGATCGCCTTCGCCACCGGGCTCGGCGATATGTGGGAACACCAGATGAGTGCCGATGTGGATCCCGCGCATGCGCAGCGCGGCCACAAGTCCATCACTAATCCGCTGCTCGACGCCCTCATTCCGCCGGCCCCCGAACAAGTCATCAACACTGAGATCCCGGCTATCAAGACCGCCTATGAGATTCTCGTCGGCCAACTGCCCTTCTCCGTGATCCCTGGCAACCATGATCACGACCATATGTGGTCCGACGCCGCCTACCCGCCGCGTCCGGGCGCCGACTGGACCAGCACGTGCCTGCAGGACATCGGCAGCCTGCATTGCGGCTCGCTCGAAAACTGGACGAGCAATTTCGGTGCGCAGACGCCCTTCTTCAAGAACCAGCCGTGGTATGTCTCCTCGTTCCGCCAGGGAGCCAACAGCGCGCAGATCTTTACCGGCGGCACCCACCGATTCCTGCACCTCGGCCTGGAGATGTCGCCCGACGGCGAAGTCATTGACTGGGCCGAGTCGGTGCTGAAGGCCTTCCCCGGGGTGCCAACCATCGTTTCCATCCACGAATTCCTGAACGGCGAGGGCGAGCGGGAATCGTTGGAGTTCTTTGACTTGTCGCGCCTGGATCCCGAGCGCCACAATCCGGGACGCTTGTGGGACCGCTTCATCTCCCGCCACGACCAGATCCTGATCGTGCTGAACGGCCATTTTCACGGCGTGCGTCACCGCGTCGACCAGAACCAGCATGGCCACCAGGTTTTCCAGTTTCTGAGCAACTACCAGAGCCGCAAGCAATCACTGCGTGGCGCCTTCCCCGAGGCCACCGTGATCGACGGCATCGGAGACGGCTGGCTGCGACTGATGGAGTTCGACCTCGACGCGCCGCGGCCGCGCCTGCGCCTGCGTGCCTACTCAACCTACTTCAAGACCTTCTCGTCCGAGCTGCCCGACTACCGTGAACTGTAGTAATCCCGGTACCAATTCGTAGAAATGTTCCTCCGAGCGCTTAATCACGCGGAAAGTATCATCTTTACTACTGCGGTTCGGAGAAATCGTGTCCCCTGCTCGACTACTCTCACTCTGCGGCAAGGCCACCTCGTATTCGGTTCTCGGCGGTGATTGCAGCCCTATTTTAGGCATGTTTCGCGCGAACGCCTCCTTTTGATCAACCAGAGCGGAGCCGCGAAGTCAGAGCGAAAAGTAGTAAAGATGAAACGATGTGACTGACCAGCGATCGTTCCAACATTACTACTCGCCCACTGAGAGTATCAACATTACTACTCGCAGAATCGTCGCAATGTTAGTACGCGTGGGACTAACCCCTTGATTTTATTAATCTTGCGCCGTACTACTCTTATTACACTTCACGACGTCATGTGGCCCGGCGGGCCACCAAGTGGTTGGAGGCTCCGACTGCCGCGATCGCCGCCGAGACGCTGGCGCACCATCCCCAGGCAGCGCTGGTGATCACAGAGGGCCTGTGGGCACGAAGCGTTGAACCTTATGTGTGCCTTCGCCGTTGGCCTTATCGTGCACCACCGGCTGGCGTGTCTGCGGAGTTGAGCGATCAGGTAATGCTACATGCCTCCATCAGCCCCCCGAGTCGGGAATTCTCCGCGACTCACACCTGGATCGCATACCATGCGGCGGCCACCGCGTTGCTCCAGGTGTGGGCATACGCGGACAAGGCTGTCCACGAGATTCTCCTTGGCCGCGGGAATGCGCTGAGGCATGTCGAAATTGACGGTTACCCGCTTCGTCCGTGGTGGGGTGCGAAGCGACGTTGTGACATCACCCGCTTTGTCGAACCGGTTATTGATTGCGGCGAGGCGTGGGGGAACATGTCGAGGACCAGCAAAGCGGCGCGTCTTTTCAGCGCCGCTCGCCGTCGCCACCGTCGCAGGCGAGCTATCGTTGCGCAATGGCATAGCCAAGGCCCCGGATTGACGTTCTCACGAGAGAGGGGCTGGACAGTCGCAACCACCTTCACCCCCGCCAACGCCGATATTCGCAAGCGACGCCTACTCGGCCAGCAGGATGCCGGCGCGATGTTCTGGATTTACCGGGAAACAGGCGGGGCGTTGGTGGCGCGTCTATGCGACGGACGCGTACAGGGGATTGGCGAGACGCCGCGGACAGCCATCAAGGCGCTGCGAATGGCCCTTCTTCGATTGAGGTTCCTTGCGCCTCCCTATTAGCAAGCCACAAATTTAGGTGAAAGTAGATACAACTTCAGGTATGCGAGCGGCAATCTTCATCGCCATATTCAGGACCGTGGTCTTACCCACACTAGGCGATTTACTGAACGGTCGACCCAAGCAAGCGGAATCTGTGAACGGTGCGCCTCAAAACGCGTTGCCTACAAGCAACAGTGGTAGACGTCACAACGAAGCGCAATTTACTTATGAATCAGCTAGTTAGATCGATGGATCATTGGCGGATTTAGCGGTCACCGTTGGGCGAATTAATGATCGGCAACAGCATCTAACAACGCCTCAAGATCGCTCATTGTTGGCCAAGCACCATCTGCGGTGGCTCGCTGATCGGAATCAACAGCTACTGAGAATGGTCCGACCATGCCGTCGGGCACGCACACGGCATGCATGCCTATGCCCAGTGCGGTCTCTCGGCTGCTTTCATTTGCGGTGACCAGCGCGCTCCGGTAGGCTGGCACCTCAGCCGTTCGCAAGACTAGCCGGAAGAGTTCCGCTTCCCCTTCATGGGGGCCCAGCGCATCTGCGGTCGCAACAACCGCAAACCTGTCGGCCCATTCCATCCCTCCGACATTTTCCATCAATATACGAACCGCACGAGACGACAGGACTGAGGCCAACGCCAAACGTACCCCGTTTCGTTCTGCGGCATACATAAGGCCTCTGGCCTGTTCATGGATCTGAGCCTGCCGTCTCGAACAGACTGCGATAAAAGCGCTTTCGTATGTGCGCAAAAACGTATCGAAATGAGCGCGTGCCGCCTCGGCCCTCACTGAACGCGCAATTTTCCACATCCCGTAATACGTCGCGCAATCCATTTTGCCCTCGCCCAGCCAAAGAAGAGCATTTCTTTCCGCGTCATGCTTGGAGGCGTCCAAAAGCTCATTCAGAGTCAGATCGACTGACTGGAAAAGGACATCATCAACTGTTAACACTAATAGTTCAAGGGACATCGCTTCTTATCTCGTCGCGCCATCTGCGACCTCTCGCAACTGGCTTAAAGGGGTGATCGCATTCAAAAGTGACATCAGGCGAGCCTATCGGCGATTACCTTGGCGGAACTCTTTATCTTCCGCTACCGTACAGGCCCTGCTTCAAAATGTCCTTCGGAAATGAGGTTTAAAAGCAATTGTCGACACCGGTAAATCAATGGAAAGAGGATAATTCCAAGAAATGGGCCATGCGTTAGTTGATTGCGGCGTGCACACTTTCGGCACTGCATGTCAGCAAATGTCCAGACCGTACTGTATGACGGATCAGCCTTGCCCCAAAAGCGCCTCGAATACATCACTGCTGCTGCGGACGTCGGCGTACTTGGAAGCCAGATCGAAAAGACTAGCCTGATGGGGCGCATCGTTCCGGTCTCCGACGCAGTCTTCCAGCACGACAGGAATAAAACCGAGCTGGATTGCGTCCACTGCCGTAGCGCGAACGCAGCCGCTGGTGCTCATGCCTGCGATTAGTACACAATCGACGCGTAGCGCATTGAGAGTTGAGACAAGCGGCGTCGAAAAAAACGCACTGGCGTACTGCTTCGTCAACACGATCTCCCCGGCAGTGGGTTCCAGTCCTTCTGCGAAAGCACCAAGCGGGTTGCCCTGCCGAAAGACAGAAAGCGCTCCGATCTTCCGATAGAACACGCCGCCATTGAGCCCCTCGTTATCGTACTCCACGCGAGTATGGATGACAGGCAACCCCATCCTGCGCGCGAGCCTCAACATAGCAATAGCCGATCGCCGCACGCCTTCCGCCTGTGCGAAAAGAGGCGAGCATGGGTCGAAATACGCGCAGGCGAAATCCACCATGATCACCGCCTGGCGGCTCCCTAAGCCCAGAGAGCGACCAAAACCTGAAGCGGCGTAGTCTTGTCGGAGCGCTGTATTAGTCATTGCGTATCTCGAATCATGGCTTGCCTGGCCGAGTTGATATGACAGTGCATGACGCTTCGTGCCCACATGCTGTCATGCGCGGAGAACGCATCGATCAACTCGCGATGGTGATGAAAGCTGCGCTGCAGTTGCGTTGAGCCATACCGGCGGAAGGTACGCTGCACGATTGGCACTTCGATCGCATTGGACAACATGCCGACAAGCCGAGAATTGCGGCTCGCCTGCCCAATCAGCCTGTGGAACTCGCGGTTCAGTGCGCTGATTCGGGTCAGGTTTTCCTCGCTCATGTCAAGGCCTTTCGACTCGATTTCGTCCTGGATTTGCTGTAGTTCGGCGACTTCGTCGGCGGTGATATGCGTAGCAGCCAGATTGGCAATCTCGCTTTCCAACAGCAACCGCAGGTCAAAGATGTCCCGCAGCTCGTCCACAGTCCAATGACGCACGAACGTTCCGCTATTCGGCTTGAAGTGTAGAAACCCGTCACTAACGAGCAGACGCATGGCTTCGCGCACAGGGGTACGCGAGGTCCCGAACTCCAATGCCAGCCCGTCTTCAGTGAGTCGCATGCCGGCCGGAAAAGCGCCATCCATAACGCGCTCCTTGATAAGCCCATAGATTTCGCCGGCCGTGGATTTGGCTCCGTTGCTGCCTTTCATTGCTTAGAACCTCTCAAGAAGCGATCCGAAGCCGCTGATCTTATCGTTAATGCCGGCGCTTCGTAAGGCTTGCCAATAGATAGCCGAATTGATTGCAAGCACCGGTTTCCCCAGTTGCAGCTCCATCTTGGCAGCCAACGATGCCATGGCCAGATTGGTGCCGACCTGTACCACAGCATCGACATCGGGGCAGTTGACCTCTTCGACAGCTTCGGCAAGCGTTTCAGGCTGGACGTGGGCGATCTGCACTGGACTGGCGCAACGCAGGCCCTTGATCTTCTTTACACGATAGCCGCACTCCTCGAAGAAGCGAACCACATTTTCGTCGCCAACCGGCTGGTAAGGCGTGACCACTCCGATCGTGCGGGCCCCGTAGGCGTCCAGCGCCAGCGAGCATGCATCAGATCCCATCGCCACCGGCAGGCCAGTCTTTTGTTCCAGATAGGACTTAAGTTTGCGGCTTGCGGCCAAGCCGTCCCAAAACGTCTCCGCGGAGATGCCGAGCACGAGATGGTCCGGCTCGCACGACATCACCGAGTCAACGGCTTCGTCCTGGGCTGCGGCAATCAGGTCAATCAGACGCTGAAAGTCAGCGTTGTCGCTGAGCGGAATATTGGGAATGCGGATCCGGCTGATGTGGTTCGTTACACCCGGCGGCCGCATTGCATCAAATTCTGGCTGCACCGACGTATTGGTCGAAGGGATCAGCACCGCGTACTTGCGACGGTAACCCAGGGAGTCAGTCATTTCAGTTTCTCGTCCCAAAAGAAAAGTTGCACTTCATCGAACACCTGCGTAGGATTGTACACGATCGAAGCGAAAACATGGGTTAGACATGGTTAAAAACGAATCACTGTGTACAATCAGGGGGGAGACTCTGCGGAAGCGGCTGGAAGAGAGCCCTATCGTCATCACGCCGGGAGCCTACGACAGCTGGAGTGCCCGTCTCATCGAGCAGGCAGGCTTCCCTGCGATCTATCTGACCGGATATGGAGTAACTGCGGCCTCACTGGGCATGCCCGACCTTGGACTCATCACGGGCAGTGAACTAGCGGATCAGGTTCGTCGGATCTCCGATGTGACGCGCGTTCCACTGATTGCGGACGCCGACACAGGTTTCGGCGGCGTGCTCAACGTACGTCGGACCGTGCGTGACTACATCCGGGCCGGCGCGGCTGCCATCCAGCTCGAAGACCAGGTATCGCCGAAGCGTTGCGGACACATGGAAGACAAGCAGGTCACTGATGTCACGGAAATGGTCGAGAAGATTCATATGGCAGTGGATGCGCGCGGTGATATTCCGCTCCAGATCATCGCGCGAACCGATGCTCGCGCCACCCACGACATGGACGAGGCCTTGCGTCGTGGTGAACGCTACCTGCGCGCCGGTGCCGATATCCTGTTTGTCGAGGCCCCGCGGACCGAGGAGGAGATGGCGCGGATTTGTGACACCTTCCGCGGCGAAAAGCTGCTGGCCAACATGGTCGAAGGTGGAAAAACGCCCTACCTTTCTCCGGCCACCCTTCAGCAGATTGGCTATGCCATCGCTATCTATCCAGCGACACTTCTTTTCTCGGCCACGTACGCCATCGGGCGAACGCTGAGTCAGTTGCGCGAGGGCAGGGTCGACACCGCGGCTCTTACCTCCTTCTCTCAGTTCAATGAGCGGATGGGGTTGCAGGACTACTTCGCCGCGACCGATCGCATCCAATCCAACGCCCGGGAGCATGCGCGGTGACGACCCTGTTCTCGCGGCTCTGGGATTCCCACCGCGTAGCGTCGCGGGCGGACGGGTGCGACTTGTTGTACGTGGATCGCCACGTCCTGCATGAGGTCACGAGCGCGCAAGCTTTCGATCAGCTTCAAATGGCGGGGCGCCGAGTGCGTGTTCCGGGCCGGCATATCGCCGTGCCGGATCATTCCGTACCCACCTTGCAGGGGCCCGCTGCTGCTTGCGGTGAAGCGGTCGACACGCTGGCCGCCAACGCCGCGGCTGCCGGCATTCCGTATTTCCCATTGCATAGCAGTCGGCATGGCATTGTCCATGTCACGGCTCCGGAACAAGGCTTTGTCGTACCGGGCTGCACGGTGGTCTGCGGAGACTCTCATACAGCCACGCTGGGCGCATTCGGTGCACTTGCCTTCGGTATCGGTACCTCAGAGATCGAGCATGTGCTTGCAACACAGAGCCTCTGGGTACGCCGACCGCGCACGCTTGGCATTGAAGTGACGGACGCCCTTGGACCGGCTGTTTATGCCAAGGACCTGGCGCTGCATATCATCGCGAAAATCGGCACAGCGGGCGCAGTCGGCAGCGCGATAGAGTACTTCGGCAGCACAGTGCGTGCGCTGAGCATGGAAGGCCGAATGACATTGTGCAATATGTCAATCGAAGCCGGGGGGCGGTTCGGTATGGTGGCGCCTGACGAAGTCACGGTGTCCTGGTTGCGGGAGCATGCGGCGGGGCTGCAGAACGCAGCTTCAGAAAGCGCTTCGCAGAAATGGATATCCTTGAAAACCGATTCATGGCGCGACTTCGACACCACGGTCCGCATCGACGGCAGCGCCATTGAGCCCACCCTTACGTGGGGCACGACTCCCGCTGACGCAACCACATTTGGCGGCCGCGCCGGAGACCCGGACGCCGCCGACTCTCGGGCCGAGCGTGACCGGATACAGGCTGCGCTTGACTACATGGGCCTGAAAGCCGGTCAGGCCGTCCAAGGTGTGCCCATCGATGTAGCATTCATTGGATCCTGCACCAACTCGCGTATCGAGGATTTGCGCGCGGCAGCAACCATCGTCGCTGGTCGACGCGTGGCACGAAATGTGCGGGCGCTGGTTGTTCCCGGCTCCGCCGCCGTGAAACACCAGGCCGAGGCGGAGGGCCTGGCCGACATCTTTGTCGGCGCGGGCTTCGAGTGGCGTGGCCCCGGCTGCTCGATGTGTGTAGCCATGAACGGCGATCAACTGCAACCGGGTCAACGCTGCGCATCGTCTTCGAACCGGAATTTTGAAAACCGCCAGGGCAGCGGTGGCCGGACACACTTGCTAAGCCCCGCCGCAGTTGCAGCTTCGGCGATCGCCGGATATTTGACCGACCCGAGAGAGTTTCTACATGCCTGAGCCCATTTGCGAAGCAGCCGGTCCCGCCCTGCTGCTTGCCCGCGACGACATTGATACCGATGCCATCTATCCGTCCCGCTTTCTTGGCACGACCAAGCGCACGGGACTTGGCCCTGCCCTGTTCGCGGACTGGCGGACGGCGCGTCTTGAGGAATTTCGTCGCTTCGAGAACGCGCCATGCATCCACGCCACGGTGCTGGTGGCGGGCAGGAACTTCGGCTGCGGCTCCTCACGCGAGCATGCCGTGTGGGCTTTGGCCGATTGCGGCGTGTGTGCCATCGTTGCACTTTCGTTTGGGGATATCTTTTATTCCAACTGTCTGCGCAACGGAATCATTCCCGCAACCGTCGCACCTTTGGGGTACCGCGCAATTGTCGACGCATTGGCCGCCACTGAAAACACCGACATAGGCATTGACGTGCGCCAGCGCCTGGTGAAGCTGGCCGACGGCGCTCGCCTGCCCTTCCAGTTGGAGGCGGGCGACGCCGAACGACTGCTCAGCGGCACCGACGAGATCGCAGCCACCTTGGCACTGCACCAGCACCTCTGTGCCTACGAACGAAGGACAGCGACGGAAATGCCATGGCTTGGCCCATGGCAGGAGACACTGATGCCATGCTCAGATGCCTCTGCGTCGGCCCCAACTTCGCGCCACGCAATCTGATTTACGCCCTGGATCGGGCCACGTTCAGTTCCTGGCTCGGCCAAGTAAAACTTAGAGTTTTGCACTACGCACCAAATTTGGTTCAACCCAAGCCACCTCAGAGTAGGAGATTCCAATGACAGACACATCGCGCATTCTTGCCAAATCCGAAAGCTACTTCGCTAACCGCGACGATATTGCGCCAGAACAGATCGCTGCGGTCGAGGGCGTCAAGGAACAAGGCCACGTCGAAGTTCGCAAGATGCTCGTGGGCGACGACATGGTGTTCCTTCACGTCTACCGCAAAAAAGGCTTAGTTGATCCAGTCCACAAGCACATGGACCACGAATCAATCGGATATCTGATCTCGGGCCGCCTGCGACTCATCATCGGTGGCAAGGAGTTTATCGCCGAGCCTGGCGCATCGTGGCTCCATCCGGTTGGCGTGGAGCATTTTAGCGAAGCACTGGAGGACTGTGAGCAGGTCGAGATCAAGTCCCCTCCGCGCAAGACGTGGGTCACGCCGGAGCAACTCGAAGCCCTGTCCAAAGAATAGTCCTCCAATACCATGGCGAACCCTTTCCGCTGCGACATAACGCTCGCGGCGCGGGCCCGCGCCAGCCATTACCAAGGAGATAAACAATGGCAACATGGACCAGCCTGCGCGAACATAGCTTGACCCGCGAAAACCTTGAGGCGCTGCTAAATAATAAGATTCCAGCGATCCGCATCAAAGGTTTCGCAACCCCGGAGGAGTGTATTGCCTTCACCCAGTCCGCCAAGCAGGGGAACATTAAATACTACAACGTCGCCAAGAGGATCGGCTACATCGGCATGGCCCAGTACGAGTATCGCTGGGACCGACCCAAGTCAGACTATTTTGACGCTGTCAAAGTCGCAAATGCCGATCTGGCCGAGGTCACCGCACGCGCATTCGATCCTGTGCAGCGGCTGATCGATACGCTGTCGTCGGTCTACCCCCACAAGGTCGGGGCCGCCGAGGAGCCCGGCATGGGCCACTATTTTGCCGGCATCATCCGCCTGGCATCGGAAGGCGTGGACCTGCATGCGGATTACGCCCCCTTCAACACGCTCGACTATTCGATTCGCGACATCGACGCGCAACTCGGTTGGAATTTTTTTTCCGAGCAGCCGAAATTCGGCGGCATCACGACCGTGCACAACGCACCGTGGACACCAGAGCGCGTCGAGGGTGAAATTCCGAAGAGTTATGGACTCTCGCCCGACATCGTGGCTGGTGCACCGGCTTTCGAGTACGCCCCCACCGCTGGCGATGTAGTCATCTTCAATACCCGCAACCCGCACGAGATCGGCGCAGGTATTCCCGAACCTGGGGTAGATCGCGTCTCCATTGGCTCCTTCATTGGCCGCATGCCGGATCGTTCTCTCGCAATGTGGGCATGACCATGATCGTCGAGGAACGCACCTACACCCTGCATCCGGGAAAGACTCGCGACTTCCTGATGTTGGTGGAAGTCGAGGGCTTGCCGATCCAGGAGCGCTACCTGGGAAGCCCGCTTGCGTACTTCACCACAGAGACTGGCACGTTAAATGGCGTGGTGCACCTGTGGCAGTTCTGCACCATGGGTGAACGGGAGGAAAAGCGTGCACAGCTCGCGCAAGATCAGAGGTGGATTGAGTTTACCGCCAAGGTGTTGCCCCTGATTACGCGAATGGAGAACCGGCTGCTAGTGCCCACCCGCTTCTCCCGGATCGGCAACGCGCCGGCCTGAGATGCTCTGATTTTCTTACAACCAAGACGGATGGTGCCGCAATAGTCCGGTGCCCGAACCACAAAGGATACTGACGCCATGACAACAACACGAGAGGCCACGCCTGCCGATGCAGCGCCGGCTTTCGGGGAGGAAGCAGACGCTGCGCTGTACAGAACAGTTGCCTGGAAACTCATTCCGATCCTGTTCATCAGCTACGCAATGGCTTACCTGGATCGGGTCAATGTCGGCTTTGCGAAACTGCAAATGTTAGGGGACCTTGGATTCAGTGAAACGGTGTACGGCTTAGGCGCCGGGATCTTCTTCCTCGGCTATTTCATCTTTGAGGTGCCTAGCAATCTGGTTTTGCACAGGGTAGGGGCGCGTCGTTGGATCGCACGGATCATGATCACCTGGGGATTTCTTTCCACGGCGATGATGTTCGTGAAAACCCCGACTACTTTCTACGTCCTGCGATTCCTGCTTGGTGTCGCAGAGGCAGGCTTCTTCCCCGGGATTGTGCTCTACCTCACATACTGGATCCCACCGAGCCGCATCGGCAAGCCCTTGTCGCTATTCTTCATTGCCGTGCCGGTAGCAGGTGTGGTCGGCGGTCCTTTGTCCGGGTGGACCTTGCAGGCCTTTCACGACATCGGCGGTTGGCGTGGGTGGCAATGGATGTTCTTGATTGAAGGCGTGCCAACGATCTTGCTGGGTCTGGTCGTCCTGTTCATGCTGCGCGACCGTATTGACGATGCCCCGTGGCTTACCCAGTCACAGAAACAGCGCTTGCTCCAGAATCTCGCCGCAGAACACACAGAACAGATTGGTCACTCAGTGCGCGATGCGTTCACCTTGCCGATGGTGTGGCTGATGTGCCTGATCGAACTGTGCATCGGCATGGGTATCTATGGGATGGGCTTTTGGATGCCAACGCTAATTCGTGAGGCAGGTATCAAAGGGTTGCTCGACATCGGCCTCTTTAGCGCCATTCCATATGGAGCCGCCATTGTCGCGATGGTTTGGGTAGCACGCGTGGCCGACGCACGGCGAGATCGAAAAACGTTCCTGGCGATGTCCGCGCTGGTGGGTGCCGGTGCCCTGACCCTCAGTATGACTTACAGCAACCAGACCTTTTTCGCGATCGCCATGCTCACCGTGGCAACCGCCGCTATCCTGACAGCCTTCGCGCAGTTCTGGCGCTTGCCCACACTCCTGCTCGGCGGAAAGGCCGCCGCTGCGGGTATTGCCGTCATCAGTTCGGTGGCTAACCTATCGGGATTTGTTAGTCCGTACTTGGTCGGCTGGCTACGTGACACCACTGGCAGCGGCGCAGTCGGTATGTACCTGACGGCCGGCAGCCTTGCATTGGCTGCCGTGATTGTGATGGCTATCCCAGGCCGTTTGGTGAACCGCTAATTCCGCCCCGCCGGCCGCAACGCCCTCGGGCGACGCGCCGACGGCACGCGTCCCACCACAAGTTTCGTGCGATGCCCGATGCCGAATGGCATTCAGGACGGGCCTCTGCGCGCGTCGATTTCCAGAAAACCGCAATCCGAAATCCCTTAAGAGAGAACAACTGTGCTCCACGCCAAACTGAAACCTGTCACTGCTGCCGCCACATCGCTGGCCTTGACAATGTGGGCGAGTAACGCCAAGGCAGATGTGCTGCTGTACGGCCTGATCGATACCGGCATTGCCTATGTCAATGATATCGGCGGTCATTCCAATGTGCGCGAGCAAGCAGGGGGTACCGCAGCCAGCCGGTTCGGCTTGCGCGGCAATGAAGACCTCGGCACGGGCTGGCGCGCGGTGTTCGCGCTCGAGGGAGGTATTAATACAGATGATGGCACGCTCGGTCAAAGCTCTGCTTCTGCTATGCGTATCTTCGGACGGCAGGCATGGGTCGGCCTGTCGTCAAACAGCGCAGGCATGCTGACTTTCGGGCGCCAGTACGACTTCATGTTCGACATGAACCGATATGGGAGTAATCGATACCTGGGCGCGTACTATTTGAGACCGCTGACAGCTGGGGCATTCATCGGCACCAATGGTAGCTCCACCGATATTGATCGCCTTGGCGGAGGTCGCGTGGATAATTCCGTCAAATATCAAACGCCAAACTGGGGCGGCTTCACAGCCGGCGCCTTGTACGGGCTCGGCGAGCAACCCGGCCAGCCTTCAGCGGGTCGCACCGTGAGCGCCACCGCGCAGTTCGATCGAGGCGGCATGGCTGCCCAAGGCACCTACACGATGCGGCAGGATCCCGCAACGGGCGGGAAATATACCGTCGTCGGTGCCGGCGTTGCTTGGGATATCACAACGGCACTTACCGTCAATGCACTGTATACGCGGAGCGAGTGGAATCTGACGAACGACAGGGTCGACGTCTATGACGTTGGCTTGCGTTACCAGCTAACCGCCCCCCTTAGCCTCGGCATTGGTTATGCGCGCTATCAGCCCAACCACGGCGCTGCCAACGCCATTTTGACGGGAAAGCGCGATCAGTTTGGCACCAGCGCCCAGTATGCCTATAGCAAACGCACCACCGTATACGCGTTGTACACGTACCAATACGCCCATGACGGCGGTGCGCAGCTGTACTTCCTCTCCCCAACCGCCCTATCTGCCCATACCCAAAGCGCCGTGCACATTGGCATCCGCCACGTATTCTGACCGGCAACCGGCCCTGGGCCACAGGTGAATGAATTGCTCGGCATGGCGACGTCGCGCCTGCGGGCGCTCGGGTCCGAGTGCCCGCAGGCCGAGGATCTGGCCAGCGCCTCGGCGCAGTGGCTGCGCCACACCGCCCCCTCGCACAAACGAACCAATAGGTCGACCTGCGTTTTGTGCGCGACAACTTTGGCCACAACTCGGTCGACAACGAACGGCTACTTCCACAGCGAAGAGGATGCCCAATCCCACCGAGAACTTGGCTACCGCGCTGGGACGAACGGAGCGGATGTCATCGGCCTGAACCTGAACCCGCCGGCACATGCGGCGGTGTTCTGCGTGGACGAGAAGACCGCGATTCAAGCACTCGATCGCAAGAACCGGTGTTGCCTGCAGAACAGGATTTATAAGCGGCCACAGCGGCACGCGCGTCCCAAGGGGCGCCGGCATGGCGTGGCATTGGATGTATTGGGCTCCCATTGGTAGCAAGGGATAATATGCGGCAGTCAGGGGTATTCTCGCGTCAGGAGTTGGATCGTTATTTTGCCTCGTTCGTGGGGATGGAAGGAGGCAACGCAAGTGCTCCCGTCTGGATATGCGATAGAAGCGCTACATGGTCGGAGCCCCTCGTCGCACCGCTGCAGCCGCTTGAGGCGCCGCCCGCCTGGGACGCCGTGTTCCGCCATGAGCACCGGGAAAGCATGGGCAAGTGGCTCGGCCATCAGTACGTCGCCCGCATCATGGCCGCCGCGCGAGCTGAAGCGCTGGGCGTTCGGCTCACGGACAATGACTGGGAACAATACTACTGGCGCCATCTCTACGCGCCATGGGGAACCGAATTCAGGCTGAGCCTGTTTCCCCTGTCTGCCCATTTCAATGGACGAACGACATGGTCGAGGGCTTTCCGAGGCCAGCCCGAACTCATCCCGCAGTCGCGCTACGTGGATTTGTGCCGGCAAGGCGAGCGCTTCCGGTTTCTTGCAAAGACGCGCGCCCGTTGGCGCCCAAAGGTAGTAGTTTGTCTGAGCCACCGGCATACCGACGAATATATCGAAGCATTCTCGCTTGGCGGGCTCGCCGGGGAAGAGCACTCACTTCAGCCGGCCGATCAAGCGAGGCGCTTGCGCATCTTCGCCAAAGAAGGAACGACATGGATCATCTGCCCAGCAATCGGCGGCCGCGCGGGGCTGACCTCGCAGGTACAGCTCGATGCGTTTGGCAGGTTTATAGGTATGCACCTGGTAGCTGGCGACTTCAAACATTGCCTCGATCTAGACGCGGTCGACGACGCACTATGGGCGAGGCGGACACCGCGGCGCGAACCTTACCAGGGGAAAAAGGTACCTCCCGACGCGGATGGGTTGCCGTACGGTGGAGCGTTCTCGACCATCGTTTCCTTGATCGAAGACGCTCCGGCGGCGCACTCTTGAACTCTTGGCTTAGGGATGCTCTGCACAAACGCGAATCGAGTGTGCTTGACCGTTTAACGGGAAGCTAAATGCGCCAAGACGCCAACCTATCAGCCCGGAGCGAAGCTGTCTGGCACGCGCGGAGCAGCGTTCGCGGGCTGCGCGCGAGGTATCGGCGTGAACCGGAACCGCGCTCGTGCTCGAGCAGCCAGCAGTTTGCCGCGCGCCATCCACAAGTTGGACAGTGCGAACAAGGTCATGAGTTGCGCATGGAGCCTCCTGCCAGAGTCAACGGCATCGGCAGCAGCCCTCGTCGTCGAAATCTACTAGGCGCGTTCCAAGGTGTCACCACCCGTGGTCGCAATTCGGGGTGCTCGCAGGGCTGCGGGTCCAACTATTGAACGGGCTCGGGGCACCAAGCGAAAGCCGACCTCGTTGCCGTTACCAGACGCCATCTTATGCGCATCCCATCGCAACGCATGGGCCGCAACCCCGCTTCATCCTTCGGGGTCGGGCTCGCCCGATGAACAACTATTGAGGTGCGTCGCTTCAAGTGTATGAACGCCAACCGCCCCCGTCGTACGTTTGCCGAGAACATCCACGCCTTGGCCGGTCGGTATCAACGTCGTACGCGATCGCAGGCTCGGGCGTTGCACGCGCTGGGCCACGCCCTCGGTGGTGAGGCGGCAGCCCGGCTTGCCGACGCCTTGGGCTTGCGCGCCAGTGCCGACACCGTGCTGCGGGAACTGCGCAGAGTACCTGAGCGCAAGCGCAAAACTACGACCGCGGGTCGTCGGCATCGATGACTGGGCGATCGCGCGCGGTCACCAGTACGGAACGATCATCGTCGACCTGGTGTTGAAGAACGTCATTCGTGCGAGCCGCGCTCATCTTTCATGCGAGCGTGGCTTTTTCCGCCCATCATTGATGCGACTGTAGCTTTTCAGTGCCAACCAATGTCCCGGTGGGGCGTTGCGTAGACTCTTCGAAGCAGCTGATTAAAGTTGTCGAGCTTAAGTTGGCGCCAGTGCCAGGTCGTCGTTTCGAGCCTGCCGGGATGTTGCACGCACGTTGAAAAGCTAGGATCGAGCCACTCGCGTTTCCAGAAGGGCGAACAGACATCGGCGCGGTTCAGGATGAAACAAGGATAGCAATACCGTAGGTGACGTCGTTCATAGACCCAACCGATTGGCGTCTGCATGGCGCTCAGGCGATCCACGCTTACGTGGGTTAGTTGCGAGAGACGCTCCAAGGTCTCGAGCGGCACTGGCGGAAACAGTAGCCACTTCCAGCGTGTTAAGGCCGGCATCGGACCGAGATCGGCGTGCGTCCAAAGCTGCTCGACCGTCATGGAATACTTGCCAGCGAGTCGTCCAAGCCAGCCCCCAAATGCCTCTCCATCAAAGGGGCGTGGGGCAACTGGCCACGGCCTCGTCTGGTTAAAGTACGCTGTGCCGGGCGTGTTCGATGTGAGAGACATCGATCATCTCCCTTCCATCTCGGATCGCAAGCTCCGTGGCAGAATTCAATAGCCGCGAGACCTCGCCGGTCAAACCTCCGCTCGCCGCCAAGATCGCGGTGACCACCTCTTGCCTAGACAGATTTGACGGCCGTCGCAAAGGAAGAATGCGTTCGAACGCAGCCAGGAGTCCCCGGAAGGCTTCCGACTCCTGCCATCGAGGCATCTCGAAGCGCGCAAAGCGACTGCTCATTTGGGCGTCGGTTTGCAGTGCGATCTCAGCATCGTGCGTCCCCACAAGGACAATCGTCATCTGGAGATCGTTGGC
>NZ_JBYOJP010000021.1:0-122298 GCF_057798975.1 Cupriavidus sp. 21MJTG02-4 | reverse complement strand
TGGGCGTGCCGACCGCGATGTTCACGCCGCTGTTCGTGATCGCGCGTACGTCGGGCTGGGCTGCGCACATCATCGAGCAGCGCATCGATAACAAGATCATCCGCCCGAGCGCCAACTACACTGGTCCTGAGAACCTCGAGTTCGTGCCGATCGAGAAGCGCTGATCACATCGCGCTGACTGGGGAACGTGGATCGGGGCGCCTGCGCCCTGCTCCACGCGTCCTTGTGCATTACCCCGTATTCCTCCCCACGCCATGAACACTGCACACCGCAAACCACTGCCGGGCACCAAGCTGGATTTCTTTGACGCGCGCGAAGCCGTCGAGGCAATCCAGCCGGGTGCCTATGACAAGCTGCCCTACACGTCGCGCGTGCTGGCCGAGAACCTGGTGCGCCGCTGCGCCCCGGCCACGCTGACCGATTCGCTGAAACAGCTCATCGAGCGCAAGCGCGAGCTGGATTTCCCGTGGTTCCCCGCGCGCGTGGTCTGCCATGACATCCTTGGCCAGACCGCGCTGGTGGACCTGGCCGGCCTGCGCGACGCCATTGCGGACCAGGGCGGCGACCCCGCCAAGGTCAACCCCGTGGTGCCGGTGCAGCTGATCGTCGACCACTCGCTGGCCGTGGAGTGTGGCGGCTTCGACCCGGACGCGTTCGCCAAGAACCGCGCCATCGAGGATCGCCGCAACGAAGACCGCTTCGACTTCATCAACTGGACCAAGAAGGCCTTCGAGAACGTCGACGTGATTCCCCCGGGCAACGGCATCATGCACCAGATCAATCTGGAGAAGATGTCGCCGGTGATCCACGCTGACAAGGGCCTGGCTTACCCCGATACCTGCGTCGGCACTGACAGCCACACGCCGCACGTCGACGCGCTGGGCGTGATCGCCATCGGCGTGGGCGGCCTGGAAGCCGAGAACGTCATGCTGGGCCGCGCCTCGTGGATGCGCCTGCCCGACATCGTCGGCGTGGAACTGACCGGCAAGCGCCAGCCCGGCATCACCGCCACTGACATCGTGCTGGCCCTGACCGAATTCCTGCGCAAGGAAAAGGTCGTCGGCGCCTACCTGGAATTCCGTGGCGAAGGTGCCTCCAGCCTGACGCTGGGCGACCGCGCCACGATCTCCAACATGGCCCCGGAATACGGCGCCACGGCCGCGATGTTCTTCATCGACAACCAGACGCTGGACTACCTGCGCCTGACCGGCCGCGAAGACGAGCAAGTCAAGCTGGTCGAGACCTATGCGAAGACCGCCGGCCTGTGGGCCGACTCGCTGAAGCACGCCGAGTACGAGCGCGTGCTGAAGTTCGACCTGTCGAGCGTCGTGCGCAACATGGCTGGCCCGTCGAACCCGCACAAGCGCTTGCCGACCTCTGCACTGGCCGAGCGCGGCATCGCCGTCGACCTGGACAAGGCGCAGGCGCAGGAAGCCGAAGGCCTGATGCCCGACGGCGCCGTGATCATCGCCGCCATCACCAGTTGCACCAACACCAGCAACCCGCGCAACGTGATTGCGGCCGCCCTGCTGGCGCGCAACGCCAACGCGCGCGGCCTGACCCGCAAGCCGTGGGTGAAGTCGTCGCTGGCCCCGGGATCGAAGGCGGTCGAGCTGTACCTGGAAGAATCGAAGCTGCTGCCGGACCTGGAAGCGCTTGGCTTTGGCATCGTCGCCTTCGCCTGCACGACCTGCAACGGCATGTCGGGCGCGCTCGATCCGAAGATCCAGCAGGAAATCATCGACCGCGACCTGTACGCGACGGCCGTGCTGTCGGGCAACCGCAACTTCGACGGCCGCATTCACCCGTACGCCAAGCAAGCCTTCCTGGCTTCGCCGCCGCTGGTGGTGGCCTACGCCATCGCCGGCACGATGCGCTTCGACATCGAGCGCGATGTACTGGGCACCGACAAGGAAGGCAAGGCGGTGTACCTGAAGGACATCTGGCCGAGCGACGAAGAGATCGACGCCATCGTCGCGCAAAGCGTGAAGCCGGAGCAGTTCCGCAAGGTCTACGAGCCGATGTTCGCAATCACCGCGCAAAGCGGCGAGCAAATCAGCCCGCTGTACGACTGGCGCGCACAGAGCACGTACATCCGCCGTCCGCCGTACTGGGAAGGCGCGCTGGCCGGCGAACGCACGCTCAAGGGCCTGCGTCCGCTGGCAGTGCTCGGCGACAACATCACCACCGATCACCTGTCGCCGTCGAACGCGATCCTGGCCAACAGCGCCGCGGGTGAATATCTCGCCAAGATGGGCCTTCCGGAGGAAGACTTCAACTCCTACGCGACCCACCGCGGCGACCACCTGACCGCGCAACGCGCGACGTTTGCGAACCCGACGCTGATCAACGAGATGGCCGTGGTAGACGGCCAGGTCAAGAAGGGTTCGCTGGCGCGCGTCGAGCCGGAAGGCAAGGTCGTGCGCATGTGGGAAGCGATCGAGACCTACATGGACCGCAAGCAGCCGCTGATCATCGTCGCGGGTGCGGACTACGGCCAGGGCTCGTCGCGCGACTGGGCAGCCAAGGGCGTGCGCCTGGCCGGCGTGGAAGTGATCGTCGCCGAAGGCTTCGAGCGCATCCACCGCACCAACCTGATCGGCATGGGCGTGCTGCCGCTGGAGTTCAAGCCGGGCGTGAACCGCCTGACGCTGGGCCTGGACGGCACCGAGACCTACGACGTGACGGGCGAGCGCCAGCCGCGCGCAGACCTGACGCTGGTGATCCACCGCCGCAACGGCGAACGCGTCGAAGTGCCGGTGACGTGCCGCCTGGACAGCGACGAGGAAGTATCGATCTACGAAGCCGGCGGCGTGCTGCAGCGCTTCGCGCAGGACTTCCTTGAATCCGCGAAAGCGGCTGCTTAAGGTAGCGAGATGAGCGGGCGGTGCGGAAACGTACCGCCCGCTGCAGTTTTGACCAGGACAAAGACTTCCATGGCCCACGTACCCCAGATCAAGATTCCCGCCACCTACATTCGCGGTGGCACCAGCAAGGGCGTGTTCTTCCGCCTGCAAGACCTGCCCGCGACCGCACAGGTCCCCGGCAAGGCGCGCGATGCGCTGCTGATGCGCGTGATCGGCAGCCCGGATCCGTACGGCAAGCAGATCGACGGCATGGGCGCCGCCACGTCGAGCACCAGCAAGACCGTGATCGTGTCAAAGAGCAGCCGTCCGGACCACGACGTCGACTACCTGTTCGGCCAGGTCTCGATCGACCAGCCCTTTGTCGACTGGAGCGGCAACTGCGGCAACCTGTCGGCCGCGGTCGGCCCGTTCGCGATCAGCGGCGGCCTTGTCGATGCATCGCGCGTGCCGCAGAACGGCACGGCTGTCGTGCGCATCTGGCAGGCGAACATCGGCAAGACCATCATCGCCCACGTGCCCATCACCAACGGTGCAGTGCAGGAAACCGGCGACTTCGAACTCGATGGCGTCACCTTCCCTGCCGCCGAAGTGCAGCTCGAATTCATGGACCCGGCCGCCGACGAAGAAGGCGATGGCGGCGGCGCAATGTTCCCGACCGGCAACCTGGTCGACGACCTCGAAGTGCCCGGCGTCGGCACGTTCAAGGCAACCATGATCAATGCCGGCATCCCGACGATCTTCGTCAATGCGGAAGCCATCGGCTACACCGGCACCGAACTGCAGGACGCCATCAACGGCGACCCGAAGGCGCTGGCGATGTTCGAGACCATCCGCGCCTACGGTGCCGTGCGCATGGGCCTGATCAAGAACGTCGACGAAGCGGCCAAGCGCCAGCACACGCCCAAGGTCGCCTTCGTCGCCAAGCCGAAGGACTATGTCGCGTCCAGCGGCAAGCCGGTCGGCGCCGGCGACGTGGACCTGCTGGTGCGCGCGCTGTCGATGGGCAAGCTGCACCATGCCATGATGGGCACGGCAGCCGTGGCCATCGGTACCGCGGCGGCCATTCCGGGCACGCTGGTGAACCTGGCCGCTGGCGGTGGCGAACGCAATGCGGTCCGCTTCGGCCATCCGTCGGGCACGCTGCGCGTGGGCGCCGAAGCCAGCCAGTCCAACGGCGACTGGACCGTCACCAAGGCCATCATGAGCCGCAGCGCCCGCGTGCTGATGGAAGGCTGGGTACGCGTGCCGGGCGACGCGTTCTGACGTGTGCCGGGACCCGTTCCCGGCGCAGGCCGCCACGCGGCCTGCCTGATATCAGGCGCGTCCGCCCTGGACGCTGCCGCATGACCCACGCGCCTTTTATGTGAGTTGAGTTATCAAGATACCGGCGTCATGCCGAATCGGCATAACCCGGGTATCGCCCCTTCCCGCCAGAATTTCTCCTCCCTTATAGTGGCAGCCGCTGTCGACAGCGGTCCTGAAACCCAGGCCCTGCCCGGCAGTCACTGACCAGATATGGACGGCGGCGTCCTGCCCAAAAGGCACGCCATGCCGCTCCGCCACGAGGAGAATCATGAAACGCTTTGCTCGCACTACGACGCTCGCCGCCGCCCTGCTTGCCGCCAGCCTGATCACCGGTACCGCCCACGCCCAGCTTGCTCCGGCTGCACAGCCATCGGCCGCTCCGGGGACCCAGGCAGAGGCCCGCAAGGCCAATATCGTCATCATTGGCACGGGGGGCACCATCGCTGGCGCCGGTGCATCGGCTACCAACACGGCGGCCTATCAATCCGCGGTGGTGCCGGTCGACAAGATCATCGCCTCGGTGCCGGAGATCTCGAAGGTCGCCAACGTCAAGGGCGAGCAGATTTTCCAGATCGGTTCGGAGAGCTTCAACAACGAGCGCCTGCTGAAGCTCGGCAAGCGTGTTTCGGAACTGCTCAAGCAGCCTGACGTGGATGGCATCGTCATCACCCACGGCACCGACACCATCGAGGAAACGGCCTACTTCCTGAACCTGACGCTCAAGAGCGACAAGCCCGTGGTGGTGGTTGGCTCGATGCGCCCCGGTACGGCGCTGGGCGCCGATGGCGCGCTGAACCTGTACGACGCCGTGGTGGTGGCTTCCAACCCGGCATCCCGTGGCAAAGGCACGCTGGCCGTGCTGAACGACGAGATCCACACCGGCCGCGATGTGACCAAGTCCAACACCTTCAAGGCCGAGACCTTCCGCTCGCCGTTTGGTCCGCTCGGCTATGTGGTGGAAGGCCGCACGCTGTTCTACCGCCTGCCTGCCCGTCCGCACACCACGCAGACCGAGTTCGACATCGACAAGATCGACAAGCTGCCTGAAGTGGCCGTGGTCTATGCCTATGGCAACGTGAACCCGGCCAGCATCGATGCCGCGGTGAAGAATGGCGCCAAGGCCATCGTCTATGCCGCCACCGGCAACGGCAGCGTCGGCGACTACATGGTCGAGCCGCTGAAGGCCGCGCGCGCCAAGGGCGTGCAGATCGTGCGCGCGTCGCGCACCGGCAGCGGCGTCGTGGTCCGCAATGCCGAGCAGCCGGACGACAAGTACGACTGGGTCGTCACGGACGACCAACTGCCGCAGAAGGCGCGCATCCTGACTGCCCTGGCGCTGACCAAGACCAACGACAGCAAGGTACTGCAGCAGATCATGTGGAAGTACTGAAACCCGGGGGCCATGGCCCCCTGGGGTTGTAGCGGGCTGCCAGCGCCTCAGGGCTGGTAGCAGATAGCGCGCCGGAGAATCCGGCGCGTTTTTCGTTTTGGGCTTCTCGCCTGTCGGTTAATTGCGTTAATAGAGTCGGGAAGCGCTCTCGTGCGTGGCCCTACGCCGCCCGCCTTACATCGATCGGATCCCATTCGGCGCCATGCCAGCGTGGCTGGCGTTGCGCGCGGCGCAACGCTGACTTGCTTTCCGATGTGATTCAACTCACGCCAGCCGCCTCCTAAGCTTCGAACGTCGCAACTGAACCGATTCCGAAGCCATGAACTCCGCAAATTCCCCGGGCGTGAACGCCCTCCCCCATGCGGCCGCCCCGATGTCCGGCGCGCTGGTCGCGCTGTTTTCGCTGTGCGCCGGCGTGCTGGTCGCCAACCTGTATTACGCCCAGCCGATCATCGAGATGATTGCCCCGGCGGTGGGCCTGTCCGCCCGGAGCGCCAGCGTGATCGTGTCGCTGACCCAGATCGGCTACGCCATCGGCCTGTTCTTCCTGGTGCCGCTGGCCGACCTGCATGAGAACCGGCGCCTGCTGACCCTCAGCGGCGTGGCGGCGACGGCCAGCCTGGTGGGGGCGGCCACGGCTTCGCAGCCGGGCGTGTTCCTGCTGGTATCGCTACTGCTGGGCCTGAGTTCGGTCAGCGTCCAGATCCTGATTCCGCTGGCTGCGCACCTGGCGCCCGAAGCGCTGCGCGGCCGCACTGTCGGCACGATCATGGGCGGCCTGCTTTCCGGCATCCTGCTGTCGCGTCCGCTGTCGAGCCTGCTGGCACAGTATCTCGGCTGGCGCGCCGTCTTCTATGTCGCCGCCGCGATGACACTGGCAACGGTCGCGATCATCGCCACGACACTGCCGCGCCGCACGCCCCAGCATCGCGCCACGTACGCAAGCCTGATCTCGTCGCTGTGGCACCTGCTGGCGCGCTACCCCGTGTTGCGCCAGCGTTCGCTGTACCAGGGCCTGCTGTTCGCGGCATTCAGCCTGTTCTGGACCGCCGCGCCGCTGGAGCTGGCGGGCCGCTACGGGCTGTCGCAATCGCAGATCGGCATTTTTGCCCTGGTCGGCGCACTGGGTGCCATCGCAGCACCGGTGGCCGGGCGCCTCGCCGACGCGGGCCACACCCGCATTGCGTCCTACGCGGCGATGATCGCGGCAGCGCTCAGCTTTATTCCAGGGATGGCCGGCGGCGCGGGCGGCGTGTACTGGCTGGCACTGACCGGCATCGTGCTCGATTTTGCCGTGCAGATGAACATGGTGCTGGGTCAGCGTGCCATCTATGCGCTCGATGCCGCCAGCCGTGGACGCCTGAATGCGCTGTACATGACCGCCATCTTTGCCGGCGGCGCGATCGGCTCGGCACTGGCCAGCACGCTTTACACGCAGTTCGGCTGGACCGGCATCGTGGTTGCCGGCAGCGGGCTGGGGCTCGTCTCGCTGGTAGCGCTTGCCCTCGCAGCACGGCGCTGAGAAAGCCCAGTCTTGTATCGTTTCAACCGGAGGCCGACCCGCTCAGGCAGCATCCCGCCCGGCAGGTCCTCCGGCACGCGTCATCGCGACCTGCCAGCCGGGCGGGGAGCCGATGCTGTCGAGCAAGTGCGCGGAAAATGCCCTGAGCTTGGCCGACGCACGCGGCGCGGCGCGCACCAGGTAGATCCCGCCTTGCGCTTGAGGCAGCAGACCGTCCAGCAGCAACTCCACCAGGCGGCCGGCGCCAATGTCTTCGCCGACGGACCAGTCGGGCATCAGGGCAATGCCAAGACCTTGCAGTACCGACAGCCGGCGCGCGTCGCAGTCATCACACTCCAGCGCGAAGGCCGAGCTGGCGGCATGGGCGGGCGTCAGCAGTTCGCGCCAGCCGCGCATGCTGGTGCTGTGGCCGCGGTCGATCAGCCGGTGATGCGCCAGCTCCTGTGCATGCACCGGGCGCCCGTGGGCCTGAAGATAAGCCGGCGCCGCGCAGACGATGTAGCGCTGGCTGGCAACGCTACGGGCGATCAGCTTGCTGTCGGCCTGCTGCCCCACGCGGATGACCAGGTCGAAGCGCTCCAGCACCGGGTCCACGACACGGTCGGTCAGCTCCAGCTCTACGGTGAGTTCCGGATATTGCGCATAGAGGGTGCCCAGGTGCGGCACCACATGGCGCCGCGCGAACGCCGGCAGGCAGGCAACGCGAAGCCTGCCGCTGACACCCTGCTCCAACGCGGTCACGGCGTCGCGGGTTTCGGCCAGCTCCTGCAGGATGCGCGTGGCGCGGTCGAACAGCAGGTCCCCGGCGTCGGTGCGCACCAGGGCGCGCGTAGAACGCGTGAACAACGCCACGCCCATTTCGCGCTCCAGGGTATCGACCTGTCTAGACACCGACGAGGCCACTTGCCCCCGGCGCCGGGCCACGGCGGAAAAGCTGCCGGCGCGCGCCACATCGACGAAGGTGGCCAGGTTCTCGGCAAAGCGGATAAAGTCCATCTGTGCGTTTCCCGCAAAAGCATTGCGCGGGAGCGAAGGCTTCCCGTTGGCATGGCTTGCCCATAGTATCGATACGACAGACCGCGTCGCAAGCCTTTTTGCATGAAATGCAAAGAAGAAGGCGCCCGCGACCGGCAGAACGGACACGAACCGATCGGACGGTGCCATCCATGGAGACAAGTTTCACGATGACCAAGGCTCTCGACTCCCTCATCCACGCTGTGCGCGAACGCAGCCGGAAAACAACCGTGCTGATGCTGACGCTTGCTGGCGCGCTGGCGCCAGGGCTGGCAAGCGCGGACACCTGGCCTGCGAAGCCGGTCACGATCATCGTCCCCTACGCAGCCGGCGGCACGGTCGACAAGGTCGCGCGCCAGATCCAGGAAGGCCTGCGAACGCGACTGGCCCAGACCGTGGTGATCGACAACCGTGCCGGTGCCGGCGGCACGATCGGCACCGGGCAGATCGCGCGCAGCGCGGCGGACGGCTACACCGTTGGCATGGTGTTCGACAGCTTTGCCACCGAGCCGCACATCTACCCCAGGCTGCCGTATGCATCGCATCGCGACCTGACCGGCGTTTCCTACCTCGTGCGCGCGCCGATGGTGCTGGTGGTCCCGGCAGCCTCGCCGTACAAGACCGTGCAGGACTACGTGGCCGCGGCACGCGTGCCGAACACGGTGGCGTATGCCTCCGTCGGCAGCGGCAGCTCGAACCAGCTGGTGGCCGAAGCGTTCCATGAAGCGGCCGGCACCACGGGCATCCATACGCCATACAAGGGCGGTGGCCCGGCCATCAATGACCTGCTCGGCGGCCATGTCGATTCGATGATTGCCAGCCTGCCGCTGGTCCTTCCCTACGTGCAGGCCGGCAAGCTGCGCGCGCTGGCCGTGACGTCGCGCCAGCGCGACGCCAGGCTGCCCGCGGTGCCGGCCGTCTCCGAGTCGTACAAGGGCTTCGAGGCGTATTCGTGGGTCGCGATGATCGCGCCGGCAAAGGTTCCGCCGGCAGTGCTGGGCAAGCTCGGCACGGCCATGACTGCGACGCTGCGCGACCCGGCGATCGCAAAGCAACTCACGGACGGCGGCTTCGAAGTGGTGGCCGGCGACGCGCAACAGACCAACAAGCTGATCCAGGAAGAGTCGGCGCGCTGGGGGCGGTTGATCAAAGCCCGCCACATCGCAGCCGACTGACGTCCGTGCACCCTGACCGATATCCAGCCATGCTTCCGTTTGCCTACCAGACTTACCCGCAACGCATCGTCTTTGGCTCCGGCAGCCTGGCACGGCTTGACGAAGAGGCCGAGACGCTGGGCGCACGCCGTGTCCTTGTGCTGTGCACGCGGGGCCAGCGCGGGCTGGCCGAACGCGCGGCCGCCGCGCTCGGCGCACGCAGTGCCGGCATCTTCGATGGTGCCGTGATGCATGTGCCGATCGCGCAGGCCCGCCTTGCCTGCCAGCAAGCCGCGCAGCAAGGCGCCGACTGTACGCTGGCGATCGGCGGCGGCTCGACCATCGGGCTGGCCAAGGCCGTCGCGCTGGAGTCCGGCCTGCCGATCATCGCGGTGCCGACGACCTACGCCGGTTCGGAGATGACGCCGATCTACGGGCTCACCGATGCCGGCCTGAAACGCACGGGGCGCGACGCGCGCGTGGTGCCGCGGACGATCCTCTACGATCCGGACCTGACGATGGCGCTGCCCGTCCCGGTCAGCGTGACCAGCGGCATGAACGCCATCGCCCATGCGGCCGAAGGGCTCTATGCCGCGGACCGCAACCCCGTAAGCCAGTGGATGGCGCGCGAAGGCATCGCCGCCTTTGGCCGCGCCTTGCCCGTCATCGGCGCGGCGCCGGCAGACCGCACCGGCGAGGCCCTGCGCAACGCACGCAGCGATGCGCTCTATGGCGCCTGGCTGTGCGGCGCCGTGCTCGGCAGCGTGACGGCAGGGCTGCACCACAAGCTTTGCCACACGCTGGGCGGGACGTTCAACCTGCCCCACGCCGAAGTTCACACGGTGGTGCTGCCCCATGCGCTGGCCTACAACGCCCCGGCCGCGCCGCAGGCAATGGCCACGCTTGCACAAGCGCTCGGCGCCGGGGAAGGCAGCGGCCCGCGCGCCGTGTTCGAGCTGGCGGCGAAGCTGGGTGCGCCCACCTCGCTGCGCGAACTGGGGCTCTCCGCAGGGGATCTGGAGCACGCGTGCGATCTCGCGCTGCGCAACCAGTATCCGAATCCGCGGCCGCTCGAGCGTGACGGCATCCGGCAATTGCTGGAAGACGCATTCGAAGGCAGGCCGCCGACCGCCTGAACCATCGCGCGGCGCGCGCAGTCAGGTCCGGCGGCGCGTCGGCCCGGGCAGCTCGGCCAGGAATTCAAGGAATGCGCCGATCCGCCGCGAGCCGCGCTGGTTCGGCAGATACAGCGCGGAGATCGCCGAACTCGCCAGGTCCGGATTGACCGACCATGCGTCAAACAGCACCGTCAGCCGCTGGTTGTCGATGTCGTCATCGACCAGCCAGTCGGGCAGCAGGCCGATGCCACCGCCCGCAAGCGCCACATCGCGCAGGACATCGATGTTGTTGCTGCGGAAATGGCCCCTGACGGGCACCCGGGTCTCGGTCTCGCCCTGCCGGAAGTTCCAGACCTGATCCCGCGACCCGTAGCTGAAACGGTTGCAGCGATGGTTTACCAGGTCGACCGGTTCGGCTGGCATGCCGTGGCTTTCCAGATAGGCGGGGCTGGCCACCACGCGGCGGCGAAACACGCCGATCTCGCGTGCCACCACGTTGTCATAGGATGCCGGACTCCCCAGCCTCACGGACAGGTCGATCCGTTCGCCCAGCAGGTCGACGATGTCATCGGTCAGCGTCACGTCGAGTTCGACCTGCGGATACTTCGCCAGCCAGCCGCCAAGATAGGGCGCGATGCATTGGCGTCCGAACGCGACGGGCAGCGACACGCGCAGTTGCCCGACCGGCACGTCGCCCCGGTCAGCGACCAGCGCGTCGGCCTCCTCGACGGCATCCAGGATGCTGCGGGCGCGCTGATAGTAAGCGGCGCCGGCTTCGGTGACCGATATGAGGCGCGTCGAGCGGTTCAGCAGGACCGCGCCAAGCGAATCCTCCAGGCCGTCCAGCGCGCGCGTGACCGACGATGTCGCCAGGTTCAGGCGGCGCGCGGCGGCGGAAAAGCCCTTGGCATCCACGGTCTCCACGAACATCTTCAAAGCCAGCAGCTTGTCCATCGTTTGCCTCAGCGTTCATGCAGTGGCTGCCATTATTGCCGAGCGCAGATGCCTTGTGCCGCCGACGGCACGCTGCCGGACGCGTTTGCAGCGACGCCGTCACCCTTCATCGCATCGCGCGGATCAGGGTTAATACCACCTTCCCCGCCCTTGGCCGATTGGGCCTTTCGCCCTATTATTTATCACACGATCACTGATCGATTGATCAATTAAGGAGGCAGCGATGGCACTGACAAGGCTGGCACATTTCTCGATCCGCACCACCGACCTGGAGCGGTCCTGCGCGTTCTACGAACGCATCCTGGGTTTCCGTCGCGGATATCGCCCACCGTTCGACTTTCCTGGCGCGTGGCTCTACATGGGCGACGACGAACGCGACTACGGCACCGTGCACATCATTGGCGTGGACCCTGATGATCCCTCGGGGCTGTCTGCCTATCTCGGCGACAAGGCCCAGCCTGCGTCGGGCACCGGCACGCTGGACCACATCGCCTTCCTGGCCACCGGCGTGCGCGAGATGTGGGCGACCCTGCGCGCCGCCGGGATTGCCTGGCGCGACCGCACCGTCCCAAGCCTCGGCTTGCACCAGGTCTTCCTGGAAGACCCGTCGGGCGTGACCATCGAACTGAACTATCCGGCCAGCGAAGTCGCCGGCCTGGAACTGCCGCATGCGGCGCAATCCACAAACGGAGCCATGGCATGAACCCCGCACCGAACCGGAAACCCAGGGCCATCGTCGTCGGCGGCTCGCTCGGCGGGCTGTTTGCCGCCAACATGCTCTCGCGCGATGGCTGGGACGTCGAGATCTTCGAGCGAACGCCCGAGGCGCTGACGGGCCGTGGCGCCGGCATCGTCACCCACCCCGAGCTGTTCGAGGCGCTCGCCGCCGCCGGCGTGGTAATCGATGACAGCATCGGCGTTCGCGTCGAGACCCGCGTGACGCTCTCGCGCGACGGCGCCGCCGTGTCCGAACGCGAGCTGCCGCAGACGCTCACGGCATGGGGAAAGATGTACGACGTACTGGCCAAGGCCTTCTCCGGCGTCTACCGCACGGGTGCCATGGTGACCGCCGTGGATTCGCTTGCCGACCACGCCGTGGTCACGCTGCAGGACGGGTCGACACACCACGCCGATATCGTCATCGCCGCGGACGGCTTCCGTTCCGCCGTGCGCGAACGCCTGCTGCCATCGGTGGGCCTGGAGTACGCGGGCTATATTGCCTGGCGCGGCCTGGTGGATGAGGTGCGGCTTTCTGCCGACACCCATGCCGCCATCTTCGGAAAGTTTGCCTTCTGCCTGCCGCCGCACGAGCAGATCCTGGGCTACCCGGTGGCGGGCGAAGGCAACAGCACCGAACCGGGTCAACGCCGCTACAACTTCGTCTGGTACCGCGCGACCCGGGAGGACGATCAGTTGCCGGACTTGCTGACGGACGCCACGGGAAAAGTGTGGGCCCATGGCATCCCGCCGGGCCTGATCCGGCCCGATGTGCTGGCCGACATGGAAAGCGCCGCCAGCGACCTGCTCGCGCCCCCGTTTGCCGAAGTCGTCGCCAGGACGCCGCAGCCGCTGTTCCAGCCGATCTACGACCTGACCGTGCCGCGCATGGCCTTCGGCCGGATCGCGCTGCTTGGCGATGCCGCCTTTGTCGCGCGTCCGCATTGCGGCATGGGCGTCACCAAGGCGGCCGGCGATGCCATGGCGCTGGTCCGCGCGCTGGCCGGCCACGCGCCGGTCGAAGCCGCGCTGGAACGTTACAGCGCCGAACGCGTGCCGGTCGGCCAGGCCGTCGTCGAGCATGCGCGGCATCTTGGCGCGTATATGCAGGCACAACTCCGCAGCGCACAGGACCGTGAAATGGCCGAACGCTATCGCACGCCCGAGGCCGTCATGCGCGAAACCGCTGTGTCGCGGCGCTTCTGAATCCTGAACGACAACCACTGGGAGACAACACCATGCCCCAAGCTGCCCCCTGCCCGTCTGGCCTCGGCCTTGCCATATCCGACACGCCCGTCGTGCCGCATCCGATGCTGGGCGAGCCGGCCTTCGAGCGCCTGCACCGCGTGCGACGGCGCTTCTCATGGTCGCTTACCGCCGCCATGCTGCTGGTCTA
This sequence comes from Cupriavidus sp. 21MJTG02-4, assembly GCF_057798975.1. Classification (NCBI taxonomy): domain Bacteria; kingdom Pseudomonadati; phylum Pseudomonadota; class Betaproteobacteria; order Burkholderiales; family Burkholderiaceae; genus Cupriavidus; species Cupriavidus sp. 21MJTG02-4. Next base: position 108,861 of record NZ_JBYOJP010000021.1, on the reverse strand, counting down.
TTTCGGCTTCATCCTGACCCTGGCCTTCCGGCCGGACCTGCTCGCCCAGCCGCTGGTGGCGGGCCGGCCGATGAGCATCGGCATCCCGATCGGCTTCGGCATGTTCGCGTTCACCTTCGCGCTCGTCGCCATCTACGTGCATCGGAGCAACACCGTCTACGACAGGATGATCGCGGACATCCGCAACGGAGAACCATCATGAAGCGCCTGCTGACCACGGTTGCCGCACTGGCGGCGACCACCCCGGCCTGGGCCGCCACGCCGCCCGTCGGCCAGGGGTTGAACCTGATCGCGATCGGCATGTTCGTGGCGTTCGTCGCGGCGACGCTTGCCATCACGCGCTGGGCTGCCAGGCGCAACCACAGCGTGGCCGATCACTACGCCGCCGGCGGCAAGATCACGGCCATGCAGAATGGCTGGGCCATTGCGGGTGACTACATGTCGGCCGCCTCGCTGCTGGGCATCTCGGCACTGGTCTTCACCAGCGGCTACGATGGCCTGATCTACTCGATCGGCTTCCTGGCAAGCTGGCCGATCATCCTGTTCCTGATCGCCGAACCGCTGCGCAACCTCGGCCGCTACACGCTCGCCGACGTGCTGTCCTATCGCCTCAGGCAGCGTCCGATCCGCGGCTTCTCGGCATCGAGCTCGATCGTGATCGTGCTGCTCTACCTGGTCTCGCAGATGGTGGGCGCCGGCAAGCTGGTCGAACTGCTGTTCGGGTTCAACTACACATCGGCGGTCGTGCTGGTCGGCGTTCTGATGGTGGTCTACGTGTTCTTCGGCGGCATGCTGGCCACGACGTGGATCCAGATCATCAAGGCGGTCATGCTGCTGGCCGGGTGCGCGTTCATGGCCTTCATGGTGCTGAGTCGTTTCGGCTTCAGCCTGGACACCTTGTTCGAGCACGCCATCACGGCCCACGGCAAGCATGACGCGATCATGCGCCCCGGCGGCCTGGTTTCCGATCCGGTTTCGGCCGTGTCGCTGGGCATGGCGCTGATCTTCGGCACCGCGGGCCTGCCGCACATCCTGATGCGCTTCTTCACCGTCGCGGACGTCAAGGCCGCGCGCAAGAGCGTGCTCTATGCAACCGGCATCGTCGGCGCGGGCTACGCCATGATCATCGTGATCGGCTTCGGCACGATCGCGCTGGTGGCACCGGACCCGCTCTATCACAACGGCGCGGGCGCGGTGATTGGCGGCGTCAACATGGTGGCCGTGCACCTGGCGCATGCGGTCGGCGGCAATGTTTTCCTCGGCTTTATCTGCGCCGTCTCGTTCTCGACCATTCTCGCGGTCGTGGCGGGGCTGACACTGGCGGGGTCCTCGGCCATTTCGCATGATCTATATGCGACGGTGATCCGCAAGGGACAGGCCTCGGACAAGGACGAGATGCGGGTTTCGCGCATTACCACGCTGGTGCTGGGCGTATTGTCGATCCTGCTCGGGATCCTGTTCGAAAAGCAGACCATTGCGTTCATCGTCAGCCTCACCTTCTCGATCGCCGCCAGCTCCAATTTCCCTGTCCTGCTGCTGTCGATCTACTGGCGCGGCCTGACCACGCGCGGCGCCGTTCTCGGCGGCATGATGGGGCTTGTGACTGCAGTCGTGCTGACCATCCTCAGTCCCACCGTCTGGGTGCAGGTGCTGGGCCATGCCTCGCCGGTCTATCCGTACGAGTACCCCGCGCTGTTCTCGATGCTGGCGGCCTTTGCCGGGATCTATGTATTCTCGGTCACTGACCGCTCGGCGCGCGGCGCCTGGGAACGGGCCGCCTATCAGAACCAGCGCGTGGACTGCGAACTCGGCATGGGAAGCAAGTCGGCGAGCTAGCGCCGCACGTCCCCAGGCCGACGGGCGGACGCGGACAACCGCGCCCGCCCGTCTTCTCGTGGATCGCGCGATTGGTACAATCCGCCATCACCCGCATCGCAATGGCGAAAGAGAACGTCATGGAGACAGGCCACGAACCCGACATGGAAGACGCCGTTGCCAAGGGCACCCGTCGGCTGTTGCCGGAGGAACGCGAGCAACAGATTGTCGAAAAGGCCATCGAGCACTTCACGCGCAACGGCTTCGGCGGCAGCACGCGCGAGCTGGCACGGCAGATCGGCGTCACGCAGCCGCTGCTGTACCGCTATTTCGAGAGCAAGGATGCACTGATCGAACGCGTCTACAACGAGGTGTTCCAGTGGCGTCCGGACTGGGACCAGCAGATCACCGACCGCTCCCTGCCGCTGACGGAACGGCTCTACGCGTTCTACCTCGACTACTCGTCCGTCATCCTCCGCGAAGAATGGATCCGACTGTTCATCTTCGCCGGGCTCACGCACGAAGGCATCAACAAGAAGTACCTCGGCAAGCTGCGCAGCAAGGTTTTCGTTCCAGTGCTGGCCGAGGTCAGGGCAGAGTTCGGCATTCCCGCCCCCCGTGACGCGGCCGAGACCGAAGCCGAGATCGAGATGATCTGGGGCCTGCACGCCGCGATCTTCTATATCGGCGTGCGCAAGTGGATTTACGGGCTCAAGGTGCCGACCGACATGGAAGCCGTGGTCCGGCAGAAAGTCGACATGTTCCTGAACGGCGCACCGGCGACCATACGCGCGCTGCGCGCTAAGGCGAAGTAGGCGGCACCGTCTTTAACGCCGACGAGCAACTCGCGCGCAGGGCAGCCTGCACAGCCACTGTGCGCACTTGTCTCTCTCATTCTCATTTGGATGATTCCCCTGGGATACGTAGCCCCGGGTGAAGTTGCTATGTCGTCTGACCTGAACCCGACGACACGGACGCTCGCTCGCCTCGCCCACGCGTCGCCAGCCAGCACAGGACGGAGCCCGCGCAAACCATCGCCGCCCCTTTCCAGAATGCGAGGGAAAGCGGCGCATGCAGCAGCGCAGCGGCCAGGGCAGCCGAAAGCACCGGGATGAAATACGACGCGCCGGCCAGGACCGTCACGTTGCCATGCAGGATGCCGACATTCCACGCGGCATAGCCAAACCCCATCGCACTCGCCGCCAACGCCAGGTAGATCAGGCCAGTGACGCTAAAGCTCATGACCTCGCCGCCGGTGAACAGGTACTTCGCCCACAGCGCGAGTGCCGTCAGGATGAAGAACAGCGTGACGCCGTTCTTGCCCTGCGCAATGCGCGCCGTCACCGTGCAGTAGCCCGCCCAGATCACCGCGCCGGCAAACGCCAGGCCGTAGCTCAAGGGGTTGTCCCGCACATTGCCAGCCATGCTCTGCGGATCAAGTCCCTGATCACCGCCGAGCACCGACGCGATGCCCAGGATGGCCACCAGGAAGCCGGGCACGATCAGCCAGTTTGCCCGCTGCCGGTTGAACAGGATCGCAGCCAGCATCGTGAACGTGGGCCAGAGGTAATTGACCATGCCGACCTCGATGGCCTGCCTCCCGGTGTTGGCATAGCCGATCGACAGCGACAGGCACAGTTCATACGAGACGAACAACAGGCTGCCCCAGAGCCGATAGCTGCGCGGCAGCGCGCCTAGCCGCACCGGCCCCACCGAGAACCAGAGCAGCACGGCGGCGACCGTGTAGATCAGGGCTGCACCGCCCGTGGCGCCGAAGCTTTGGCTGACGCCACGGATCAGGCCGACGATCGAACTCCAGAGCAGCACGGCCACGAGTCCGATCAGCGTTGCCTGTTTTCTTTGCATGAATGCCATTTGGGTGAAGCCATCGATAAATGCATGAAGGGTCGTACGTTACCGTGCCGGGGCCCGCACGTCGATCCGGATCGTCTTGATTTCGGTGTACTGGTCATGCGCGCACAGGACGGCGATGACCGGACCCACGAAGTAGAGCTTTATCCGGCCCAGCCGTCCGGAAACGGTTCCGCGCGCCCATATGGATCTGTCGCGGCGGCGCATGACGGAGTATGTGGCGCCCGCGGGCGTGGATGTCCCGCTGACGCTTCAGGCACGGTCGGCCTGCCCCGTCGCGGGCGTACCGCGCAGTTCCATCCACGCGTACATCGCCGACGCGATCACCATCGGCAGCAGGTAGTAAAGCGCCCGGTAAACGATCAGGGCCGCGACCACGACATGCTCGGGGGCAACCGGACGCAGCAGCAGCACGAACACGCTTTCCAGGACGCCGATACCGGCCGGGATATGGGCAATCGCGCCGGCGACCGCGCCGACCAGCAAGGCGGTGAGCGACTGCCACAGGGTCACTTCTTTGGGCAGCAGAAAATTCAGGATGCTGGCGAGCACGATCCAGTTCGTGACGGACAACGCTGTCTGCAGCAAGGCAAAACGGAATCCGGGCAGCCGGAACACGCGCTTCCCGAACCGTATGCTGCGTGTGCGGGCCTTCGCGCAGGCCAGCCAGTAGAGCAGCCCGCAGGTCAGCATCAGCAAGCCGATGGCGCGCAGCATCCATGGCGTGACACCCCACTCGACCGGCAATACGGGCGGCACGATGGCGAGCACGCCGCCGGCCAGCAGCATGTAGCCGGTCCAGTTGGTGATAATGGCAATGGTGTAGACGCCGGCCACTTGCGACCCGCTGACGTTGGCGCGCGAATAGAGCCGCAACCGCATGCCCAGCCCGCCCACCACCGCCCCCACGTTGAGATTGAAGATATAGGCGATAAACGCGATCAGCATGACGCGCGGCGTGGACAGGTGGTGTCCGGTGTATTGGCGCCCGAGGACGTCGAACGAGGCATGCAGGGCAAAGCTGACGCAGGCCAGGCCCATCACGGGCAACAGCGTGGCGACGTTGTAGCGCGTCAGGGCCTGCCATACCTGCGCCCAGTCGACGCCTCTCAGGCTGTGATAGATCAGGTACACGACGAGCGCCACGAAGGCGATGGCTGCCACACGCCGGATGATCGGCCAGGGCCTGCCGCGCCGCAGAGTCTGGCGGAGGCGGACCGTGGCCTTCATGGACCGTCCCGTTGAGCGTTGTCCACGTCCATCCCTGCCGGCGCATCGATGGCGGGCTCCGGTGCCTCCGGCGACACCAGCTGCGGCGTATGGGCCGGCAGCCATCCCGCCCACGCGGGAAACTTGCGCAGGAAGTGGAAGATCACCGGCGTGACGATGCCATGCCACCACGCCTCCGGCCGGCCCTCGGCCGCGGAGATCTCGGTGCAACTACGGGACATCAGGTCGCGCAGGTTATCCTTGAGCAAGGCCACGAACGCCTTATCGCGGATCACGAGATTGGCTTCGAGGTTCAGCGACAGGCTCAAGGGATCGAGATTGCTGGACCCGACGGTGGCCCAGTCATCGTCCACCACGGCCACCTTGCTATGGTTCGGCCGCTCGCAGAATTCGAATATCCGCACACCCGATTCGCGCAAGCGCGCATACAGCATGTCGACGGCGCGCTTGACCCACAGCATGTCCGGCCGGCCCTGGAGGATCAGCCGCACATCGACGCCGCGCTGCGCCGCGGCGCAGATCGCCTGCAGCAGCCGATAGCCCGGCAGGAAATAGGCGTTGGCAATGATGATCTCGCGCCGTGCCGCGCGGATCGCAATCAGGTAATGCCGCTCAATGTCGTTGCGGTGCTCGTGGTTGTCGCGCGTCACGAGCAACGCGGCCCCGGGCTGCGGGGGTTCGAGCGCTGTGTTGCCAGGCGTAGCCGGACGCCGCCACCGGTGCATGGCGTAAGGCCCGGTGGCAGCCGCGCCAATGGCCTCCAGCATGAACGCGTGGATCACCTGCGCGGCCGGCCCTTGCACCTCCACGGCATAGTCCTGCTTGGCGCTGGGGCTGGCCTGGACCAGGTGATCGACGCACAGGTTCATCCCCGCGACAAAGGCGATGGACGCATCGATCGCCACCAGCTTGCGATGCAGCCGCCGAAACAGATTGGTCCGCTTGCCCAGCAGGTGGTGGCCCGGCGAGAACATGCGCACCGCAACGCCTGCCTCGGCCAGTCGCGCCATATAGTCGGCAGAGAGCTCGGCCGTGCCGAAACCATCGACGGTCAGCGCTACTTGCACGCCCCGGTGCGCGGCCGCGATCAGTGAGTCGGCAAGCGGCTTGCCGACCTCGTCGTCGGCCAGGATGAACGTTTCCAGCAGCACGCTGCTGCGCGCGGCATCGATGGCCGCGATCAGGCTCGGGAAGAACTCCTCCCCATTCTCAAGCAATCGGAACCGGTTCCCCGACGTCCATGCGCTGTCCATCTGCGGCAACTAGCAGGATTGGTGCCCGGCGGCGCGCGCCGCGGTAGCGCGAGGCGAAACCCGCGCCGCGGCAAGGCCGGCGCCGACGGTTGGGTCCCGCCCACGGCACACGCATGGTGGAAATCAGGCGGCCCGAAGGTCGGCATGATGTAGGAATTGCCCAGCGAGCGAAGCTGGGTAAAGGGTCAGGGGTAAAGGGTCGGGAGGGTCGTGCGACCGTTACCCGAACATCGTGCTGCTCATCAGCGCCTTGGCCACAAGGATGCCGGCATCGGACTCTTCGGCGTACACCTCGACATCGCTGATCACCTGCCGGCGGCCGCGCCGCACCACGCTCGCGACGGCGCGCAGGCTTGCTCCGTTTGCCGGGGCCAGGTACTGGATGGTGAGCGAACCCGTCGCCCCGCCCTTCACCTGCTCCGGATCGGCACCGGAGGCCGCGGCGACGGCGCCCGCGATATCGATCAGCGTGGCGATCACGCCCCCATGGACCGTGTTGCCCAGGGTGACGTTCTCCTGCCTGTACGGCAACACCAGCTCCACATGCTCCGGCTTCAGCACATCGAGCTGCACGCCGAGCGCACGCGCGACCGGAGAGCCCATCAGGACCTCCTCCACCATCTGCCGCATGCGGGGGTGCGTCACGGCGGGAACGGAAACGGCTGGGGCGATGGCTTCGCGCATCTGTGGCTCCTTGGGATCGATGGTCAACCCAATGCAGCGTACGCGGCATGATGCAGCGGCTCAACGACCTCCGAGGTAATCGGAATGATTCCATGCCCTGCCGGCGGCACTCGCCTCAAATCTGTCCGCGCATGGAACCCCGGGACGCCGCGGCAGCCCGTTTATAATGCCCGACTGCCAGCCCTTTCCACGCCTGCATGTCGTCTTCCCCCTCAGACTCCGTCCTGTCCGCCGTCCAGTCCTCCGACGCCACCGGACTGGCTGACCGCCCTGACAGCCCCTGCATCGGCATCTGCTCGACGCTGTTCGACGAAATCTGCCAGGGTTGCGGACGCACCGCCTCGGAAGTCAGCAACTGGGTATTCCTGAGCGATGAGGAAAAGCAGGCGGTCTGGGAACGCATCACGCGCGAGGGCACGGCCCGGCGCTTCCGCCAGGGTTGAGCGCAGCCGGCCGCTTCCCGTTTCAGCCGCTGCCCAGGCGCTTATCCATGTCCTCGACCTCGTGCTTCGCCAGCCGCTGGCGGGCCAGCTTGCGCCAGCTCTCGGCCAGCGGCGGCAACTCGGCCATCTCGGCTAACGCCGCATAGTCCAGGCGATCCACATAAAGCACGCGCAGCAGGCGGGCCAGGCTCCAGTCCGGATACGAACGGCTGACCAACAGCAGTCCGTCGCCCACGCGCAGTTCGCCCTCTTCCAGCACGCGGTAGTACCAGCCCGTGCGCAGGCTCTGCTGCACCGCACGCGACATGCCCGCGTGTCCGAAGCGATGGTTCAGCTTCCAGCATGGCTGGCGCGCCTGCGACACCTCGACCAGTGCGGTGCCAAGGCGGAAGCGGTCGCCGATGCAGATGTCCGCTTCGGTGAGTCCGGTGGTGCTCAAGTTCTCGCCAAAGGCCCCCGGCGCGGACAAGACCGTGCCGGCCTGCGCGGAGAGGTCCGCAAGCTCGGCCCGCCAGGCCGCGTAATGGTCGTGGGCGTAGTGATGCAGCGCCTTTTCCGGACCGCCATGGTGCTTCGGATCGCCCTGGCCATCGCCCGACAGCCCAAGCGCTGTCACCCGCACGGCATCCGCGATCGCCCGCTTGTCGATGCCGCTCGGCACGCCCTTCGGACCGAAAGGGCGAACCTGGCCGATCAGGACCGCATCGACCGGGACGCCACGCAGCGCGGGCGGATTCGTGCGGTTCACAGGCCGGCCTCGTCGAGCCAGCGCGCGAACATACGGCGGCCCGCCGCCGCGACTCTCTCGCCGATCTCCGCGGTACGCGCGCGGATGGTGCGCGGGTCGATGCCAGCCTTGCCCAGTTCAACCGTGTGGCCGATCAGCCAGGCCTCGATATCGCGCGGCAGCACTTCTGGATGGAACTGCAGCGCCAGGACTTGCTTGCCGATCGCGTACGCCTGGTTGGGAACAGCGGCGGTCGACGCCAGCAGTTCTGCCCCCGCGGGCAGATCGAACGTGTCGCCGTGCCAGTGCAAGACCTCCCAGTTGGCCGTGGCCAGTTCGGCCAATGCCGAGGCACGACCAGTGGCGGTCGGCACGATTGGCGCCCAGCCGATTTCGCGCGTTCCCGGGTACACGCGCGCACCGCAGGCCCGCGCAATCAGTTGCGCCCCGAGGCAAACCCCGATCACCTTCCCCTTGGCGGCAATGCGCGCGCGAATGAGCGCGATTTCCTGTTCCAGCCACGGATACGCCTCGGTCTCATAGACCCCGATCGGTCCGCCGAGCACCAGCAGCAGGTCGGCCGGATGGTCCGCAATGGGCTGGAGATCATCCACGCCCGCCTGGAACACCTGCATGGTGTGGCCGCGCGCGCGCAGCGCTTCGGCAATCACGCCGCCGTGTTCAAAGGCGACGTGCTGGATGATGTGAGTGGTACGCGAAGGGGTGGACGTTGCCATGCACGGCTCCTGCCGATGGGATGGCCCGAAATAGTACTGCCATTCGGTCAATGACGTCCGGAACGCGGCTATTTGCCGCGACTGCCCCCTTCCTTTGCCGTGGCGGGCTCCAGCACCAGCGTGTCGAACGGTTCGCGCGCCGGTTCACGCCGCCGCGCCAGCGTGATGTACTCCACCGCCGCCCATTTGCCGGTCCAGTCGCGGTAGTTCGGCGACACAGGGTTGCCCGACTGCCCGGTCGAATCCATGAAATGCGAGGCATCCAGGTCGGCCAGGTCATAGAGCGCGCGCAGGCTGGCGGCGTGCGTGCTCTCGAACGGCGCCTGCTCGTCGCGCGGGTTGTTGCGCCCGACATTGACCGTGTAGGTGTCGCCTCCGGTCGGCACGCGCAGGTTGAACAACCCCGACAGGTACGGCTGCTTGCCGAACGGCTTGTGTTCGGAGCGCGCCGCATGCGCATTGCCCCAGCGCCATTTGCCGGGGTTGTCGCCATAGCGCCGCGACAGGTCGGCGAGCGCGAGTGTCCACGCATCCGCGACGGCATCGGCGCAGGTCTCGTGCTCGGTCGTCCCGGACTTGTCGCACCAGAAGCTGCCGAGCGAGCCGGGGCCGGCGGCATTGCGCAGGATGTTCAGCATCGGCTGCTGCACGTTGCGCTGCTCCCACATGCGCTGGAACAGCGCCTCGCCAACCTTGTCCTCGAACAGCCGTCGCGACAGCTCGCGCAGCCAGGCAGTGACGATCAGCGGCTCCGGCGCCGCGGCATCCATGGTGCCATCCCAGTTGCGTAACGCGTCGAACAGCTCACGCTCGCGCCCTGGCCGGGTGGCGTCATTCGCCACGGGCGATGCCAGCAGCAGCGGCAGGACATCGCGCATGGCCAGCGAGACCACGTCCTTCTGGATGGCCCCGAACGACTCGAACGTATGGCGCGGCACGCCATCGAGCAGTGCGCGGATGCGCTGGTAGCGATATGGCACGGTCCATTCGCTCGTGATGAAGTACGGATAGTCGGGCCCGACGATGCGCTGGTTCGCCGTCACGATGATGCCGTTGGGCGGATTGTAGGCACGCGGCAGGTGCTCGAACGGAATAAATCCGTTCCAGTCATAGCGCGCGTCCCAGCCGGGTGCAGGCGCCAAACCCTTGAGATCGTTGTCGGCGCGGCGCAGCGGAACCCGTCCCGGCGCGATGAAGCCGATATTGCCATCCACATCGGCATAAACCATGTTCTGCTGCGGCGAGTGGAAGTCGCGCAGCGCTTGCGTGAAACTCGCCCAGTCGGTGGCCAGGTTCATCTTCAGCCCGGCCTGGAAAGTGAGATCGTCAGGACGCAGCGCCGCCCACTGGAACGCCACGACGTAACGCGCGCCCAGCGGGGCCGCGGCATTGGCGACGGGTTCGGCCACATCGGAAATGACGGGGCCGTGACGGGTTTCGCGCACCGTCAGGGTGACATCGGCCGCGCCCTTGACATGGATGGTCTCGGCACGCGTCACGAACGACGCCCAGCCATCCGGCGTCTGGTATTTCTCGGTGCTGCCCGGCTGCAGGCGTTCGAGGAACAGGTCCTGGACGTCCGGCGCGGTATTGGTGAAACCCCAGGCAATGCGCGCGTTATGGCCCAGCACGACCAGCGGCGACCCAGGCAGCGTAGCGCCGGCCACGTCCAGCCCCGGCGCCTGCAGCCGCGCCAGGTACCAGAGCGCCGGCGCCTGCAGGCCGAGGTGCGGGTCGTTCGCCAGCATGGGCTTGCCCGACCGCGTATGCGCGCCGGACACCACCCAGTTGTTCGATCCCATTCCTTCCACGTAGCCCGGCGGCGCCATGTCGCCGACGCGGGCCAGTGCCGAGGCCAGCGGGGCCAGGTGGCGGTAAAGGTTGCCGTAGTCAAGCGTGCGGACCGGCCGCTCGCCCGGATACGGTGCCAGCAGTTCGCTGATGCGCGCGGTCGGCAATACCTGCGACAGCGCCATGCGCAGGGTTTCCTGCGTCCAGTTTCCGCCCAGGTCCCATGCCATCATGGTCTGCCAGCCCAGCGTGTCGGCGGGCTCCCAGTGCTCCGGATGCGTCCGCAGAATCACGAACTCGGGCGGCAGCGGTTCCTTGCGCTGGTCGATATAGGCGTTCACGCCGGCCGCATAAGCCTGCAATGCGGCACGCGAGTCCGGTTCGAGCTGCGCGAAGATTGCCTCGGCATTGCGGCGCACGCCCAGCGTGCGAAGGAAGCGGTCGGTATCAAGCGCCTTGGGCCCGAGGATCTCGGCGAGCCGGCCCGCGACGATGCGCTTGTTCATCTGCATCTGCCATAGGCGGTCCTGCGCATGCACGAAGCCCAGCGCGTAATACGCATCCAGCCGCGAAGCGGCCTGGATATGCGGCACGGCGTTGCGATCGCGCACGATGGTGACGCGTCCGTGCAGCCCGGGCAGCGCCAGCGTGCCCGCGGACTGCGGCTGCGACGCCTGCCGATACCAGATATAGCCGCCCGCCAGCGCCGCAGCGGAAACCAGCAACAGCACCGCTACCAGCCAGGCCAGCCATCGGAACCAGCGCATCGGACATCTCCCCGTGAGAATTTTTGTTTGACTGCAATTATCGCCACCAACGCGCACAAACAAGAAGCCCCGCATGCTGCCATGCGGGGCCTTGGATCCGGATACCCGGACGGGCTATCGGCTATCAGGCCGGCTTCTTGAGTTGCAGGGCCTTGTACTCGAGGAATTCCTCGAGTCCGTACTTGCCGGCCTCGCGCCCGTTGCCAGACTGCTTGTAGCCGCCGAACGGCGCCTGCATATTGAACGGGCCGCCGTTGATGTCCACCTGGCCGGTACGGATGCGTCGCGCCACGCGGATCGCACGCGCTTCGTCACCGGCCCAGACGCCGCCACCCAGCCCATAGACGCTGTCGTTGGCGATACGCACCGCGTCTTCCTCGGTGTCGTAGCAGATGATCGACAGGACCGGCCCGAAGATCTCCTCCTGCGCCACCGTGGCGCGCGGCTCCACATTGCCCAGCACGGTCGGCTTGACAAAGAAGCCCTTCTCCAGGCCCGCCGGCGCGTCGGGGCCGCCCGCGACCAGTTCGGCACCCTCTTCCAGCCCTCGGCGGATATAACCTGTCACGCGGTCCTTCTGCACCGCGGAAATCAGCGGCCCGAGCCGGGTGGTTTCCTGCAGCGGGTCACCCACCGTAAAGCCTTCGACCACCTTCGCGGCCAGCGCCTTCACTTCGTCATAGCGGCCGCGCGGCACCAGCATGCGCGTATGCGCCGAGCAGGTCTGGCCGGAATTCAGGAAGCACGCATTGATGGTGCCCTTCACCGCCGCGGGCAGGTCCGCATCGTCCAGCACCACCGAGGCGGACTTGCCGCCCAGTTCCAGCGCCACGCGCTTGACGGTCTGCGACGCCAGTTCCGACACGCGCTTGCCGGCCCGGGTCGAGCCCGTGAACGACACCATGTCGACCTCGGGATGGCTGGCCAGGACCTCGCCGACCACCGGGCCATAGCCGGTCACCAGGTTAAACACGCCCGGCGGCAGGCCGGCCGCTTCGATCACCTCGGCCAGCACGAAGGCATTGAGCGGCGCCACTTCCGACGGCTTGAGCACCACCGTGCAGCCGGCGGCGAGCGCGGGCGCCACCTTCAGCGTGATCTGGTTGAGCGGGTAGTTCCACGGCGTGATCGCCGCCACCACGCCGACCGGCTCCCGCACGACCAGCGAATTGCCGACCTCTTCCTCGAAATCGAAGCTTTCCACCAGCTTCGCGGCCTGGCCCCAGTTGTAGACCGGTCCGCCGACCTGGATCGCGCGTGCCAGCTTGATCGGCATGCCGACCTCGCCCGCAATCAGCTGGGCCAGTTCCTCGGTCCGCGCCTTGAGGCCCTCGGCGATCTTGCGGATATAGTCGGCGCGCACCGCCGGCGGCGTGCTGGCCCAGCCATCAAACGCGGCCCGGGCAGCCTGGATCGCGTCTTCCGCGTCGCGTGCGCTCCCCTCGGGGATACGCCCCATGACCGCTTCGGTGGTGGAATGGATGACATCGATCAGCCCCGTGCCGTGCGGGCTGACCCATTTGCCGTTGATAAAGAGTTTGTCTCGTTGTTGCATGGCCACAGTTGTCAGTTTGGTCAATCAGCGGTTGCAATTATTTTGTTACTTTTATGGTGCACCACATTGTAGAGCGGATTGGAGCAAGCGGTTTTTCAGGCTGCGCCATCCGCGAGGCAACAGATGGCGATAATCGGCCGCGCCCCTGGGATCTCGCCAGCGCGGCGGATACATAACAGGGAGCGAGACGTGGTTAACCCGATTTACCGCAAGACCGAAGCCGGCCTTGACGAGATCAAGACGCGCGCGCGCAAGCTGGATCACAAGCTGCGCGCCCTGCTGCTGATCGTCAATGGCGAACGGCGCGAGCAGGAACTGCTGTCGCAGCTTGACGGCATGGGCATAGGGTCGGAGTCGCTCAAACAGCTGGTGCAAATGACCCTGGTCGAGACCGTGCCGGAAGCCGCCCCGCAGCAGCGGCCCGCCCCGGTGAAGGCCGCACCCGCCAGCGAGGACAGCAATCTCTTCTCGATGTATGCCATGCGCCGCGTCGAAGCGCAGGAGCCCACCCAGGCGCCGGCTACGGCGCCCCACTCCGAGGCGGATATCCGGGCCTACCAGCGCCTGTACCACTTCTACACGGATGTCATCAGCCAGCACCTTGGTCTGCGCGGTTACGTCATGCAGGTCAAGGTCGAAAAAGCCACTGATCTCCCGGCGTTGATCGCCCTGCGTGACCCGCTGAACGGCGCACTGCTCAAGGCCAAGGGCGAGATCACCGCGCAAGCCATCACCGGGCAGCTCGACGAGATCGTCAGGATGATGGGGATGGACGAAGGCAGCTGAACTCGCGCCGTCGCAAACAGCGAACAAGAAGCACAAAGGCCGCCCGGAGGCGGCCTTTGCGTTGACACGGGTTCAGGCGCTTAGCCGTCTTTAGCCGTCCTTAGCCGTCGATACCCTGCGACTGCAGGTACTCGTCATACGTGCCGAGGTAATCCGTCAGCGTGCCATCGGTACGCACTTCGATCACGCGTGTGGCCAGGCCGCTCACGAACTCGCGGTCGTGCGAGACGAAGATCAGCGTGCCCTGGAACTTGTCCAGCGCGATCTGCATCGACTCGATCGACTCCATGTCCATGTGGTTGGTCGGCTCGTCCAGCGCCAGCACGTTGTGCCGCCCCAGCATCAGCTTGCCCCAGATCATGCGGCCCTTTTCGCCACCGGACAGCACCTTGACGTTCTTCTTGATGTCGTCCGCCGAGAACAGCAGGCGGCCCAGCGTGCCGCGCAGCGAGGTTTCGTCGTCGCCGGCCTGCGTCCACTGGCTCATCCAGTCCATCACGTCGCGGTCGGTCGGGAATTCCTCGTAGGTATCCTGCGGCATGTAGCCGACGTTGGCGTTCTCGGCCCACTTGACCAGGCCGCGATCGACCTCGACACCGCGCTGCACGCCGGTCTGCACCGCACCGTTCAGCAGGCTGCGCAGCAGCGTGGTTTTGCCCGCGCCGTTCTCGCCGATGATCGCCACGCGCTCGCCGGCCTGGATCGCCAGCGACAGGTTGTTGATGATCTTGCGGTCGTAGGTCTTGGTGATGCCTTCCACCTCGACCGCCAGGTTGTGCAGCTTCTTCTCGAACTCGAAGCGGATGAACGGGTTCTGGCGCGACGACGGCTTGATGTCCTCGACCTTGATCTTCTCGATCTGCTTGGCGCGCGAAGTCGCCTGGCGGGCCTTGGACTTGTTGGCCGAGAAGCGGCGCACGAAGTCCTGCAGTTCGCTGATGCGCTCCTTGGCGCGCGCGTTGGCGGCCATCTGGCGCTCGCGGGCCTGCATCGACGCTTCCATGTAGTCGTCGTAGTTGCCCGGGTAGACCTTGAGCGTGCCGTAGTCCATGTCGGCCATGTGCGTGCACACGGAGTTCAGGAAGTGGCGATCGTGCGAGATGATGATCATGGTGGAGTTGCGCTCGTTGAGCACGGTTTCCAGCCAGCGGATCGTATTGATGTCCAGGTTGTTGGTCGGCTCGTCGAGCAGCAGCACGTCCGGATTCGAGAACAGTGCCTGCGCCAGCAGCACGCGCAGCTTCCAGCCCGGCGCGACGTCGCTCATCGGGCCCTGGTGCTGGGTGGTGGGAATGCCTACGCCCAGCAGCAGTTCACCGGCACGGGCCTCGGCGGTGTAGCCGTCGTACTCGGCATACTTGGCCTCCAGCTCGGCGGCCTTCATGTAGTCTTCGTCGGTCGCTTCCGGGTTGGCGTAGATGGCGTCGCGCTCCTGCGCGGCGGCCCACATCTCGGTGTGGCCCATCATCACGACGTCCAGCACGCGCATGTCTTCATAGGCGAACTGGTCCTGGCGCAGCTTGCCCAGGCGAATGCCCGGCTCCAGCATGACGTTGCCCGACGACGGCTCCAGGTCGCCACCGAGGATCTTCATGAAGGTGGACTTGCCGCAACCGTTCGCGCCGATCAGGCCGTAGCGGTTGCCCTCGCCGAATTTGACCGAGATATTCTCGAACAACGGCTTGGGGCCGAACTGCATGGTGATGTTTGCGGTAGAAAGCACGTCTGGAACCTTGTCTGGAAACGGGGTATGGCGCCATTGCGCCAGGCTTGCCGAACGGGGCGGAGTCGAATGCGCCCCGGTTCATGGGAGAACCCGGCAGGAATTTGGAAATCGGGGGGAATAACCGCTTATTTTACCATCCGCACGCCTTCCCGGCGACCGGATGGGGTGGATCGAACCGTCGTCAGGCCAGCGTCGGCAGCACCGGATAACCCGACACGCTCAGCGTGAACCCTTCCGCACTTGCGCTGAGCTGCGCCTGCGCGCCAACCGGCAGCGTCAGCTTGCGCGCGCAGTGGCCGAAAGGCAGGCCGGTCACCACCGGCACCTTCAACTCGTCGCGCAGATAGGCCACGACGGCGTCCATGTCGTAGCCGTTGTCGTAGTCCGTCACGCGGTAGTTGGAGAAATCACCAAGGACGATGGCGCGCTGCGCACCGAGCACGCCGGCCTGGTGCAACTGCACCAGCATGCGTTCCACGCGATACGGTGGCTCGTTGATGTCTTCCAGGAACAGGATGCCGCCTTCCACCTTTGGCATGAAGCGCGTCCCCAGCAGGCTGCACAGCATGGCCAGGTTGCCGCCCCACAGCGTGCCCGCCACCGTGCCCGAGAACGGCTGCCCGCCGTCCTGCGGGGCCAGCACCGTCACCGTGTAGGCCGGATCGCGCAGGATGCCTTCGAAGTGCTCCCACATGAACGGGTCGACCATGTCCGCGCCGAAATCCGCCAGCAGCATCGGCCCGGCAAAGGTCACGGCGCCGGTTGCTGCCAGATAGGCCAGCTGGAACGCCGTGAAATCGCTGTGGCCGACGATGGGCGTGCCGCTGGCGCGCGCCTGTTCGGCGATCCGCGCGAAATCGAGCCGCTCCAGCAGCCGCGCGATCCCGTAGCCGCCACGCACGGCCAGCGTCAGCTCGTGCGGCGTACCGGTGCCGATCGCATGCAGGTCCGCGAGCCGTTCGGCATCGGTGCCGCCAAAGCGCAGGTAGCGCCGCGCCAGCACATCGGGGTTAGTCGTGTGGTACCCGTGCGCCTTGAGCCAGGCACAGCCGCGTGCCGCGATGGCGACATCGTGCGGATACCCGGACGATGCGATCAGACGGACTTCGGTATGCGGCTGGATGCTCGGTGTGCTCATACGGGTTGGGCTTGATCAGGGTTGTTCGGGATCGGACAGGGTTCGTGCAGCGAGTTGCGCGGCCTTCTGCGCGCGGCGCCGGGCGCCGAAGAAGTCCTTCAGCATCTGCCCGCATTCGGCGGCCAGCACGCCGCTCGTCATGGTGGTCTGGTGGTTGAGCTGGGCCTGCTCGAACAGGTTCACCACGCTGCCGGCCGCACCCGTCTTCGGGTCCGTCGCGCCGAACACCACATGGCGCAGGCGCGCATGGAGGATGGCGCCGCTGCACATCGCACACGGTTCCAGCGTCACGTACAGCTCGCACTCGGGCATGCGGTAGTTGCCCAGCACCTGCGCGGCCGCGCGCAGCGCCTGCATCTCGGCATGGGCCGACGGATCCATCGACGTGATCGGCAGGTTGTGCCCGCGCGCGATGATGGCATCGTTCCACACCACCACCGCGCCGACCGGCACCTCGCCCGCGGCTTCGGCCAGGCGCGCCTCGTCCATGGCGGCGCGCATGTAGCGCTCGTCGCGAGCGATGTCCTCCGCCGTGCGGGTTTCCGTCATGAGCGACTCAGTCCTGTGCCGGCAGCTCCGCCGTGGCGGTGACTTCGGCCCAGCAGTTGGGCGTTTCGAACAGGACCAGGCGGGTCAGTTGCAAATGGTGGCCGAAGCAGTCCTTGAACACCGGGGCCAGCATGTCGAAGGCGATCTGCGCCAGGTTCTCGACCGTCGGGATGGCGTCCAGCACCACGGTCTTGTGCCCTTCCATCGACTGCAGGAAGTTCAGCAGCGCAGTGTCGCCCCGATAAATCAGGAACGCATGGTCCCATTTGGACACCAGGTGGTCCTGGGCCAGCGACTTGATATCGCCGAAATCGAGGATCATGCCGTCATCCGACGCGCCCTCGCGATGCAGCACCTCGCCCGACAGCGTCAGGTCGAGGCGATAGCGGTGGCCATGGATGTTGCGGCACTGGCCGCAGTGGTTCGGGATGCGGTGGCCGGAATCGAATTCGAGCCGGCGGGTAATGGAAACTTGTTTGCTCATGGGTACGGGCGCTTGCAAGGCGGCCTGCATTGGGTGGACTTCGTGCCGGAGTCCGCGGGCTCTATTGTGGCCCACGCTGCGGCCACGGGACAGGCATCCACCTGAATCAGCGGATGCCCAGCAGCTTGTGGGTCTGCAGCGACAGGCGCCAGCGCGGGTGTCGCTGGCAGAACGCCACGGCGGCGGCGGTATTTTCGCGGGCCAGCGGGCCGTCCATGGCCTGCACCAGGAAATACCGGAAATCCAGCTGCTCGTATGCGGCGAAGTCCTGCCCGGCCTGCGGCATCACCACCTTCAGCTCGTCGCCCTTCCTGACCACGAGTTCGGAGCCCATCTTGGGGCTCACGCAAACCCAGTCGATTCCCGACGGCACCTCGATCGTGCCGTTGGTTTCGATCGCGATCTCGAAGCCCTGCGCGTGCAGCGCGTCGATCAGCGGACCATCGAGCTGCAGCAGCGGCTCGCCGCCCGTGCACACCACCAGCGGCTTGCCGCCGGCGCCTTGCGGCCATTCGGAAGCAACCGTGGCGGCGAGTTCCTCAGCCGTGCGGTACTTGCCGCCGCGCGTGCCGTCGGTACCGACGAAATCCGTGTCGCAGAACTGGCAAACCGCCGTGGCCCGGTCCTCTTCGCGCCCGCTCCACAGGTTGCAGCCGGCAAAGCGGCAGAACACCGCGGCACGGCCGGCGTTGGCGCCTTCGCCCTGCAGCGTATAGAAGATTTCCTTGACGGCGTAAGTCATGCTTTGCGGCGCGTTCCGGTCAGGAACGCAATGGTTTCAGCGGCCAATGGCGACCAATGGCGGCCGGTCTTTCATGGGTCGGGAGAGCGAGGCCAGGACTCCGGATCAGAGATGGCTTGAGGCAAGGCGGTGCCTCCGGCAGTGCATCGGGGCGGGGCTCCGCATGGCCTCTCGCAGGCTGTATCCGGCAGCGGCCAGACAACATGGAAGTATACCAGACGAGTCAGGGTTATCGCTGAGATGGCGACCGCACCGCACGCCGGGCGAGGGGCCGCCACCGTCACCTCACCCCCACCTCAATACCGGGCAGCCTCAGCAGGGCTTACGAACCATTCTTGCGTTCATTTCAAATATCTTCTGTCGATCACCACCTTAATCCGCAAAGGTAAGACAGGCACACTGCCGCCATCCCACTTTCTCCTGGAGGCAGACCATGCCCATTGCCCTGTTAGCGCTGACCCTCAGCGCGTTCGCCATCGGCACGACGGAATTCGTGATCGTCGGGCTGATCCCGACCATCGCCACCGACCTGCACATCAGCGTGCCATCGGCCGGCATGCTGGTCAGCCTGTATGCCCTTGGGGTGGCGGTCGGCGCTCCGGTGCTTACCGCACTGACCGGCCGGCTGCCGCGCAAGGCGCTGTTGCTGTCGCTAATGGCGCTTTTTACGCTTGGCAACCTGCTTGCCTGGAAGGCGCCGAGCTATGAATCGCTGGTCGTGGCGCGCATCCTGACCGGCCTGGCCCACGGTGTGTTCTTCTCGATCGGCTCGACCATCGCTACCGGCCTGGTGCCGAAGGACAAGGCGGCCAGTGCCATTGCCATCATGTTCACCGGCCTGACCGTCGCACTGGTGACGGGCGTCCCGCTGGGCACGTTCATCGGCCAGCATTTTGGCTGGCGCGAGACATTCCTGGCGGTCTCGGGACTCGGCATGGTCGCCTTTGTCGGCAGCCTGCTGTTCGTGCCGTCGTCGATCCCGCATTCGCCGCCTGCCTCGCTGCTGCAGCAGGCCCGCGTGCTGGCTGAGCCGCGCTTGTTGCTGGTGTACGCCAAGACCGCGATCGGCTATGGCGGCTCGTTCATTCCGTTCACCTTCCTGGCGTCGATCCTGCAGGATGTGTCGGGCTTCAGCGCCAGCGCCGTCGGGCTGGTGATGCTCGTGTACGGCGTATCCGTGGCGGTGGGCAATATCTGGGGCGGTCGCCTGGCCGATCGCCATGGCCCCATCCCTGCCCTGCGGCTGGTCTTCTTGCTGCTCGCCGTGGTGCTGTTCGTGCTGACGTTCACCGCACCGCACCGGTGGCTGGTCGTCGCCACCGTGCTGGCCTGGGGTGCCGTTGCCTTCGGCAATGTGCCCGGCCTGCAGGTCTACGTAGTCAAGCAGGCAGAGCGCCATACGCCGCATGCCGTCGACGTGGCCTCCGGGCTGAATATCGCGGCTTTCAACCTTGGCATTGCCGGGGCGGCCTGGGCCGGTGGCCTGATCGTCACGCACCTGGGCCTGATGCATACGCCATGGATCGGTGCGCTCGTCGTGCTGGTGGCGCTTGGTCTGACCGAACTGAGCGGCCGGCTGGACCGCGCCGCCGGATTCGACGCACGCGGCCCTCTGCCTGCCGGCGCCGCGATGCACTGAACCCCGGCCCCTTGCCCCACTCGGCAAGGCCGGCGGCTCAGCGTGCGCCGAGGTAATCCATCTTGCCGATCTGCACGCCCTTGTGGCGCAGGATGTCATAGGCGGTGGTGATGTGGAAGTAGAAGTTAGGCAGGGCGAAGCCCAGCAGGTAGTTCTTGCCATCGAAGGTGACGGCACCCTGCCTGAGCTTCAGTTCGATGCTTCTTGCTTCGCTGCCTTCGAGCTGCTCGGGACGGACCGACTTCAGGAAGGCCACGGTCTTCGCGATGCGTTCCTGCAGTTCTGGAAACGTCGCCTCGGTATCGGCGAAGGACGGCACGTCGATCCCCGCCAGCCGCGCCGCGCAGCCCTTCGCGGCATCGCTGGCGCGCTGCACCTGCGTCGCCAGTGCATCCATGTCGGCGATCAGGCGCGTCTGGATCAGGTCGGCCGGATCCATGCCCTGCGCCTGCGCATGCGCCGCGCCTTTTTCCAATATGGCCGACAGGTTGTTCAGGGCGCGGATAAACGCGGGAATCGATACTTCATACATCGAGAGGGCCATATGGTCTCCTGGCATGGTCATACCTGGTTCTGGGTATTCGGCTGTGCTGCGTCGCCAGCGGCAGCATAAATCGAATCCGCGCCTCTTGCAGGCGGTCCATGCGCCGGCCCACCGCGTCGTGCTTTAAGATATCCAGCTACCGTCCCCGCATGGGGCCTGTCCGGCCGCCCCCCCGATGAACGCGCCCTTCCCGATCCGCACGGAATGCCCGCCCGGCGCCTGCACTTGCCGCAGGGAAGAACTGCTGGCCGATCCGAACGCCGACCTCAGCGTCCTGCGCCTGACCCGCGAGGAGGAAAAACGGCTGGTGGCGCGGCTGGAAAGCGTGACGAGCCTCGCCGACCTGCGGCATCTGGGCGGCCGCTTGCAGGCACAACTTGGCATCGTCCTGACCATCACGCCGAGCGCGAATGGCGTGCGCACGCTGCGGGGGATCAACATCCAGCTCGAAGATAAGCCGGGACTATGCCGGAAGACGAAGCAGGCGATTCCCGCGGCGATACGCCGGGCGATGGAGATGACGCCCGAGATTGCCTACGCGCTGCTCGATGAGCAGGATCTGCTGGGCGGGGCCTGAGTTGCGCCCTTGCCTTACCTGACTGGCACGGGCCACACCCGGCCGTCGCCAACCACGTAGCAATGCTCCCCCGGTTGCGCCCGGATGGTGGCGTGTCCTGTGAATGCGCCAAACGCAGGCAGGATTGCCCCTTCTGCGCCGAACACAAAACACGGCAGCCGCAAGACATCGCCGCCGGTGCCGCGCAACACGCAGGCCGGGTGCAGATGGCCCGCCAGCACGAAGCCTTGAGGCGAAGTCCCCGGCATGTGGCACAAAGCGAATGGCCCGGCCGAAAGCGGCTCGGTGACGACTGCGATCTCCAGGTCGGGCGGCGGATCCCCGGCGTGAGCGTCGTGGTTGCCGCGTACCAGCGTGCAGCGCAGATGCGCCGGCAGGCAGCGCCGCCAGTCGCGCAGCGCCATCAGCACCGCGCCCGTGCGCGCGGCGCGGGCGTGCAGAAAGTCTCCGAGAAACACCAGTTCTCTGGCCGGATAGCGCCGCGCCAGCGCATGTAGCCGCGCCAGGTTATCGGCAGTGGTCCCGCTCGGCACCGGCTGGCCCAATGCACGGAAGGCCGCGCCCTTGCCGATGTGGACATCCGCCACGAGCAGCATGCTGCCTGCCGGCCACCACACCGCATGCTCTGGCAGCAACCACAGCGTCTCGCCGGCCACACGCACGGCATGGGCTCCCGACGCAACCAGGTGGATATCGCTCATGCCGGTCATAGCAGCGGTAGTGGCCGGGACGGCTTGCGCGTCCGCCGAGGCTTGCGCGGGCCTGCCGGTCCTGCGTGGTCGGACATGCCGAAGCGCGCTTGCTCTGCCACGCGTGCCGCATCGACGCCCGGCGGCATGTCATGCATCGGCCCCGTATAGTCGGGCGCCGGACCTGCCGCGCGCTCCAAGTCAGCGAGCATGCGGGCGATGCGGTCCGCAAGCTTCTCCGTGCTCAGTTTTTCGCGCAGGAATTCCACGATCAGCGGGAACGCCAGCGGCGACGGCCGCTCCAGCACGCGCAAGTCCAGCCGCATTGATGCCAGCCGCGCCAGCGTGGTGGTCAGGCGGTGCGCATCCAGCTCCTGCATCAGCACCTCGCGTTCGGCCTGCCCTAGCAGGAGATTACCGGGGTCGTGCTTGCGAAAGACTTCATAGAACAGGCTCGACGAGGCCTGCAACTGCCGCGCGCTCTTGGCCGCGCCGGGATAACCCTGGAACACCAGCCCCGCCACGCGAGCGATCTCGCGGAAGCGGCGCAGCGACAGCTCGCCGGCGTTCAGGCTGCCCATCACGTCGGCGGCCAGATCGCGATGGCGCTCTTCGGCCAGCACCTGCGGCAGCCATTGCCCCCAATCCAGCGGCGCGGACGCCAGCAACTCCAATCCATAGTCGTTGACTGCCACCGAGAACGTAGCCGGCACTTTCTGCCCCAGCCGCCATGCCAGCAGGCTGCCGAGGCCGAGATGCACGGAACGCCCGGCAAAGGGGTAGAGAAACAGGTGCCAGCCTTCGCGCGAATGCAGCGTCTCCGCCAGCAGCGTGTCCGGTGTAGGCACTGACGACCAGCGCATCTGCAAGGCCACGAGCGGCTCGATCAACGGCAGTTCGGGCGTGGTGGCGGGATCCAGCTGACCCGCGCGCACGGCATCAAGTGTGGCGACGACGGCGTCGGCCAGTTCCGTGGAAAGCGGCATCTTGCCGCCGTTCCAGCGCGGCACGGCCGGCCGCTTGCCGGTGGCGCGGCGCACGTAGGCGGTCATCTCCTGCGTGCGCACCAGCTCCAGCAGGCGGCCGCCAAACAGGAAACAGTCGCCGGGCGCCAGGCGGGCAATAAAGCCCTCCTCGACCGTCCCCAGCGACGCACCGCCGCTGCCTCCGCGAGTCCAGTATCGCACCTGCATCGTTGCATCGCTGACGATCGTACCCACGCTCATCCGGTGCCGGCGCGCCAGCCGGGCGTCCGGCACGCGCCAGACGCCATCATCGTCGGGCATCGCTCGGTGATAGTCGGGATAGGCAGACAACGTACCGCCGCCATTGCGCACGAAGTCGAGGCACCATTGCCATTCCTCCCCGGTCAGCGCGCGGTAGGCCCACGCGGTCCGCACTTCGGCCAGCAGGTCGTCGGCCCGGAATCCGCCGCCCAGTGCCACCGTGACCAGGTGCTGGACCAGCACGTCGAGCGGCTTGTCCGGCGAATCGCGCGCCTCGATCCGCCCGGCCAGCGCGGCCTCTCTCGCGGCGACCGACTCCACGAGCTCCAGGCTGTGCGTGGGCACCACGGTCACGCGCGATGCCCGGCCGGGGGCGTGCCCGGATCGCCCGGCGCGCTGCAGCAGCCGCGCCACGCCCTTGGGCGAGCCGATCTGCAGCACGCGTTCCACCGGCAGGAAGTCCACGCCGAGGTCCAGGCTGGAGGTACACACCACGGCGCGCAACTCGCCGTTCTTGAGATGCTGCTCGACCCATTCGCGCACTGCACGGTCCAGCGATCCGTGATGCAGCGCAATCTGCCCTGCCCAGTCCGGTCGAGCCTCCAGCAATGCCTGGTACCAGAGCTCCGCCTGCGATCGCGTATTCAGGAACACAAGTGTCGTGCTGCTGGCTTCCAGTTCGTGCACCACGTGCGGCAGCATCGACAGGCCAAGGTGGCCCGCCCACGGAAAACGGCTGGCGGCGTCCGGCAGCAGCGTGTCGATGATCAGAGTCTTGGGGGTATGGCCGTGGACCAGTACGCGCCGTTCCGGCGGGACACCGGCCAGCAGCACATCGCGCGCATGGTTCAGGTTGCCAAGCGTCGCGGACAGGCCCCACACGCACAGGTCCGGCTGCCACTGGTGCAGCCGGGCCAGCGCCAGTTGCACCTGGACCCCGCGCTTGCTGCCGATCAGTTCGTGCCACTCGTCGACCACGACCAGCCGCACGCTTTGGAGCGCCTCGCGCGCATCGGCGCGCGTCAGCAGCAGCGACAGGCTTTCCGGTGTGGTGACCAGCGCGGTCGGTAGCCGGCGCGCCTGTGCCGCGCGCTCGCTGCTGCTGGTGTCGCCGGTGCGCAGCCCCACGGTCCAGTCGAGGCCGAGTTCGGCAAGCGGTGCAAGCAGCGCCCGGGTGGTGTCCGCCGCAAGCGCGCGCATCGGCGTCAGCCAGAGCACGGTCAACGAAGCTGGCGGCGCTCCGGGGCGGGTTGGCGGGCTGGCAAAGGCGAGCAACGCGCCCAGCCATGCGGCATAGGTTTTGCCGGTGCCTGTGGTGGCGTGCAGCAAGCCGCTTTGCCCTCGTCCGATGGCGTCCCATACCGCGCGCTGGAAGTCGAACGGCTGCCAGTGGCGCGCGGCAAACAGCTCCGGCAGCTTGCGCGCTACCGAGGGCGAAGGTGGCGTGACGTCACGCCGCTTTGTTGCCATGCTTCCCCCGACCGGTCATCCTGGCGACCCCTTCTCAGGTGGACCCTGGCAGGGGAAGACCACGAGCGAATCCCGCGGCCAGCCACCTTCTACCGTGAAGCGTAGGCGACGCGTTTGCGGTCGTCAGCCGGAGACATCCCGTTCCGTTGTCGGCGTATTCCCACATGAGACCGATCTCGTGATCGCCAGAAAGCAAGAAGCCCGCACAACAGCGCGGGCTTCGGATGACAGGCTCAGTGCCCGCTCAATCGCCTGGCATGGCGATTGGCGTGCGCCGCGTCACTCCCATTCAATCGTCGCAGGCGGCTTGCCCGACACGTCATACACGACCCGGTTCAGACCCCGGACTTCGTTGATGATCCGGTTCGAGCAACGACCCAGCAGCGAATACGGCAAGTGCGCCCAGTGCGCCGTCATGAAGTCAGTGGTCTGCACCGCACGCAACGCGACCACATAGTCGTAGGTCCGGCCATCCCCCATCACGCCCACGGACTTGACCGGCAGGAACACCGCAAAGGCCTGGCTGGTCAGGTCGTACCAGCTCTTGCCCACCTGCTGCGGCTCGCACAGGCCCGCAGCGGCGTCCTGCTCCGTCGCGATGGTCTTGCGCAGCTCTTCGATGAAGATCGCATCCGCACGGCGCAGCAGTTCGGCGTAGTCGCGCTTGACTTCGCCGAGGATGCGCACGCCCAGGCCCGGGCCAGGGAACGGGTGGCGGTACACCATCTCCGGCGGCAGGCCCAGCGCCACGCCGAGTTCACGGACTTCGTCCTTGAACAGGTCGCGCAGCGGCTCCAGCAGCTTCAGGCCCAGCGTTTCAGGCAGGCCACCGACGTTGTGGTGGCTCTTGATGGTGGTGGCCTTCTTGGTCTTGGTACCGCCCGACTCGACTACGTCCGGGTAGATCGTGCCCTGGGCCAGCCACTTCGCATTGGTGAGCTTCTTGGCTTCAGCCTGGAACACTTCCACGAACTCGCGGCCGATGATCTTGCGCTTCTGCTCGGGGTCGGTCACGCCGGCCAGGTGGCCGAGGAACTGCTCCGACGCATCGATATGCACAACCTTGGCATGCAGGCGGCCGGCGAACATCTCCATCACCATCTTGCCCTCGTCCAGGCGCAGCAGGCCGTGGTCGACGAACACGCAGGTAAGCTGGTCGCCGATCGCGCGATGGATCAGCGCGGCAGCCACCGACGAATCCACGCCGCCGGACAGGCCGAGGATCACCTCCTCGTCGCCCACCTGCTTGCGGATCAGCGCAACGGCTTCTTCGATGTGGTCCTTCATCACCCAGTCCGCGCCGGCACCGCAGACGCCCAGCACGAAGCGCTCCAGCATCTCGCGGCCCTTCGACGTGTGCGTGACTTCCGGGTGGAACTGGACGGCGTAGTAGCCGCGCGCCTCGTCGGCCATGCCGGCGATCGGGCAGCTCGGGGTGGAGGCCATCAGCTTGAAGCCCGGCGGCAGCTCGCCGACCTTGTCGCCGTGGCTCATCCAGACCTTGAGCATGCCGTGGCCTTCGGCCGTGGTGAAATCCTCGATGTCCTTGAGCAGCGCGGTGTGGCCATGCGCGCGGACTTCGGCGTAGCCAAATTCGCGGTGGTCGCTCCACTCGACCTTGCCACCGAGCTGCACGGCCATGGTCTGCATGCCGTAGCAGATGCCGAGCACCGGCACGCCCAGGTCCCACACCGCCTGCGGCGCGCGCAGCTGGTGGTCTTCGTAGGTGCTGGCGTGGCTGCCCGACAGGATGATGCCCTTGGGCGCGAATTCGCGGACGAATTCGTCGCTCACATCGTTCGGATGGATCTCGCAGTAGACGTGGGCCTCGCGAACGCGGCGGGCAATCAGCTGCGTGACCTGCGAGCCGAAATCAAGAATAAGGATTTTGTCGTGCATGATGGGCGGGTGGCGTATCTTCCGGTTCGGGTTCGGTTGTCACTTCCGTGCCTGGACCATAGCCGGGCGGCGGCGTGATGACCGGCTCGCGCCGGTTGTCGGGGAATGGCGATGTTTGCGCGCGGCGCGCGGGGCCGGGTTGCGGGCGCGGGTCATTGGCTTCAGTGGCCTGCTGCAGATCGCGCTCTGCCTTCAGCTGCCGCTCGCGGTTGCGCACGCGCTTGGCCGCCGGTATCTGCACCAGCGCGAAAAAGCCAAGCATGGCCACCAGGATGGGCACCCAGACCTTGCCGGCGCCTTCCAGCGGCAGTTCCAGGAACACCAGCCAGGAGAGGATCAGCAGCGCGCTGGCCAGGTTCACGTAGCCAACGGTCCGAGCCACGGTCACCGTCATCTGTCCGTTGACGGTGGCATGCCACAGCAGCCAGGACAAGCCGATCAGCGCGACACCCAGCAACTGTCCGAACAGCGCCGGTTGCGGCTGGGGCAGTTGCAGGGCCGCATACAACGTCGTGAACGGCGACATCAGCAGCAGCACGCCGAGCATCAGGTCTAGCAAGGCGTCGAAGAACAGTACGGCTCGCAGCAGCACCTTCATGAGCGGTCCTCAGCAGGCCCGGCAGGCTTGCCTGCCGGGATGCCTGGCACCTGGCTCGGCAGGCCCGCCGCGCGGGTCAGTCGATGTGGTAGTTCGGCGCTTCCTTGGTGATCTGCACGTCGTGCACATGCGACTCGCGCATACCGGCCGCCGTGATCTGCACGAACTGCGAGTTCTCATGCCAGTCGGCGATCGACTTGCTGCCGCAGTAGCCCATCGAAGCCCGCACGCCACCAGTGAGCTGGTGGATGATGGCCATGACCGAGCCCTTGTAGGCCACACGGCCTTCGATGCCTTCCGGAACCAGCTTGTCGACGTTGGCGGTGTTGTCTTCCTGGAAGTAGCGGTCAGCCGCGCCGTCCTTCATCGCGCCCACCGAACCCATGCCGCGGTAGCTCTTGAACGAACGGCCCTGGAACAGGAACACCTCGCCCGGCGCTTCCTCGGTACCGGAGAACATGCCGCCCATCATCACGGTGTGGGCGCCGGCTGCCAACGCCTTGGCCACGTCACCGGAGTAACGCACGCCGCCATCGGCGATCAGCGGCACGCCGGTGCCCTTCAGGGCTTCGGCCACGTTCGACACGGCGGTGATCTGCGGCACGCCGACACCAGCAACGATACGCGTGGTGCAGATCGAGCCCGGGCCGATACCGACCTTGACGCCGTCGGCGCCATGCTCGACCAGCGCACGCGCGGCGTCGCCAGTAGCGATGTTGCCGCCGACAACCTGCACTTGCGGGTAGTTCTGCTTGACCCAGCGCACGCGGTCCAGCACACCCTGGCTGTGGCCATGGGCGGTATCGACCACGATCACGTCCACGCCGGCCTTGACCAGCAGTTCGACGCGCTCGTCATTGTCCGGACCCACGCCGACCGCCGCGCCGACGCGCAGCTGGCCATGGTCGTCCTTGCTGGCCAGCGGATTGTCCACGGCCTTCTGGATGTCCTTCACGGTGATCAGGCCGCGCAGCTCGAAGGCCTGGTTGACCACCAGAACGCGCTCCAGGCGGTGACGGTTCATCAGGCGCTTGGCTTCTTCCAGCGTGGCGCCTTCGTTGACGGTCACCAGCTTTTCGCGCGGGGTCATCTTGGCGCGCACCGGCGCGTCCAGTTCTTCCTCGAAGCGCAGGTCGCGGTTGGTGATGATGCCGACGACGGTCTTGCCTTCCAGCACCGGGAAGCCCGAAATGCCATGCTGCTGCGACAGCGCGATCACTTCCCGCACCTTCATGTCGGGGAAAATGGTGATTGGATCACGCAGCACACCCGATTCATAGCGCTTGACGCGAGCGACCTCGCGGGCCTGGTCGGCCGGCTTCAGATTCTTGTGAACGATGCCGATGCCGCCGGCCTGCGCCATGGCAATGGCCAGGCGAGCCTCCGTCACGGTATCCATGGCAGCGGACACGAGCGGAATGTTCAGGTCGATCGAACGGGTCAGGCGGGTACGAAGGGAGACATCCCGGGGCAGGACGGCCGAATAGGCCGGCACGAGCAGCACATCATCGAACGTGAGTGCTTTCTGGACAAGACGCATAGCAATTCCTCTAGGCGCAAAACCGAATTATACAGGAAGGCGCGCATCTTGACGCGGCGCAAACGCCCGCGCACGACGGCCTCTGCTATGCTCGAAATCTTTTTTCTTCGAAAGCGTGGCGGGAATGGGGATCGGCGTACTGTGCGGACTGCTGGCGGGCGCGTTCTGGGGCATGGTGTTCATTGCGCCCAAGCTGCTGCCGGCGTTTTCGCCATGGGAGCTCGCCATCGGGCGTTACCTGGCCTACGGGCTGGTCGCGCTGGTCGCTGCCCTGCCGCTGATGAAGCGCATCGCACGCAAGCTTACGCGTGCCGATTGCGTGGCATTGCTGCGCCAGGCCTTCACGGGCAACCTGCTGTACTACGTACTGCTGGCCTTCGGCGTCCAGCTCGCCGGGGTAGGCCCGACCTCGCTGATCATCGGTATCCTGCCGATTTCCGTGACCATCATGGGCCGGCGCGACCATGGCGCGGTGCCGCTGTCCCGGCTGATATGGCCGCTGCTGGTGGTCGCGGCCGGCATTGCGTGCATCAACATCGACTTGTTCGGCGGCGGCCAGAGTACGCATGCCGCCGCGGCCGGCGCCATGATCCGGCCAGTCTGGCAAAAGCTCGCGGGCGTGGCTTGCGCGGCCGGTGCGCTGGTCTGCTGGACCTTGTATGCCGTAGACAACGCGCGCTACCTGCAGCGCAATCCGCACTACAGCGGCAATGAGTGGTCGGCGCTGTACGGGCTGTCGACCGGGGCGGTCTCGGCCATCCTCGCACTGGGCGGCTGGCTGCTTGCCGGCGACGCCCTCAGCGCCCCCGGCACCGGACGCGACTGGCAATGGTTCTGGATGGTCAACGCCGCCGTGGCACTGGGAGCGTCGCTGATTGGCAACAACCTCTGGAACATCGCCAGCCGCCGGCTGCCGCTGACGCTGTCGGGCCAGATGATCGTATTCGAGACGCTTTTCGCGCTGGCATACGGGTTTGTGTTCGATCACCGCTGGCCGCGGCCGCTGGAAATCGCCGCCATCGTCCTGCTCATGGTCGGGGTCGCCTGGTCTGTCCGCTTGCACGCCAGCGACAAGTCTGCGTAGACTTGCATTTGATGTCGCCGGGGTCACATCCAGGATGCCCGGCCGGCCCGGAAAGCCAACGCCGGCCACAGAACATCTGCCCAGACACTACCGTACCCAGCCATGATCCGCTCGTCCGCGCTGTCGCTTTCGCTGTTTGCCGCCGCCCTCGCTTCTGTGCCGGCATCGGCATCCGCCCAGTGGCAATGGCGCGACGCCAATGGTCGGATGGTGTACAGCGACGTTCCCCCGTCTCCCGACGTCACGCGCATCGTGAAGGGGCCAGGGAAGCTTTCCGGCGAATACCAGCCAGTCGAGGCCACACCCGCCACTGCCGAAGCTGCTCCGGCCCGGCCGGCCGCTGCAAAGGCCGCCGCGGCACCCGCACCAACGGCCGAGGAAGCGTTCCAGAAGCGCCGCGCGGAGCGGCTCGAGGCGGCTGCCAAGGATGCGCAGAAAGAGGCGGAGGCCAACGAGCGGGCCACGCGTTGCGCCCAGCTGCGCAATTACGCGCAGGGCCTGCAACAAGGCGCGCGTACCGGCGTGATGACCGCAGACGGCGGCGTGCAGTTTCTCGGCGGCGAACAACGCCAGGCCGAGATCGTGAAAACCAACGCCAATATCGAGAAGGACTGCGGCTAAGGCCAGTACCGGACACCAACGCTGGCGTCCCCCGCCCTCAACTGCCCCCGCGCAACCACTTCTGCCCTTCGCGCGTGCCACTCGCGCGCGTCTTCTGCACGCGCCGGCGCCGGGCCAGTTTCGGATCCGCAGTCAGGGGCCGATAGATTTCGAGGCGATCCCCAGCCCGCACCACGGTATCGGTTGTCTTGAGCTTGCCGTAGATACCGACGCGCATGGTGGACGGATCCACCTCGGGGCAGGCCTGCTGCAGCCCCGAGCCGACGATGGCCGCGGCAATCGTGGTGCCTTCCGGCACATCGATTTCCTCCAGGAAAACCGAATCGGGCCTGGCGTAGCACACCGAGATGCGCACCGTGCCCGGCGCGGCATCAGTTGGCGCCATAAACCACCTCGGCACGCTTGACGAAGGCATCCACGAAGGTATTCGCGATGACGCTGAATACCGGCCCGATAATCTTTTCCAGCAGCAGGCTGGAGAACTCGTAATGCAGGTGGAATTCGATCTTGCAGGCATCCTCGCGCAGCGGCGTAAAGCGCCAGGAACCGTTGAACGTCTTGAATGGGCCGTCGGCAAACGTCATGTCGATGCGCGTGGGCCGCTCTTGCGTATTGCGCGTATGGAAGAACTGCTGGATACCCTTGAACTGGATATGGATCTTGGCATCGAGCGTGGTCTCGGTCTGCTCGAACACCTCGACGCCACCGCACCACGGAAGGAACTTGGGATAGTCCTCCACGCGCGTGACCAGGTCGTACATCTGCGCGGCCGAATAGCCGAGCAGCACGGATTTATGGACGTCTGCCATGAATGGAAAAATCGGGTATCCGGCCATACCGCACTGCAATATCGCGCCAATCGGAGCTGGCGCGCCGCGGACATGGACCGGTACCGGGGCTGGTTTGCTAAAATCCGGATTTTAGCCGACACAGGCGACCGCGGCATCCCCGCCGCAGAATGGGCCACCAGGCCCGCCCCGTCCGGCGAGATTTTTCACTCACGCACCCCTACCCAGCACGCATGACCATTGCAGATAACAAGAAGGCCTTTTTCGACTACTTCATCGAAGAGCGATACGAGGCCGGCATCGTGCTGGAAGGCTGGGAAGTCAAGGCGATCCGCGCGGGCCGCGTGCAGATCAAGGAAGGCTACGTGGTGGTGCGCGATGCCGAGATGTACCTGATCGGCGCCCACATCAGCCCGCTGCAGAGCGCCTCCACCCACATCAATCCGGACCCGGTGCGCACGCGCAAGCTGCTGCTCAAGGCCGACGAGATCAAGAGGCTGATCGGCAAGGTCGAACAGCGCGGCTATACGCTGGTGCCGCTGAACCTCCACTACACGCGCGGCCGCGTGAAATGCGAGATCGGCCTGGGCAAGGGCAAGAAGCTCTTCGACAAGCGCGAAACCGAGAAGCAACGCGACTGGCAGCGCGAGAAGTCGCGCATCATGAAGGGCGGCAGCAAGGAATAAGCCGCCGGCCCCGCTTCAATCAGGCGGCCTTCTGCCCTTTCACGATCTGCAAGGCAGAGGCAATCATGCTGCTCATCTCGCCCAGGTTGCCCGGCACGATCAACGTATTGCCCTGCTTGGCCAGGTTGCCGAAGGCCGTGACGTACTCCTCGGCCACCTTGAGGTTCACGGCCTCCATGCCGCCGTCCACGCGGATAGCCTGACCGATTTTCTGGATGGCCTGCGCGTTGGCCTCTGCCACCGCAAGGATGGCTGCCGCCTCGCCCTGCGCCTTGTTGATGGCGGCCTGCTTTTCGCCTTCGGACTTCTGGATCGCGGCTTCGCGCGCGCCTGACGCCAGGTTGATCTGCTCCTGGCGCTTGCCTTCGGACGCGGCAATGAGCGCGCGCTTCTCCCGCTCGGCGGTGATCTGCGCCTGCATCGCATGCAGGATCTCCTTCGGCGGCGTGAGGTCCTTGATCTCGTAGCGCAACACCTTGACGCCCCAGTTCGAAGCCGCCTCGTCCAGCGCATTCACCACGCTGTGATTGATGAACTCGCGCTCCTCGAAGGTCTTGTCGAGTTCCAGCTTGCCGATGACCGACCGCAGCGTGGTCTGCGACAGCTGCGTGATCGCCACCACGAAATTGCTGGATCCGTAAGAGGCCTTCATCGCGTCCGTGACCTGGAAGTACAGCACGCCGTCGACCTGGAGCTGGGTGTTGTCCTTCGTGATACAGACCTGGCTCGGGACGTCGAGCGGGATTTCCTTCAGGATATGCTTGTAGGCGACGCGGTCGACGAACGGCACCACGATCGTCAGCCCCGGCGTCAGCGTTGCGTGATACCGCCCCAGGCGCTCGAGCACCCAGGCATGCTGCTGGGGCACGATCTTGACGCCCTTTGCAATCAGCACGATGGCAGCAATCAGGATAATCAGCGGCAACAAGCCAAGCTGAAAGACTTCCATGTAAGACCCTCCGGACAGTTGACAGCAATGCTGCGCCACTAGGGCGCGGCAACAACGGGAATCAGCGCGGCAGGACGATCAGCGTCGAACCGCGGACTTCGACAATGCGATAACGCCCCGGTGCGGCATCAGGGCCAGGCGCAAGTTCGACGGTCCAGTCCGCTCCGCGGTACGGCACACGCGCACGGCGGTAGGTATCCCACGCCGGCACTTCGAGTTCCTGGCCGATGTCGAGGTTGACGCCTGGATCGGCCGCAGCATTGCCCCTGCGCAGACGGCCAAACCGCGTGCGGCGCAGCAGGACGATGGCGATGATGGCCACCACTGCCGCCACCACCGTCTGCGTCGGCGGCTCCAGCCCTGACAGCGCCGCTACGCCGCCCGCAGCCAGCCCGAACGCAACCATCAGCAGATAGAACGTACCGGTAGCCAGCTCGGCGATCACGAGCACGGCCACGGCGACGAACCACAGGTAGTGCATTGCCATGTGTCCCCTTTCCCCGGCGAGGCCGGGCTACCCTTTCCACCGTCATCCAATGCGTCGGGCAAAGAAAAACCCCCGCAACGCCAGCGGCGTCTGCGGGGGCTTTTTTTCACACCTGCCGCAGGGCCGGTGCTAACCGGCGCATGGTAGCGCCGGCAGTTGTCGTTATTGTGACGTCAAATACATCAGGACGCCAGTTGTTGCCACGTGTCGACGACCGAATCCGGGTTCAGCGAGATCGACTTGATGCCTTCCTTGACCAGCCAGGCGGCAAAGTCCGGGTGGTCCGAAGGACCCTGGCCGCAGATGCCGACATACTTGTTCTGGCTGAGGCAGGCCTGGATCGCACGCGAAAGCATGAAGCGCACGGCGGGGTCGCGTTCGTCGAAGTCCTTGGCCAGCAGTTCCATGCCGGAGTCGCGGTCCAGGCCCAGGGTCAGCTGGGTCAGATCGTTCGAACCGATCGAGAAACCATCGAAGTGCTCCAGGAACTGCTCGGCCAGGATGGCGTTCGACGGCACTTCGCACATCATGATGACGCGCAGACCATTCTCGCCACGCTTCAGGCCATGCTTGGCAAGCAGGCCGATGACCTTCTCGGCCTGGCCCAGCGTACGGACGAACGGCACCATGATCTCGACGTTGGTCAGGCCCATTTCGTCGCGCACGCGCTTCATGGCCTTGCATTCCATCTCGAAGGCTTCGGCGAAGTCTTC
Organism: Cupriavidus sp. 21MJTG02-4; assembly: GCF_057798975.1. Lineage (NCBI taxonomy): Bacteria > Pseudomonadati > Pseudomonadota > Betaproteobacteria > Burkholderiales > Burkholderiaceae > Cupriavidus > Cupriavidus sp. 21MJTG02-4. Next base: position 75,052 of record NZ_JBYOJP010000021.1, on the reverse strand, counting down.
GGCGATGTAGCGCGACGCGCCACGGAAGCCCAGCATCGGGTTTTCTTCATCCGGCTCGTAGCGCGAGCCGCCGATCAGCTTCTTGTACTCGTTGGACTTGAAGTCCGACAGGCGCACGATGACCGGCTTCGGATAGAACGCTGCACCGATCGTGGCGATACCTTCTGCCAGCTTGTCGACGTAGAACGCGCGCGGGCTGGCATGACCACGGGCCACGCTTTCCACGGCCTTCTTCAGGTCGGCATCGACTTGCGGGTAGTCGAGGATGGCCTTGGGGTGCACGCCGATGTTGTTGTTGATGATGAACTCGAGGCGAGCCAGGCCCACACCGGAATTCGGGATCTGCGCGAAGTCGAAGGCCAGTTGCGGGTTGCCCACGTTCATCGTCAGCTTGACGGCGATCTCCGGCATTTCGCCGCGCTGCACTTCCGTGACTTCGGTTTCGAGCAGGCCGTCGTAGATGCGGCCTTCGTCGCCTTCGGCGCACGACACGGTCACCAGCGTGCCGTCCTTCAGCACGTCGGTGGCGTCGCCGCAGCCGACCACGGCCGGCACGCCCAGTTCACGGGCGATGATGGCCGCGTGGCAGGTACGGCCACCACGGTTGGTGACGATCGCCGAGGCGCGCTTCATCACCGGCTCCCAGTTCGGGTCGGTCATGTCGGCCACCAGCACGTCGCCGGGCTGCACACGTTCCATTTCGGACGGGTCGTTGATGACGCGCACCGGGCCGGTACCGATCTTCTGGCCAATGGCGCGGCCGCTGGTCAGGATCGGGGCGGTGCCCTTCAGCTTGAAGCGCTGCTCGGCCTTGCCGGCCGACTGGCTCTTCACGGTTTCCGGGCGGGCCTGCAGGATGTAGATCTTGCCGTCCTTGCCGTCCTTGCCCCACTCGATATCCATCGGGCGGCCATAGTGCTTCTCGATGATCACGGCATACTTGGCCAGTTCCGACACGTCGGCGTCGGTGATCGAGTAGCGGTTGCGCAGTTCGGCGGGAACGTCAACGGTCTTCACGCGGCCGGCTTCGCCCGGCTTGGTGAATTCCATCTTGATCAGCTTGGAGCCGATCGAGCGGCGGATGATCGGGTACTTGCCGGCCTGCAGCGTCGGCTTGAAGACGTAGAACTCGTCCGGGTTCACGGCGCCCTGCACCACCGTTTCGCCCAGGCCATAGCTGGAGGTGATGAAGACCACGTCGGGGAAGCCCGATTCGGTGTCGATGGTGAACATCACGCCCGACGAAGCCAGGTCCGAACGGACCATGCGCTGCACGCCTGCCGACAGTGCGACCACGTCATGGGCAAAGCCCTTGTGCACGCGGTAGGAAATGGCGCGGTCGTTGTACAGCGACGCGAACACGTGCTTGATCTTGTCCAGCACGTCGTCGATGCCGCTGACGTTCAGGTAGGACTCCTGCTGGCCGGCGAAGGAAGCGTCCGGCAGGTCTTCGGCCGTAGCCGAAGAACGCACGGCGAACGATGCCTCGGAACCTTCGCGCTCGGCGGCACGGGCGTAGAACTCGCGGACTTCCTGCTCCAGGCGCGGCTGGAACGGTGCCTCGACGACCCAGTTGCGGATCTCTGCACCGGCTTCGGCCAGGGCCTTGACGTCATCGACGTTCAGGGTCTTCAGGCGATCGGAAATGCGCTGGGTCAGGTTGTTGTGAGCGAGGAAGTCGCGGAACGCCAGCGCGGTGGTGGCAAAACCGCCGGGGACACGGACGCCGGCTTCGGCCAGCTGGGAGATCATCTCGCCCAGCGACGAATTCTTGCCGCCAACCGTTTCCACATCCGACATGCGCAACTGCTCGAACGGCTGCACGTAGGCGCCGTTATTTGCCTGGTTAGTCATGAAAGCCTCAAAACAAAGTAAGAAATCTGGCGCGACTGTCCGGTATGTTCTTGTTGTTCTGTTCCCGGAGCTCTGTTCATAAACAGATCGCTTGGCTAAACAACCCCGCACACATCAGGGGAATTGTGTTTTGTGGCTCTCGTCTCGCAGCGCACATTGTCAACAATTCCAGCCGGGAAGGCCGCACCGGCAAAGGCCCAACGGAATTGCTTAGCGAAAAGATCGCCGCTATTCTACCGTGCTGCGCCGCACTTTTCTGCGGAACATCCAATCTATTTATTCTGCTTGCCCATGTCTGAGCCTGTCGCGCCGGACGGCGCCCAGCCGGCAAATGCCGGTGCCACGCCGCAGTCTCCCCAACCCGTCACGAGCGACCGCCCCGCCACCCGCACGGTATTCATCGTCTCGGACGGCACCGGCATTACTGCCGAAACGTTCAGCCACTCGATCCTCGCACAGTTCGAAATGCGCTTCCGCAAAGTGCGCATGCCGTTCGTCGATACTCCGGAAAAGGCACATATTGCCGTCGGGAAAATCAACGAAGCGTTCTATGCTGAAGGCGCTCCACCGATCGTCTTCACCACGCTCGTCAACCAGGAAGCGAACAAGGCACTGCGACGCGCCAAGGCGATGATCCTGGACATGTTCCAGACCTTCATCGAACCGCTGGAAAAGGAACTCGGGCTCAAGTCGACGCATGCGATCGGCCGCTTTCACCAGAACGCGGATACCGAGGCCTACAAGAACCGCATCGAGGCCATCAATTTCTCGCTCGCCCATGATGACGGCCAGTCACACAAGAACCTGCAGGAGGCCGACGTCATCCTCGTCGGCGTTTCGCGCAGCGGCAAGACGCCGACCAGTCTTTACCTGGCCATGCAGTACGGCCTGAAGGCAGCAAACTATCCGCTGATTCCCGACGACTTCGAGCGCGGCAAGCTGCCCAAGGCACTGTACGACTACAAGAGCAAGATCTTCGGCCTTTCCATCGACCCGCAGCGGCTCACGGAAATCCGCAACGAGCGCCGTCCCGGCAGCAAGTACGCCGCCGTGGAAAACTGCCGCTATGAGGTGAACGAGGCCGAGGCGATGATGCGCCGCGAGGGCATCAAGTGGCTGTCATCGACGCACAAGTCGATCGAGGAAATTGCCACGACCATCCTGCAGGAAATCAAGGTCGATCGCGACAACTACTGAACGTCGCGGCGCCTATGGCGCCGTGCGCCGCTGCCGCACTGCCTCGAACAGGCAGATCGCGGTCGCGGCCCCCACGTTCAGCGATTCGAGGCCGCCGGGCTGCGGAATGCCAACGGTGCGCGCCACGCGCTCCATCCATGCCGCACTGACGCCTGCGCCTTCGTTGCCCACGATCCATGCGACCGGATTGCGCAGGTCCGTATCGAACACCGCCGCGTCGGCATGCGATGACGTCGCCAGCAGCGGCACGGCCAGCCGTGGTGCCAGCATGTCGATGGTGCAGTGCTCGACGATGTTCAGGTGGAAGTTGGCGCCCATGCCGGCGCGGAGTGTCTTGATCGACCACGCGAACGCGCAGCCGGTGCCCAGGAACGCGTGACGGATACCGGCCGCGGCCGCGCTGCGCAGGATCGACCCGACATTGCCGGCATCCTGCAAGCCATCGAGGATGATGCAGTCTTCCTCGATCCGCGCCGGCAAATGTCCCGGCGGGGTTTCGATCACCAGCATCAGGTCGATGCCATTGGCTACGCCGCTGACCTGCACGAACAGCGCGTCGGCCAGTACGACGACGCGCTGGCTATCGATCTGTGCCAGCAAGGGCGCCACTTCGGCATGATCGTAGTGGCGCTCCGACACCACGCAGCTTACCGGTTGCCCCAGCGCCGCGACATAGGCCTGGGCAAGGTGCACGCCATCGAGCAGCGACTGCCCGGCCTTGCGGCGCTGGTGCGTCGACGTGGCGAGCGCCTTGAGATGTTTGAACAGCGCGTTGTCGCGCGATGTGACGTGCTTCACAGGTGGATTCTCGATGCGCGCGCTGCGCTCAGAAGGCTGCCGGGCCGCGGGCCAATGCCTCGCGCACGGGTGCGAACGACCGCCGATGGTGTGGCGAAGCGCCGAATTGCGCGAGGGCCGCCAGATGCTGCGGCGTCGGGTAGCCCGAGTGGGCGTCGAAGCCATACTGCGGATAGGCATCATGCAGGACCAGCAGCTCCCGGTCCCTTGCAACCTTCGCCAGGATGGACGCCGCCGAGATGGCCTTGACCAGCGCATCGCCCTTGACGATCGCCTCGACAGGAAACGGTACCTGCGGGCAGCGGTTGCCATCTACCTGGACCAGGTCCGGAGTAATGCCCTTCTCAGCCAGTCCCTGCACCGCGCGCTGCATGGCGAGCATGGATGCATGCAGGATGTTGATGGTATCGATCTCTTCCACGGTGGCGAAGGCGATATGCCAGCCCAACGCACGCTCGCAGATCTTGTCGTAGAGCTCTTCGCGCTTTTTCGCGGTGAGAATTTTCGAATCCGCGAGCCCGCGCAGCATCGGCCTGGCCGGATCAAACACCACGGCCGCGGCGTACACCGGCCCCGCCAGGGGGCCCCGGCCGGCCTCATCGACACCGCACACGAACCGGACGCTCGCCGCAACCGGCGCAAGGTCGAGCCCCATCTGCGGAGACGGCGAATTGGGACGCGCCATCAGGCCAGCCCTCTCGCATGCACCAGGTCGACGACCACGTCGGCGGCAATCTGTGCTGTATTGCACTTGAGCGTTTCGTGCATGCGCGTGAAGTGTTCGTACAGGAAGGCGATATTGCCCTGGTCATTGAGCTGCAGCAGCGTCTCGCGCGCCAGCGCTTCCGGGGTGGCATCGTCCTGCAGCAACTCGGGCACGACAAAGCGACCTGACAGGATATTCGGCAGGCCGACGTAGGGCAGGTAGCCCTGCCGCTTCATGATCTGCGCGGTCAGCCAGGGCACCTTGTACGATATCACCATCGGCTTCTTGTACAGCGCCGCTTCCAGCGTCGCGGTGCCGCTGGCCAGCAGCACCACATCGGCTGCCTCCATGGCCAGGTGGGAGTTGCCATCGACAATCGTCAGGCGCAGTTCCGGATACTGCTGGTGCAGGCTCTCCACGATGGCGCGCAACGGCGCGCTCGCGGCCGGAAGCACGAACGCCAGGTTCGGATCCATGCGCTGCATCTGCGCCATGGCGGCAAAGAACGTGGCGCCAAGATTGCGCACCTCGGACTGCCGGCTGCCCGGCAGCACAGCTACCACGCGATGGCCCGCGGGCAGGCCCAGCGCCGCGCGCGCGCCCGCGACATCGGGCACCATCGGAATGACGTCGGCCAGCGGATGGCCTACATAGGTGGCCGGAATGCCGGCCTTGGCATAGATCTCGGGCTCGAACGGAAACAGGCAGAGGATGTGGTCGACCGCGCGCGCGATGGTGCGGATGCGTCCGCCCCGCCAGGCCCAGATCGACGGGCTGACGAAATGGACCACCGGAATTCCCGCGCGCCGCAGTGGCACCTCGAGCCCGAAATTGAAGTCCGGCGCATCGACGCCAATAAAGCAGGCCGGCGGATTCGCCAGCAGCGAATCGCGGATGGCGCGGCGCGTGGCCAGGATCTCGCGCAGCGAACCCAGGACCTCGACGTAGCCGTTGACCGACAGCGTCTCCATCGGCCAGTGGGAAACAAATCCCTCCGCCATCATGCGCTTGCCGCCGATGCCGGCATAGCTGACCGTATCGCCCAGCCGGGCCTTGAGCCCGCCCAGCATCAACGATGCCAGCAGGTCGCCGGACGCTTCGCCGGCCACCATGGCAATGGTGCCGCGCTGGCTTGCGTTGCTTGCAGTACCGTCAGGCGAGCTGCCCCGAATCGCGAGGTCGACCATGTCCGGCCAGTCTCAGCGTACGATGCCGCGCTGGGTGGCGGCAATGAAGTCCAGGAACGCGCGCAGGGGCTCGGCGGTGCTCGCATCGGCTTGTGCCAGCAGGGCGCCAATTTCATTGCGGGCGTCGTCGAAGCTGAGATCCGACTTGTAAAGCAGCTTGTAAGCCTGGCGCAGCCCGGCGATCTGCGCGGCGTCAAAGCCGCGGCGCCGCAGGCCTTCGACGTTGACGCCGTGCGGCGTGGCCTTGTTGCCGCTCTTGTCGCTGGCCGCGATCACGAACGGCGGCACGTCCTGCACCAGGGCCGAGGCACCGCCCAGCATGGCATGCGCGCCGATGCGCACGAACTGGTGCACGCCGCTCATGCCGCCGAGGATGGCCCAGTCGCCCACTTCCACGTGGCCGGCAATCTGTGCATTGCTGGAGAACACCGTGTGATTGCCCACCGAGCAGTCATGTGCGATGTGCACGTAGGCCATGATCCAGTTGTCGCTGCCGATCGTGGTGACGCCGCGATCCTGCACCGTGCCGGTGTGGATCGTGGTGAATTCGCGGATGGTGTTGCGATCGCCGATGTCGAGCCGGGTCGGCTCGTTGCGATACTTCATGTCCTGCGGCACTCCGCCCACCGAAGCGTACGGGCCAATCTTGTTGCCTTCGCCGATCGTGGTATGGCCTTCGACCGTCGAGTGCGCGCCGATCTGGGTGCCGCTGCCGACCCGCACATTCGGCCCGACAATGGAAAACGGGCCAACGGTCACGTCGGCCGCAAGTTCTGCATTCGGGTCGACCAGTGCGGTGGGATGGATTTGCGTCATACGTCCTGTCCTGTTGGTCTGGTGTCTGGGGGCGAGGCTGGTTCGCCCCGGCCCAGGCGTGGCGGCAGGTAGCCGCCGTGCCCGCGGGCGCTGCCGCGGGCATGTGGACTCAGGCGTCAGCCTGCTTGACGGTGCACATCAGCTCCGCCTCGCACGCTACCTTTTCGTCCACGGTGGCAAATGCCTTGAACTTCCAGATGCCGCGGATATAGCGCTCCACGGTCACGTTCATATGCAGCTGGTCGCCCGGGTAGACGACCTGCTTGAAGCGCGCGCCGTCGATGCCGACGAAGTAGTACAGCGCGCCTTCCTTGCGCTCCATGTCGGCGCCAAAGGTCAGCAGGCCGGCCGATTGGGCCAGCGCTTCCAGGATCATCACGCCCGGCATGACCGGCTGGCCGGGGAAATGTCCCTGGAAGAACGGCTCGTTGATGGTGACGTTCTTCAGCGTCTTGATACGCTTCTGCGGTTCGAACTCGAGCACGCGGTCCACCAGCAGCATCGGGTAGCGATGGGGCAGCAGCTTGAGGATCTTGCGAATGTCGATTTCGGCGGCGGTCATGATCTTTCTCTTGTCTTAGTCTTGTGAGGTTTGAGTCCCGGCGGACTGGCCGCGCAGGCGGCGCTCCAGCTGCATGACGCGTTCACGCAGCTTGGTCAGGCCGCGCACGATTGCAGCGTTGCGCTCCCATTCGCCATGCGGCAGGAACGGAAACACGCTGGTGAAGTGGCCGCCGGGCTTGGTAATGGATTTGGTGATCGAGGTCCCGCCCGACACCGTGGTGCGATCGGCGATGGTCAGGTGCCCCGAGAAATTCGCGGCACCGCCGATCACGCAGAACCGTCCGATGCGCGTGCTGCCCGACACCGCCGCGCAGCCCGCAATCACCGTATGGGCGCCAACCCGCACGTTGTGCGCGATCTGGACCTGGTTGTCGATCTTGCAACCGTCTTCGATCACGGTATCGGCCATCGCGCCGCGGTCGATGGCGGTATTCGCGCCAACTTCGATATCGTTGCCGAGCACTGCCCGGCCCGTCTGCGGAATCTTCACGTACTCGACGCCGGTGGGACCGATGTCCGGCGCAAAGCCGAAACCGTCGGCACCGATCACGACCCCGCTGTGCAGGATCGCGCGCGCGCCGACCACGCAATCGTGGTAGACCGACACATTGGCGTAGATCAGCGAATCGTCACCGATTTCCGCATTGGCACCGACGGAGCTGTTGGCCAGGATACGCACGCGCTCGCCAATGCGCGCACCGGCTTCGATCACCACGTTCGGCCCGATGAAGCACGAAGCCGGAACGGCAACCCCCGGCGCAACGCTGGCGCGCGGGTCGATGCCCGTGCGCGTGTCGCGGTTGGCCTTATCGAAGCGCTGCGCAATCCAGGCGAAGCAGACGTACGGATTGCGCGCCACCAGCCAGTTGCGGCCGTCGGCCTGCCCTTGGGCACGGATGCGCTCCAGATCCGGCGCCGACACGATCACGGCACTGGCGTTGGAAGCCAGCGCCTGCGACAGGTAGAGCGGATTGGAGAGAAACGAGAGTTCGCCGGGACCGGCCTGGTCCAGCGGAGCCAGGCCAATGATCGCGAGGTCGGGATCACCCACAACCTGCGCGCCGTTCTCGGTGGCGAGCTGCCCCAGTGTGGGTGTCTGCATGGCGGTACTTCCTGAAAAAAGGACAGCCGGGGCTTACTTGCCGCCAGCGTTCAGCGCCTTCATCACATCGTCGGTGATGTCGATGCGCGGGTTCACGTACACCGCTTCCTGCACGATCAGGTCGTACTTGCGCTGCTCTGCAAGCGAGCGGATCACGCGGTTGGCGCGCTCGAGCACCTGTGCCAGTTCCTCATTGCGGCGCTGGTTCAGGTCCTCGCGGAATTCGCGCTGCTTGCGCTGGAACTCGCGGTCCAGGTCCGCGACTTCACGCTGGCGGCGCTGGCGGTCGGAGTCGGCCAGCACGGCCGTGTCCTTGTCCAGCTTGTCGGCCATGCCCTTGATTTTCTGGGCCATGTCCTGCAGCTCGCGGTCGCGCTTGGAGAACTCCTGCTCCAGCTTGACTTGCGCGGCCTTGGCCGGCTGCGAATCGCGCAGGATGCGCTCGGAATTCACGGCAGCAATGCGGGCTTCCTGTGCCATCGCCGGTGCTGCCGCGCACAGCGCCGCAGCCGCCACGGCGGCGGCGCTCAGAGTCTTGACCAATTTGGATTTTGTATTCATGAAACAGATCCTTTTACGGAATCAGAACGCAGTACCGATCTGGAACTGGAAGCGCTGAACCTTGTCGGTCTCGTCCTTCTTCAGCGGGAAGCCCATGCTGATCTTCAGCGGGCCGATCGGCGACAACCACGACATGCCGAAACCGGTCGAGTACTTCAGTTCGCTGAACGACAGCGGCGCGCCTTCCTGGTACACGTTACCGAAGTCGAAGAAGGTGAACAGGCGCAGCGTGCGGTCCACGCCCGAACCCGGCAGCGGGAAGATGAATTCCACATTACCGATCATCTTGGACGCACCACCCACCGGGTTGCCGTTCTGGTCCTTCGGGCCCAGCGTGCTGGTCTGGTAGCCGCGCACCGAGCCGATACCACCGGCGTAGAAGTACTTGTACACCGGGAATGGCGTGTTGCCATAACCGTGGCCATAGGCGACTTCACCGTTAAGCGCGAGCGTGAAGGCCTTCGAAAGCGGATAGAAGTACTGCTGCTGCACGCTGGCACGGTAGTATTGCACGTCGCCGCCCGGGATCCCGACTTCCAGGTTGGCCTGGGTGTAAGGGCCCTTGGTCGGCACCAGCGCCGAGTCACGGCGGTCACGCGCCCAGCCGATCGTGAACGGGAAGTTGTTGATCGGCGACGCAGTACCCACGGTCTGGCCAGCCGGAAGCTTGCCGATGTCGTGCAGGAACTTGACGTACTGGGCCGGCGTATTCGGCGAGACCGAGATACGGGTCCATTCGTAGCCGATGCCGAAGAACACGGTATCGACTTCCGAGAACGGCACGCCGAACTTGAAGCCGCCACCCGCCGTTTCGATCTTGTAATCCTGGTCGCCGGTGTAGTACAGCGGACGCGACGTACGGTAGTAGATATCGGTCGAGCGGCTGATGCCATCCACCGTGAAGTACGGGTCGTACTGCGTCAGCGCGATGGTACGGAACGACTTGGCGGTGTTCACGTCCAGGCCCAGGCTGGTACCGGAGCCGAACACGTTGTCCTGGCGCAGGCCGGCCTGCAGCACCAGCTTGTCCGTGGACGAGAAGCCCACGCCCAGGCTGATCTGGCCGGTCGGCTTTTCAGTCACATTGACGTTCACATCGACCTGGTCAGGCGCACCCGCCACGTCCTCGGTCGTGATGTTGGTGTCGGTGAAGTAGCCGGTGCGGTTGATACGCGCCTGCGACTGCTGGAGCTTCTCGCTGTCGAACCACGAGCTTTCCATCTGGCGCATTTCACGGCGCACCACTTCGTCGCGGGTCTTGCTGTTGCCAACCACGTTCACGCGGCGCACGTACACGCGGCGGCCCGGATCGACCATCAGCGTCAGCGCGACTTCACGCTTCTCCTGATCGATCTGTGGCTGCGGGTTGATCGTCGTGAACGCGTAGCCATAGGTGCCCAGAAGGTCCGTAATGGACTTGGTGCTGGCCGTCAGCTTTTCGGACGAGAAAATATCGCCCTTCTTCAGCTGCAGCAGCTTTTCCATTTCCTCCTGCTTGCCGAGCAGTTCGCCGGCCAGGCGGATATCGGACACCTTGTACTGCTCGCCTTCCTTGATGTTCAGCGTCAGGTAGATGTCCTTCTTGTCCGGCGTGATCGACACCTGGGTCGACTCGATGGCGAATTCCAGGTAGCCGCGGTTCAGGTAGTACGAACGCAGTGCTTCCAGGTCAGCCGTGAGCTTCTGCTTGGAGTAGAGGTCGTTCTTGGTGTACCAGGACAGCCAGTTCGGCGTGGACAGCTGCATCTCGTCACGCAGCGTGCCTTCCTTGAAGGCCTTGTTGCCGACGATATTGATCTGCTTGATCTTGGCGACCGGGCCCTCTTCCACGTTGAACACCACCGACACGCGGTTGCGGTCCACCGGCGTGATCGTGGTCTGCACGTCGGCCGCGTAATAGCCGCGGGCCACGTACTGGCGCTTCAGTTCCTGCTCGGCCTTGTCGATCAGCGCCTTGTCGTAGTAGCGCGCCTCGGCGACGCCCACGGCGCGCAGCGAGCGGCGCAGCGTATCCTTGTCGAATTCCTTGATGCCGACGAACTCGAGCTGCGAAATAGCCGGGCGCTCTTCCACCTGCACGACCAGCACGCCGTCTTCGGCGCGGATCTGCACGTCCTTGAAGAAGCCCGTGTTATACAGGGCGCGGATGGCGTCGGCGCCCTTGTCGTCGGTGAACGTCTCACCCACGCGGACGGGAAGATAGCCAAAGACCGTACCGGGTTCCACGCGTTGCAGACCCTCAACGCGGATGTCCTTCACGACAAACGGATCGGCGGCCCAGCCTGCCGGGCTCCAGGCTGCAATAATGGCACTCGCTAGCAAGCCCAGCGAGATGCGCTTATGTCTGATCAATCTTGATCCCCTCTTTGATTCCATCCAGGATTGCGCTCCGATGCTTCGTGGGACTGCGCCTGTCAAAGCGTCCCGGGCGACGGTGTCGGCAACACGACCGCCCTGCTTGCCGTTACCTGTTTCTAGCCATTGGCCAGGAACATCCGGCTGACGTCATTGAACAAAGCGAGCGAAGTCAGGAGCAAGATGCAGGCGATGCCTACCTTCTGCAGCATTGCCTGCCAGTGGTCTGGGACGGGCCTGCCAGTCAAAAATTCCACGCAATAATACAGCAAATGCCCCCCATCCAGAACCGGAATAGGTAACAAATTCAGCACGCCGAGGCTGACGCTGACCAGCGCCAGGAAGCTGACAAAGGCCTGCACGCCGAGGTGGGCGGCACGTCCGGCGTAGTCCGCCACGGTCAGCGGGCCGCTCAGGTTCTGCAGCGAGGCCTGCCCGATCAGCATCTTGCCGAGCAGCTTGAGCGACAGGACGCTGGTGCTCCAGACCTGGCCGGTGGCACGGGACAGCGCCTGTACCGGCCCATAGCGCACCGTTTCCATCTGCACCGCCTGGGTAAGCGCCGCGCCCAGCTTGCCCGACGGGGCGGCCCCATGGGCGTCGCCTTCGCGGGTTGGCGTGCTGTCTAGCGTTACCGGAACATCGAGGCGCCGGCCGCCGCGTTCGATGCCCAGCGCCACGCGCTGGCCCGGCTGCGCGCGCACTGCCTTGATCAGTTCAGCGGCCTGCGTGAGCGATGTGCCCTGCCATGCCACTACCCGATCGCCCGGTTTCAGCCCGGCCCGTTCCGCCGCGGAACCGGGCAGGACTTCCGTGATCGTCACGGGGCCACCCTTCAGCGCCAGGCCCATCATGGCAAGCGGATCCTGATCAGGATTGCTGCCGGTGCTCGGCAGCCGGGCCAGCGTCAGGTCCCGCTCGCCGCCGTCGGTGCCGCGCACGCGCAGCACGGCGCGCGCGTCACCGAAGCCTTCGGCAAATACCGCCATGCGCAGTTCGTTCCAGGAACGGATGGCTTCTTTACTCCCGTTGGCCTCCAATGACAGCACCCGGTCGCCTTCGCGCACGCCAGCCTGGGCCGCCATCGTGCCGCTCGCCGGGGCGGTGAGGATGGGTGCCGGCTCGCGCATCCCGCCTGTAAAGAGTGCGAAGTACAGTACGATCGCCAGCACGAAATTGGCCAGCGGTCCCGCCGCGACAATGACAAAGCGCTTGCCCACCGGCTGCCGGTTGAAGGCGCGCGGCAGCTCGGCCGGGTCGATGGCCGCATCGTGCTCGGGGTCCCGTTCGCGCTCGTCCAGCATCTTGACGTAGCCGCCCAGCGGAATGGCCGCGACGGTCCATTCGGTGCGGTCCCTTCCCTTGGAAGTCCAGCGCAGCAGCGGCCGGCCGAAGCCGATCGAGAACCGCAGCACCTTGACTCCGCAAGCGCGCGCGGCAAGGTAGTGGCCCATCTCGTGCACGAAGATCAGCACGCAGAGGGCGACGACAAAGGCGATTACGGTTTGCATGGCAGGGTCGTCAGGAAAGTTGGCCGGGCTGGCGATGGCCAGGCCGCATGACGGTCGCACGTGTCAGGAGCGCGCGCCATCGCAGCATTGCCATTGTCGCAGATGCCACTGGCCACGCTGTCAGCGCGGCGCGCTGATTGTCAGTTCCTGCAGACAGGCACGTGCAGCGTGCCGCGCCTTCTGGTCGGCATCGAGCACGCATTCAAGCGAATCGGCCGCATGATTGGGTGTACTTTCCAGCACGTTGCCAACGATCCGTGCGATGTCGGTGAAGCGGACGCTACCCTGCAGGAATGCGTCCACAGCCACTTCGTTGGCCGCATTCAGCACCGCCGGCGCCACGCCGCCCGCGCGCAGCGCGTCGAAGGCCAGTGCCAGGCAGGGAAACCGCGCCAGGTCCGGCCTCTCGAAATTGAGCGCGCCGGCCAGCGTCAGGTCCAGCGCGGAAACCCCCGCATCGATCCGCTCGGGATAGGCCAGGCCATAGGCGATCGGCGTGCGCATATCCGGATTCCCCAACTGCGCCAGCACCGAACCGTCCCGATAGGCGACCATCGAATGCACGATGCTCTGCGGGTGAATCAGCACTTCAATATGCTCGGCCGGCGCCGCGAACAGCCAGTGGGCCTCGATGACCTCCAGCCCCTTGTTCATCATGGTGGCCGAATCTACCGAGATCTTGCGTCCCATGACCCAGTTGGGGTGGGCGCAGGCCTGGTCCGGCGTGATGTCATGCAGCGTGGAGGGGTCGCGCGTACGGAACGGGCCGCCCGACGCCGTCAGCACGACCTTGGCCACACCGGCGCGATAGCGCTGATCGTTCGCCGGCAGGCACTGGAAGATGGCGTTGTGTTCGCTGTCGATCGGCAGCAGCGTGGCGCCGTGCTCGCGCACCGCGTCCATGAAGATGCGCCCGGACATCACCAGCGCTTCCTTGTTGGCCAGCAGTACGCGTTTGCCGGCGCGCGCAGCCGCCAGCGTCGGGCGCAGCCCCGCCGCGCCGACGATCGCGGCCATGACCGAGTCGGTCTGCGCATCGCTCGCGACCGACTCCAGCGCGGCCTCGCCGTGGCTGACTTCGGTCGCGACCCCGGCGGCGCGCAGCAGCGCTTCCAGCTCCCGAGCGGCTTCCGGCGTGCCCACGACGGCGCGGGCGGGCCTGAACTCGATGCAGCTCGCCGCCAGTTTCTGCACCTGCCGGTGCGCCGTCAGGGCATGTACGGCATACCGGTCGGCGTGGCGCCGCACCACGTCGAGCGTGCTTTCGCCGATCGAGCCGGTAGCGCCGAGGATGGTAATTCGATGCATATCAGGACAGAACGCAGGACAGAACGGCTTCAGAAATAGGTCACCATCAGGGCCGCCAGCGGAAACACCGGCACCAAGGCATCAATGCGATCCAGCACGCCGCCATGGCCGGGCAACAGCCGGCTGCTGTCTTTCATGCCGACCTGCCGCTTGAGCAGCGATTCGAACAAGTCGCCGATGATACTGGCCGCAACCAGCAGCGTGGTCAAGAGCGCCACCAGCACCAGCCCGCCATGGTCGGCCATGACAGAGAACCAGGTCGGGGCAAACGCATGCGTCGCCGCCAGGCTCAGGCCGATCAGCATCGCCAGCAGCCAGCCGCCGATGGCGCCTTCCCACGACTTGCCCGGGCTGATGGATGGCGCCAGCTTGCGCCGGCCGATGGCCTTGCCGACGAAATAGGCGCCAATGTCGGCCGCCCACACCAGCACCGCAGCCGTTAGCAGCACGCCGATGCCGGCGCCACGCAGGATCATCGTTGCGTGCCCGAAGGCGGGCAGCATGATCAGGCCGAGAATGGCCCCCAGGAGGGTAAAGCCCGCTGTTGCCGAGCGCACGCCGCGCGCGAGCAGCACCAGCGCAACGCCCCAGCAGACCACGGCTGCCTGCAGCAGCCAGACCAGGCCCTGGCGGGACGGGACATCATGCCAGGCGATCAGGGCCAGCAGGCAGGCCACCGCATAGACGTAAGGCCAGGCGCCGCGCAGGCCGATAAGCCGCCCGAACTCCCAGCCGCCGAGCAGCACGATCACCGCAACCAGGCCGGCCAGCGCCGAAGGCGGCGCCAGGAACAGGATCGGCAGTATCAGCAGCAACAGGCACAGGGCGGTGATGACGCGGGTGAGAAGCATGCGCTGCTAGTCCCGTGGAAAGGTGGATTGGCCTGCCGCTCAGGCAGTGCCGGACAGCCCCGGCGCAACCAGCTGCGCGCTGGTGCGGCCAAAGCGGCGTTCGCGCTGGCGGTACGAGGCAAAGGCCTTGTCCAGCTCGGCGGCGTCGAAGTCCGGCCAGTAGACGTCGGTGAAATACAGCTCGGAATAGGCCAGCTGCCACAACAGGAAATTACTGATGCGCTGCTCGCCCCCGGTCCGGATAAACAGATCCGGCTCCGGCGCGTAGGACATCACCAGGTGCGGCGCCAGCACCGACTCGTCGATCGACTCCGGATCGAGCATCGGCGAGCGAGCCAGCATCTTGCGCATGGCCTGCAGCAGATCCCAGCGACCGCCGTAGTTGGCGGCGATGGTCACGGTCAGGCCGCTGTTGCCCGCCGTGCGCGCCTCGGCATCCCGGATCAACTGCTGGATGCGCGGACTGAAGCGGCCCAGATCCCCGACCACGCGCACGCGGATATTGTTCGCGTGCATCTTGACCACTTCGCGCCGCAGAGCGGTCATGAACAGGCGCATCAGGAACGAGACCTCGTCCGCAGGGCGGCGCCAGTTCTCCGAGCTGAACGCAAACAAGGTCAGGAATTTCACGCCGCGAGCGGCGCTGGCTTCCACCACGGCGCGCACGGCGTCGAGCCCGCGACTGTGACCGGCCACGCGCGGCAGATGGCGTTGCGTCGCCCAGCGGCCGTTGCCATCCATGATGATGGCAACGTGGCGGGGCACATAAGTGGTGTCAGGGACGGCGAGCGTAGAACTGATGTGCTGCATGGTGGCAAACGACACTGAAGACTCCGGCGACAAGGCGCGTGGCAGTCCTCAGACCGTCATGATCTCCTTCTCTTTTTCGGCGACCAGCTTGTCGATTTCGGCAACGAACTTGTCGGTCAGCTTCTGCACGTCGTCCTGGCCGCGGCGCTCGTCGTCTTCGGAGATGGTCTTGTCCTTCACCAGCTTCTTGAACTGCTCGTTGGCGTCACGGCGCAGGTTGCGCACCGCCACCTTGGCACCCTCGGCCTCACCCTTGACGACCTTCGTCAGCTCCTTGCGGCGCTCTTCGGTCAGGGCCGGCATCGGCACGCGGATGACTTCGCCCATGGTGGCCGGGTTCAGGCCCAGGTCGCAGTCGCGGATGGCCTTCTCGATCGCGCCAACCATCTTCTTTTCCCAGGGCTGGACGGTAATGGTGCGGGCATCGCCCAGGCCGACGTTCGCCACCTGGCTGATCGGTACCATCGAACCGTAGTAGTCCACCTGTACGTGGTCGAGCAGGCCGGTGTGGGCACGGCCGGTGCGGACTTTAGCCAGATCGGCCCTGAAGGCCTCGATCGACTTCTGCATCTTCTGCTCGACGCTCTTCTTGGTTTCGGCGACGCTCATCATTACCTCCGGAAATCAGCTACCAGGATCCCGGCATCCCGGGATCGAAAATGAATCATTCTACTCTTTGCCGGGCCGCGCACCAGATTTCGCGCCCGGACCGCCTTCAGACGTGGACCAGCGTACCTTCGTCCTCGCCCAGGATCACGCGCTTGAGCGCGCCCGGCTTGACGATGGAGAACACCTTGATCGGCAGTTTCTGGTCGCGGCACAGCGCGAAGGCCGTGGCGTCCATGACCTGCAGGTTGCGCGAGATGGCCTCGTCGAACGTAATCGTGGTGTAGCGCGTGGCGCTCGGGTCCTTCTTGGGGTCGGCCGTGTACACGCCATCCACCTTGGTGGCCTTGAGCACGATCTCGGCGCCGATTTCCGCGCCGCGCAGCGCCGAAGCAGTGTCGGTGGTGAAGAACGGGTTGCCGGTGCCTGCGGCGAAGATCACCACCTTGCCCTCTTCAAGCTGGCGGATGGCGCGCGGACGGATGTAAGGCTCGACCACCTGGTCCATGCGCAGCGCGGACTGGACGCGGCCTTCGATATTGGCATGGCGCATGGCGTCCTGCAGGGCCAGGGCGTTCATCATGGTGGCCAGCATGCCCATGTAGTCGGCCGTGGCGCGATCCATGCCGGCGGCACCGCCCGCGACGCCGCGGAAGATATTGCCCCCGCCGATCACGACCGCGACCTGGACGCCGAGCTTCACGATCTCGGCAATGTCATTGACCATCCCTTCGATGGTGGCGCGGTTGATGCCGAAGGCATCGTCGCCCATGAGGGCTTCACCGGAGAGTTTCAGTAGGACGCGCTTGTAGGCTGGCATGTTCACCCTCGGACAGGAGCTAGTCGCTCGATTTGAGACCTATAGTTTTGATACACCCGTGCGGCAGGCCGCGCGAATGCCGGATTGAACCGGTTTTCGGGGTCACCCGCGACGGGCGGATGACGCCGGAAACTGGCTGTTGCAGCGCACACAAGGAGGCCGCGTGCTGCTGCTTCGATCCTACTTACACAGAGGGGCACCTCGCGGCGCCCCTTCGGCATTATAGGCGGCGGGCCAACCCGGAAGGGTGGCACCCCGCCCCGGACATCAGCCCTTCTGTGCAGCGGCCACCTGGGCGGCCACTTCGGCAGCGAAGTCGTCCTGCTTCTTCTCGATGCCTTCGCCCACGACGTACAGGGTGAAGCCCTTCACGGTCGTGTTGACAGCCTTGAGCATCTGCTCGACGGTCTGCTTGTCGTTCTTCACGAACGGCTGGTTGAACAGCGACACTTCCTTCAGGTACTTCTGGACCGAACCTTCCACCATCTTGGCGACGATTTCAGCCGGCTTGCCCGATTCGGCAGCCTTCTGCTCGGCAATGCTGCGCTCCTTGGCGATCAGCTCGGCAGGAACCTGCTCGGCCGACAGCGACACCGGCTTCATGGCGGCCACGTGCATGGCGACGTCCTTGGCGGCAGCTTCGTCGCCATCGAACTCGACCATCACGCCGATACGGGTGCCGTGCAGGTACGAAACCAGCTTGCCGCCGTTGGCGTAGCGCACGAAGCGGCGGATCGTCAGGTTCTCGCCGATCTTGCCGATCAGGGCGGTACGGGTGGCTTCGACGCTCACGCCATCGATTTCCAGCGCGGACAGCGCGGCCACGTCGGCCGGGTTCTGCTTGGCGATCAGCTCGGCGACCTTGGCCGAGAAAGCCAGGAAGTCGTCGTTCTTGGAGACGAAATCGGTCTCGCAGTTCAATTCGACCAGCACGCCGGTGGTGCCGTCGATGAACGAGGCGACCACGCCTTCGGCGGTCACGCGCGATGCGGCCTTGCTGGCCTTGTTGCCCAGCTTGACGCGCAGCAGCTCTTCAGCCTTGTTCAGGTCACCGTCGGCCTCGGTCAGGGCCTTCTTGCATTCCATCATCGGCGCGTCGGTCTTCGCGCGCAGTTCAGCCACCATGCTTGCGGTAATTGCCGCCATTTGTCACTCCTTGAATGGTTCGCGCCGGGTGCCCCAGTTTCCTGTCTGGCAACCGGCCGGGGTGTACAGCCTCACCCGCGGCAGAGCTTGCCTGCGGCGGATGACAACAATCCAGATACTGCAAATTTAAAAAAAGGGGGCGCCGGATGTGCCCCCTTTTCTTCTTGTCGCCGTGCCGAGGCCGGTATTCACCGGCTCCGCGCAACGCCCCGTACCTTTTGTCAGGTCCGGTGGCCGATGCATTGAGATCGTTCCGTGGCGATGCGCGTGATCGGGGTCCTCTCGGCAGCCGGCTATCAGCCTTCCTGCACTTCGACGAAGTCGTCACCGCCGCGAGCGGCTTCGACAACTTCCTGAACGGCGTTGGCACGGCCTTCCAGGATCGCGTCAGCCACGCCGCGCACGTACAGGGCCACGGCCTTGGACGAGTCGTCGTTGCCCGGGATCACGTAATCGATGCCTTCCGGCGAGTGGTTGGTATCGACCACGCCGATCACGGGGATGCCCAGCTTCTTGGCTTCGGTCACGGCAATCTTGTGGTAGCCGACGTCCACCACGAAGATGGCGTCAGGCACGCCGCCCATTTCCTTGATGCCGCCGATCGACTTTTCCAGCTTGATCATTTCGCGCTCGAACATCAGCGCTTCCTTCTTGCTCATGGTTTCCAGCGCGCCGGCTTCCTTGGCGGCTTCCATGTCCTTCAGGCGCTTGATCGAGGTCTTGACCGTCTTGAAGTTGGTCAGCATGCCGCCGAGCCAGCGGGCGTCGACGTAGGGCATGCCGGCGCGGCCAGCTTCTTCAGCCAGGATTTCACGCGACTGGCGCTTGGTACCCACGAACATGACGGTGCCGCGATTGGCAGCCAGTTGACGCACATACTTCATTGCGTCCTGGAACATCGGCAACGTCTTTTCGAGGTTGATGATGTGGATCTTGTTGCGGTGACCGAAGATGTAGGGGGCCATCTTCGGGTTCCAGAAGCGGGTCTGGTGGCCGAAGTGGCAACCGGCTTCCAGCATTTCGCGCATGGTAACGGACATGTGATTCTCCAATAGGGTTAGGTCTGAAGTCCGCCCCGACATTCCTGAAAAGGAACACCCCGGATGGGCGGACCAGCGATTTCACGATTCAAAAACGACCGGCGGCGGCAAATGTTGCACCGCAATCAGGCCAGCCCGCTATTCTAGCAATAAATGCCCGCACCACTCAAGCGGAGCCGAAAGCCGCCGATGGAGCGCGGAAAAACGGCCAGGCCCCTTTCATCTGACCCCGATTGCCGGGCGAACCGCTGCGATGGAGCCCCGATGGTGCGATAATCCCACATTCCCTATTCGATTCTGGCGCGGCCCGTGGCCTCGCCTTCACTTTTTCTGGCGAAGCAGCATGAGCATCTACCTGAACACCGCCGAAGACATCGCCCAAATGCGCGTGGCTTGCCGCCTTGCCTCGGAAGTCCTCGATTACATCACGCCGTTCGTCAAGCCGGGCGTGACCACCGGCGAGCTCGACCGCCTGTGCCATGCCTATATGCGTGACGTGCAAGGCACCGTGCCGGCGCCGCTGAATTATGCGCCCCCGGGCTACCCGCCCTTCCCTGGCGCAATCTGCACCTCGGTCAATGACGTGATCTGCCACGGCATCCCCGGCGACCGCGTGCTCAAGAGCGGCGACGCGGTCAACCTCGATATCACCGTCATCACCAAGGAAGGCTACTACGGCGATACCAGCCGCATGTTCCTGGTCGGCGAGGCCTCGATCCTGGCCAAGCGGCTCGCGCAGGTGACCTACGAATGCATGTGGAAAGGCATCGCGCAGGTGCGCGGCGGCGCGCGCCTGGGCGATATCGGCCATGCCATCCAGGTCCATGCGGAAGCGGCCGGCTACAGCGTGGTGCGTGAGTACTGCGGCCACGGCATCGGCAAGAACTTCCATGAAGATCCGCAGATCCTGCACTACGGCCGTGCCGGCACCGGCGCCGAGATCAAGGCAGGCATGATCTTCACCGTCGAGCCGATGATCAATGCCGGCAAGCGCGATATCCGCACCATGCCCGACCAGTGGACGGTCAAGACGCGCGACCGCAGCCTGTCCGCGCAATGGGAACATACCGTGCTGGTGACGGAAACCGGCTACGAGGTGCTGACGGTGTCCGCCGCCACGCCGGCACCACCGGCCTTTATTACGGAGTCGGTCGCGGCCTGAGCCGCAACATGGTTGGGGGCGCCTGACGGGCGCCTTTCTTTTTCCAGCCATGCCCACGAATCTTCCCGCACAGCCCATGGACACCACGCCGGAACTCCTGCTCGCCGCACGCGTTCGCGATCAGCTGAAAGCCGACAAGCAGGCCCTGTTTGCCGACTTCGCGCTGACGGCGCACGTCGGCACGCTGATCACGCGCCTGCGCCGTGCCGTGGACGCCGCGCTGGTCGAAGCCTGGCGCGGACTGGACATGCCCGCGGACGCGGCGCTGGTCGCCGTCGGTGGTTACGGCCGCGGGGAACTGTCCCCGTATTCCGATGTGGATGTGCTGCTGTTGCTGTCGTCCGAACCCGACGCCACCACTGCGAGCCGGCTGGAGCGCTTTATCGGCATCTGCTGGGACCTTGGACTGGAGATCGGCTCCTCGGTCCGGACCGTGGAAGACTGCATCCGTGAAGCCCGCGCGGACATCACCATCCAGACTTCGCTGCTGGAGGCGCGCCTGCTGACGGGCGAGCGCAAGCTGTTCAACGCGATGCGCGCGCAGCACAAGGCCGACCTCGATCCGGCCGACTTCTTCCAGGCCAAGCTGCTGGAAATGCGCCAGCGCCACGCCAAGTACCAGGACACGCCCTACTCGCTCGAACCGAACTGCAAGGAAAGCCCGGGTGGCCTGCGCGACCTGCAGGTGATCCTGTGGATGACCAAGGCCGCCGGCCTGGGCGACAGCTGGAAGGAACTGTTCGAGAAAGGCCTGCTGACGCTGCGCGAAGCGCAGGAACTGGCCCGCAACGAACGCCTGCTGAAGACCATCCGCGCCCGGCTGCACCTGATTGCCGGACGCCGCCAGGACGTACTGGTCTTCGACCTGCAGACCGCCCTGGCCGAATCGTTCGGCTACCGCCAGAACGACAACAAGCGCGCCAGCGAGCAGCTCATGCGCCGCTACTACTGGGCGGCCAAGGCGGTGACCCAGCTCAACAGCGTACTGCTGCTCAACATCGAGGCCTTGCTGTTCCCCAGCGAATCGCAGGTGACCCGCGTCATCAACGAGCGCTTCGTCGAGCGCCAGGGCATGCTGGAAATCACCAGCGACAGCCTCTACGAAGACGATCCGCACGCGATCCTGGAAACCTTCCTGCTGTACGAACGCACGCCGGGAATCAAGGGATTGTCGCCGCGCACGCTGCGCGGCCTGTACAACGCGCGCACCGTGATGGATGCGCGCTGGCGCAACGACCCGGAAAACCGCCGCCTGTTCCTTGCCATCCTGCAGGAGCCGCAAGGCATCACCCACGCGCTGCGCCTGATGAACCAGACCAGCGTGCTGGGCCGCTACCTGATCAATTTCCGGCGCATCGTCGGACAGATGCAGCATGACCTGTTCCACGTCTACACCGTGGATCAGCACATCCTGATGGTGGTGCGCAATATGCGCCGCTTCGCGATTGTCGAGCACACGCACGAATTCCCGTTCTGCAGCCAGCTCATGGCGAGCTTCGACAAGCCGTGGGTGCTCTCGGTGGCGGCGCTGTTCCACGATATCGCCAAGGGCCGCGGCGGCGACCACTCGAAGCTCGGCACCGTCGATGCACGCCGCTTCTGCAAGCGGCACGGCATTGCGCGCGAAGACGCCGACCTGATCTGCTGGCTCGTGGAACACCACCTGACGATGAGCCAGGTGGCCCAGAAGCAGGACCTCACCGACCCCGAAGTGGTCCACGCCTTCGCGCGCGTGGTGGGGGATGAACGCTACCTCACCGCGCTGTACCTGCTGACCGTCGCCGATATCCGCGGCACCAGCCCCAAGGTGTGGAATGCCTGGAAGGGCAAGCTGATCGAAGACCTGTACCGCATCACGCTGCGCGTGCTGGGCGGCGCCAAGGTCGACCGGCATTCCATCTGGGCGCAGCGCAAGGAAGAAACCGTCTCGCAACTGCGCCTGAACGCATTCGATCCCGAACTGGGCAAGCCGTTGTGGGCCCAGCTCGACGTGGCCTTCTTCCTGCGGCACGATTCCCGCGATATCGCCTGGCTGACGCGCCACCTGTTCAACAAGGTGGACAGTCCGGTGCCGGTGGTGAAGGCCCGCATCTCGCCGGCAGGCGAAGGCCTGCAGGTAGCGGTCTATGTCAAGGACCAGCCCGACCTCTTCGCGCGCATCTGCGGCTACTTCGAGCGCAAGGCGTTCTCGATCCAGGACGCCAAGATCCACACCACGCGCCACGGCTACGCGCTCGACACGTTCCAGGTGACCGACCCTGGCATGGTTGGCGAAGGCGGCAACTACCGCGACATCCTCGCGCTGGTGGAGCACGAGCTGTGCGACCGCCTGCAGCAACAGGCCGCGCTGCCGGAGCCCAGCCAGGGCCGGCTGTCGCGCCAGTCGCGCAGCTTCCCGATCAAGCCGCGCGTGGACCTGCGGCCCGACGAGCGCGGCCAGTACTACTTGCTGTCGCTGTCGGCCAATGATCGCACCGGCCTGCTTTACGCGATCGCGCGCGTACTGGCGAAGCATCGCGTGTCCGTGCATACGGCTCGCATCAATACCCTTGGCGAACGCGTCGAAGACGTGTTCCTTGTCGACGGCAGCCGTCTTGCCGCCGACAACCGATTGCAGATTCAGCTTGAACAGGACCTGCTCGCCGCGCTGGAAATCTGACCCGGCCGCGCAGCATTGAAGATATGACCGACAGCAATTCGCCGAAGCGCAAGACGCTCGGCATCAAGCCGCCCGAAGACAACGCCGCCCGCAAGCCGGCCGGCAACCGGCCCGTGCGCGTCTCGGACCTGAACCGCAAGCGCGTGCAGGCCGTCGCCGACGGCATCCGGCGCGCGCAAGGCGGTGCGAAGTCCGCCAAGGGTACAAAGTCACCGGGCGATCCTGCCACTGGCCGCGCCCCGCGCCAGGGCCGTCCGGCCGATGGCGAGCGGCAGGCACCTCCGCGCCGTTTCGACGATGAACAGTCGCGCCCGCGTCGGTTTGGCAATGACGATGCACGCCCGCGACGTTTCAGCGATGACAACCGGCCGCCGCGCCGCGAGGGCGGTGAAGCCCCGCGTCGCTTCGGCAACGACGACGCACGCCCGCGCCGCTTCAGCGACGACAATCGCCCACCGCGCCGCGAAGGCGGTGACGCACCGCGTCGCTTCGGCAATGACGACGTACGCCCGCGCCGCTTCAGCGACGACAGCCGTCCGCCGCGCCGCGAAGGCGGTGAAGCCCCGCGTCGCTTTGGCAATGACGACGCGCGCCCGCGCCGGTTCAGCGATGACAACCGGCCGCCGCGCCGCGAGGGCGGTGAAGCGCCCCGTCGCTTTGGCAATGACGACGCGCGCCCGCGCCGCTTCAGCGACGACAACCGTCCGCCGCGCCGCGAAGGCGGTGAAGCCCCGCGTCGCTTTGGCAATGACGACGCGCGCCCGCGCCGGTTCAGCGATGACAACCGGCCGCCGCGCCGCGAGGGCGGTGAAGCGCCCCGCCGCTTTGGCAATGACGACGCGCGCCCGCGCCGCTTCAGCGACGACAACCGTCCGCCGCGCCGCGAAGGCGGTGAAGCCCCGCGTCGCTTTGGCAATGACGATGCACGCCCGCGCCGGTTCAGCGACGACAACCGCCCGCCGCGCCGTGAGGGTGGCGAAGCGCCCCGCCGCTTTGGCAACGACGACGCGCGCCCGCGCCGCTTCAGCGACGACAACCGCCCGCCGCGTCGCGAAGGCGGTGAAGCGCCGCGCCGCTTCGGCAACGACGACACACGCCCGCGCCGTTTCAGCGATGACAACCGTCCGCCGCGCCCGCGCCGCACCGAGGGCGATGCGCCGGCGCGCCGCTTCAGCGACACCGCCGACCGCGCGCGGCCGCCTCGCGCCGACAAGCCGTCCCACGCCGACGCCGACGCGCATGAATCCAGCCACGATGACGGCCTGGTGCGCCTGTCCAAGCGCATGTCCGAACTGGGCCTGTGCTCGCGCCGTGAAGCCGACGAATGGATCCCGCGGGGCTGGGTGCTGGTCGACGGCAAGCCCGTGACCGAACTGGGCTCGCGCGTGCGGCCTGATGCCAGCATCGAGATCCACCAGGCCGCACGCTCCGAGCAAGGCGAACGTGTCACGGTACTCCTGCACAAGCCGATGGGCTTTGTCTCGGGCCAGGCTGAAGACGGCTACGAGCCCGCCGCCGCGCTGTTCACGCAAGAGAACCAGTGGCCGGAAGACCCGACGCGCAAGCGCTTTGCGCCGTGGCAACGCAAGGGCCTGGCGCCGGCCGGCCGCCTCGATATCGACTCGACCGGCCTGCTGGTCCTGACCCAGGATGGCCGCGTGGCCCGCGCCCTGATCGGCGAGGACTCCAACGTCGAGAAGGAATACCTGGTGCGCGTGCAATGGCACTCGCCCGAAGGCGTGGTCGACCGCAAGGTCAGCGAAGTCTTCCCGGAAGACCAGCTCGAACTGCTGCGCCACGGCCTGTCGCTCGACGGCGTGATCCTCAAGCCGGCCAAGGTGAGCTGGCAGAACGAAGAGCAATTGCGCTTCGTTCTGCGTGAAGGCCGCAAGCGCCAGATTCGCCGCATGTGCGAACAGGTGGGGCTGGAGGTGGTGGGCCTCAAGCGCGTGCGCATGGGCCGCATCGTGCTGGGCGACCTGCCGCCGGGGCAATGGCGCTTCCTCGGGCCGTTCGAGAAATTCTGAGGTATGGCATCACTGCCGGCGCGCTCGCATCGCCGGCAGGCACCAATGCAAACGGGGCGCCAGATGGCGCCCCGTTTGCATTGGTATCACATCCCGTCAATCGTCGCTGTTCGGCGGCAAGTTGGGAAACAGCACCTCGGTAAAGCCGAAACGCGTGAAATCGCGGACGCGCATCGGGTACAGGATGCCTTGCAGGTGGTCGCATTCATGCTGCACCACGCGCGCGTGAAAGCCCTCGGCGACGCGTTCGATACGCTCACCCCGCAGGTCATAGCCGCTGTACTTCAGCCGCGTGTGGCGCGGCACCACGCCGCGCAGCCCCGGCACCGACAGGCACCCTTCCCAGCCGTCTTCCATTTCGTCGGACAGCATCTCGAGCACCGGGTTGATCAGCACGGTCTTGGGCACCTGCGGCGCGTCGGGATAGCGCGGATTGCGGTCGAAGCCGAAGATCACCACCTGCAGGTCCACGCCGATCTGCGGCGCCGCCAGGCCCGCGCCATTGGCATGGTCCATGGTGTCGAACATGTCTTCGATCAGCGCGCGCAGTTCCGGCGTATTGAAGCGCTCCACCGGCCGCGCCACCTGCAGCAGGCGCGCGTCGCCCATCTTGAGAATCTCTCGGATCATGCCTGTTCCCCCGGTTGCCCTGCTCCGACCGATTCCAGTAACGCCAGCACGCCGGCCTCATCGAGCACCGGCACGCCGAGAGCTTCGGCCTTGTCCAGCTTGCTGCCGGCTTCCGCGCCGGCCACCACGTAATCGGTCTTCTTCGACACCGAGCCGGCCACCTTGGCCCCGGCGGCTTCCAGCATTTCCTTTGCGGCCTCGCGCGAAAGCGTCGGCAAGGTGCCGGTCAGCACGAAAGTCTTGCCGGCCAGCGGGGCCGGCGCCCTGGCGGCAGGCTCGTTTTCGGCCCAGTGTACGCCCGCCGCGCGCAACTGCTCGATGACCTCCACGTTGTGCGGCTCGCCGAAGAAGTTGACGATCGACTGCGCCACCACGGGCCCCACGTCGTTGACCTCGAGCAGCGCGGCCTCGTCAGCCACCATGAGCGCGTCCAGCTTGCCGAAATGGCGCGCCAGGTCCTTGGCCGTGGCCTCGCCAACATGCCGGATGCCCAGTGCAAAAATAAACCGGTTGAACGTGGTGCTGCGCGACGCTTCAATGGCCGCCACCAGGTTGCCGGCCGACTTGTCGGCCATGCGGTCCAGTGCGGCCAGCTTGGCCACGCCTAGCTTGTAGAGATCCGCGGGCGTATGGACGATGCCCTGGTCCACCACCTGCTCCACCACCTTGTCGCCCAGCCCTTCGATGTCCATGGCGCGGCGTTGCGCGAAATGCAGCAGCGCCTGCTTGCGCTGCGCGGCGCAGATCAGGCCGCCCGTGCAGCGTGCGATGGCCTCGTCCTCCAGGCGCTCGATATGCGATCCGCATACCGGGCAGGTGGTCGGCATGACGAACGCGCGTGCGTCGGCGGGGCGCCGATCCAGCACCACGGCGACCACTTCGGGAATCACGTCGCCGGCGCGGCGCACGATCACGGTATCGCCGATATGCACGTCCTTGCGGCGCACCTCGTCCTCGTTGTGCAGCGTGGCATTGGTCACCGTCACCCCGCCCACGAACACCGGCTGCAGGCGCGCGACCGGCGTAATGGCGCCGGTGCGGCCGACCTGCACTTCGATGTCCTCGACAATCGTGGTCATCTCCTGCGCCGGGAACTTGTGCGCCAGCGCGAAGCGCGGCGCACGCGACACGAAGCCGAGCTGCTCCTGCTCGGCCAGCGCGTTGACCTTGTAGACCACGCCATCGATGTCGTACGGAAGCTGGTCGCGCTTCTCGCCCACCTTGCGGTAAAAATCCAGCAGGCCCTGCGCGCCCTTCACCACCGCGCGCTCCTGGCAGACCGGCAACCCCATGGCGGCAAAGCCGTCCAGCATGGCGCTGTGCGTGGCAGGACGCTCCATGCCCTGCAATTCTCCAAGCCCATAGGCGAAGAAAGACAGCGGACGCCTGGCGGTAATGCGTGGATCAAGCTGGCGCAGGCTTCCGGCTGCGGCGTTACGCGGATTGACGAACGTCTTCTCGCCGGCCTCGGCCTGGCGCGCATTGAGCTTGTCGAAATCGCGCCGGTACATGAAGACTTCGCCGCGCACTTCGAGCACCGGCGGCGCCGCGCCACGCAGCTTCAGCGGAATCGCCTTGATGGTGCGCACATTCACCGTCACGTCTTCGCCGGTCTCGCCGTCGCCGCGCGTTGCCGCCTGTACCAGCCGGCCGTCCTCGTAGCGCAGCGACATCGCCAGGCCGTCGAACTTCAGCTCGCTTGCGTACTCGACGGCTTCCGCGGCGCTGAACAAATCCTGCGCGCCGCCCGCCGCGCTGCGTCCGAGCCCCTGTGCGCAGCGGCGGTCAAAGCCGATCACGTCTTCGTCGGAAAAACCGTTGTTGAGCGACAGCATCGGCACGCGGTGGCGCACCGTATCGAAGGCCGATAGCGGTGCGCCGCCCACGCGCTGCGTCGGCGAGTCCGGCGTCAGCAGTTCGGGGTGCTCGGCCTCAAGCGCCTGCAGTTCGGAAAACAGCGCGTCGTACTCGGCATCCGGGATAGTCGGGGCATCCAGTACGTAATACTGGTAGTTGTGGCGATCCAGTTCCTCGCGCAGCCATTGCACGCGTTCAGCGGCGGCTGCGGGCGACAAGCCGCCAACCGGCGCGGAGGCATCTGCCTGCGCGCCGCGATGGGTTGCGTTCATGACAGGCTCCGGCTAGACGCTGAACAACCGTACCGCGACCGGCGAACCGGCGGGCATGCCGCGTGCCTCCAGCTTCTGGTAGAGGGTCTCGAGCTGGTTGAAGATCGCGACGAACGAAGCTTCGGTCAGCGGCCGCATATTGTCGTCGACCAGTTGCGCGCCCATGCGCTGGGCCAGCGAGTAGCCGTATTCGCAGACCGTCTTGAACGGCTTGCCGCCCTGGTCCGCTTGCGGTACGTCGAGCAGCAGCGTGATCTGGCCACCGCCCTTGACGGTCAGGTCATCGCGCAGGAAGTTCGTGTCGCCGAACTGCAGCGCGAACAGCGTGCGCTGCACGCCTTCGGCATTGGCCAGGTAGCGGATGAAGCGCGTACCATCGCGCGACAGCACCAGGCCGTCCTGTGTCGCCACGCTCTGCACGTAGGCGGCCGACCACGGTGCGCCGTCCGAGATCACGTTGACGCCAAGCTGCACGTCGCAGCTTGCGGCGAACCCGTCGAGTTCGCGCGCGTTGGCGACGGTCTCGCCCATGTCGGGGAGGTCGGCCGAGGCATCCAGCGACTCGGCCAGCGCTTCGACCGCGTTCACGAATTCGGAGAACTCCAGCGCATTGAGCGGGCCGCTGCGGCTGGCCAGTTGCACGGCCACCTGCAGGTCCTCGTACTGGTGGCCGGCGGTCACCGGCTCCCAGGCATTGGCTTCCACGCGCAGGCCCTCGATATGGATCTGCTTGGTCCCGGCGCGGCGTAGCCGGCCAGTCAGCGGCAGGATGCGGTCGCCCGATGCCTTGCGCTCGAGGTGCAGCGGCACGATGCAGTCGATCAGCGGGTCGATCGTGGCCGGCTGCGGCTGGCCGTCGGGCACTACAGGTTCAGCCACCTTGGCCGACGGCACCGCTTTCTCTTCGGCCTTGCTCTGCGCCTCGCTCTCGTCTTCTGCTTCCACTTCGCCTTCGTTCGCGGCAGAGGCGGCCGGCGCGGCCGCCAGTGCCACTTCGTCGGCCACGGCTTCATCGGCGTCCGCCGAACCCGCCGCGGCGGCGGCAGCCACCGCCGCCACCTCATGCGGCGCCGGGCGCGCGGCCGGCGTCAGCGTGGGCTCGCGCCGCTCGACATGCTCCGGCGCAGGCGCCTCTTGCAGCTTGGCCGTCACCTCCGGCGTGGTGGACTCGCCCACCACGGGCTCGCGCATCGGCGGCAGGTCATCCTCGGGGCGCAGTTCGCGCGGGCGGCGCGCCTTGCGGATCTGCCACTGGTTGTAGCCGAACAGCAGCGCCAGGAAAACGAGCCCGGCGACGATCAGCGAGGTCTGCAAATCCATATTGATGTTCATGCTGCCTCCGCCATCGAAACAGCCGCGTCCATATCCACCGCCACGATGCGCGACACGCCCTGCTCCTGCATGGTCACGCCGATCAGCTGGTGCGCCATTTCCATGGCGATCTTGTTGTGCGAAATAAAGACGAATTGCGTCTTGTCGGACATGCGGGCCACCATATTGGCGTAGCGCTCCGTATTGGCGTCATCGAGCGGGGCGTCCACCTCGTCCAGCAGGCAGAACGGGGCGGGATTGAGCTGGAACATGGCAAACACCAGCGCAATCGCGGTCAGCGCCTTTTCGCCGCCCGACAACAAATGAATGGTCGAGTTCTTCTTGCCCGGCGGCTGCGCCATCACCTGCACGCCGGCATCGAGGATTTCCTCGCCGGTCATGATCAGGCGCGCCTGGCCGCCACCGAACAGCGACGGGAACAGTTCGCCGAAATGGTGGTTGACCTGGTCGAAGGTGCCTTGCAGTAGCGCGCGGGTTTCCTGGTCGATCTTGGCGATGGCGTCTTCCAGCGTGGTGATCGCATCGTTCAGGTCGGCCGACTGCGCGTCGAGGAAGGTCTTGCGTTCGCGCGCCGCGGACAGCTCGTCGAGCGCGGCCATGTTCACCGGGCCCAGCGCATTGATCGCGTTGTTGATGCGCGTGACTTCGCCCTGCAGGTAAGACGGCTTCAGGTCGGTCGTCAGCTTGTCGGCCAGCGCCGCTTCATCGACCTGGGCCTCGGCCAGCTGCTCGCTGAACTGCTCCTGGTTCAGGCGCGCGGCCTGCTCCTTGAGCTGCGATTCGGTGATGCGGTCGCGCAGCGGCTGCAGGCTGCGCTCGGCGGCCAGGCGCTGCTCATCGTGCTGGCGCAGCTGCGCCGTCAGCGCATCCAGCTCGATGCGGGCAGCGCCAAGCTTCTCTTCTTTCTCTGCGCGGCGTTCCAGCGCATCCTGCAGGCCGGTATGCGCGGTCTGCTCGTTGATCGTTTCGAGTTCCGCGCGTGCGTTCTCGAGCGATTCGGCGATGCGCTCGGCCTGGTCGCTGGCCACCTGGATATTGCGGTGCAGCTCGTCGATGCGGCTGGCCAGGTTGCGTTCGCCAAAGACCGCCTCCTGCGCCGCGCGCTCGAGGTCGCGCAGCTGGTGGCGCGCCGACGACAGCTTGCTGTCCAGCGCTTCGAACGCCATCTGCTGGTCTTCATGCGTGGCCTGCATCTCGGCCAGCGCGGCATCGTGCTGCTCGAAGCTTGCTTCGGACTCAGCCCGGATGGCGCGCTGCTCGTCGATCTGCGCGCCGATCTCGGCCAGTTCCTCGCGGATCTGGCCACTGCGCGCCGCGTAGCGCTCCATCGCCTGCGACAGCTTGAGGACGTCCATCTGCAGCGCGTGCGCGCGACGCGTGGCCTGCTCGCCGCGCGAGCGCGCCTCGGCCAGTGCCTGGCTCGCCTGCGTATAGGCCGCTTCGGCACGCACGGCCTGGCTCTTGGCCTCGTCCGAGAGCAACACCTGCGCGCGCGCCTGCTTCTGCAAGTTCTCGATTTCCTGCTCGCGGGCCAGCATGCCAGCCTGCTCGGAATCGGCGGCATAAATCTGGATGGCGTTGCGGCCGATCAGGTGACCTTCGGCCACCACGAACGACGCGCCGTCGGGCAGCGTGTTGCGCACGGCCAGCGCCTGCGCCATGTCCGTGGCCGTGTAGATATCGGCCAGCCAGTCCTGCATCACCGCCCGGATCCCGGGTTCCGTGATCTGCACCAGCGACATCAGCGCCCGCAGGCCTGCGGGCGCCTCGATGGGCCGCGCGGCCGGCGGCGGCGAATAGAACGCCAGCTTGGCGGGCGGCGCATCCGACAGGAAGGCCTTGACCCAGTCCAGGTTCGACACCTCGAGCGCGGCGAGCTTTTCGCGCAGGACCGATTCCAGCGCGCTTTCCCAACCAGGCTCGATATGGACCTTTTTCCACAGCCGCGGCAATTCCGCCAGGCCGTGCCTGGCCAGCCATGGCTGCACCTTGCCGTCGGTCTGAACGTTTTCCTGCAACTGCTTCAGCGCGGACAGGCGCGCCTCCAGCGCGGCGATCGCGGCGGCTTCGCTCTGCACGCGCTCCTGCGCGGCACGGCGCTCGCCATCGAGGCGCGGCACGCTGTCCTCGGCATCGGCCAGGATAGCCTGCGCTTCCTCCAGCACGGCTTCCTGCTCGGCCAGTTCGGCACGCGCTTCTTCCAGCCGCGTCTCGTCCGGACGATCGAGTCCCTTTTCCTCGCCCGACAGGCGTTCGCGGCGTTGTTCGAGCTGCTGCAGCATCTGGTCGGCGCTGCGCTGCTGCGCGGCTTCGAGCTTGAGCGCCTGTTCGGCCTGCATGATGCCGGAGCGCTGCTCGTTGAGCAGTTGCTGCGCGTCGCGCCACTGCGCTTCCAGCGTCGGCAGCTCATCGGTCTTCTGGGCCACCGCTTCCTGCGCTTCGACGGTGCGGCCTTCGGCCACGGCGAGGTTTTCCTCGGCCTGCGCGAGTTCGTCGCTGGCCTGCTCCGACTTGCCCTGCCATTGCTCGCGCTGCGTGGTCAGTGCCGCGATCTGGGCCTGCACGCGGTTGCGCGATTCCACCACGTAGCGGATCTCGGCTTCCAGCTTGCTGACTTCGGCATTGGCCTCGTACAGCGCGCCCTGCGCTGCGTGCATGCCGTCGGACGCCGCGTAGTGCGCGACACGCATGGTCTCGAGGTCGGCTTCGACGTGGCGCAGTTGGGCGGTCTGGGCTTCGAGGTCGATCTGGGCCTGCTCGATGGCACGCTGGTGGCGTTCCTGCTCGACCTGCGCCTCGCGCTTGCGCAGCAGCCACAGCAGTTGCTGCTTTTCTTCGCCGTCGGCCTGCAACGTCTTGAAACGCTGCGCGACTTCGGCCTGCCCCTCGAGCTTCTCGAGGTTGGTTCCGAGCTCGCGCAGGATGTCTTCGACGCGCGTCAGGTTCTCGCGCGTGTCGGACAGGCGGTTCTCGGTTTCGCGGCGGCGCTCCTTGTACTTGGATACGCCCGCGGCCTCTTCGAGGAAGATCCGCATGTCATCGGGCTTGGCCTCGATGATGCGCGAGATCATGCCCTGGCCGATGATCGCGTAGGCGCGCGGCCCAAGGCCCGTGCCCAGGAAGATGTCCTGGATATCGCGGCGGCGTACCGGCTGGTTGTTGATGTAATAGGACGAGGTGCCATCGCGTGTCAGCACGCGCTTGACCGCCACTTCGGCGTATTGACTCCACTGGCCGGCGGCGCGGCCTTCGGCATTGTCGAAGACCAGTTCGACGCTGGCCCGGCCGGCCTGCTTGCGTGCCGTGGAACCGTTGAAGATGACGTCCTGCATGGATTCGCCACGCAGTTCGGACGCACGTGACTCACCCAGCACCCAGCGGACTGCATCGATGATGTTGGATTTGCCGCAGCCGTTGGGACCTACGATCCCGACCAGCTGGCCGGGCACCTGGAAATTGGTCGGATCGACGAATGATTTGAAGCCCGCCAGCTTGATCGAAGATAGTCGCACGGTTGTCGTGTGGTATCGGCGCTGATGGCAGCGCGCGCAGCATTAGAGCGTTCAGGAATGAGCGGCGCACGCGGACAGACGGACGCGCGGCGTGCCGCCAGCGTCCCTTCTCGCCCCCCGTGCCCGAGAATTGGCGGTAATCATACCATCGCGCCCCGGCGATCCGGCCGCTCCGGCAGTGGGTTCCACGGCATTTTTGGCGGCCGGTTTCCCTTTGCTCACAGCCATTTGCAGGCGTTTTTGCAAGCACTTCTGGAGGGGCCGGTGCCTCGGGTGTCGGAATAGTTGGGTAATAACCGGGAAACTAACTAGGGTAAATGCCAGTCTCTTTGATATGCCAGCGTGACGCCGGATGCCCTCCGGGTGACAATCAGGGCGGCACCGGCCCTTTGCGGAGGATCCAGCATGACCCAGCCGTCAGCGGCAACCCTGCCGTGGTCTGTCAGCGAGATTGATTACCGGGCCATCCAGTCCGAACGCGTGCGCAACAACCGCGACCTGTTCTACCTGCTGGTATCGGCGTCGTTCATCGAAAGCGGATCGGACACCTACGCCGGCAACCTCGCCACCTACTACGCCGGCGAGCCGGAAGCGGCCAATTGGCTGTCCGACCATTGGGAAGCCGAGGAATTGCAGCACGGTCTGGCGCTGCGCCGCTATGTCGAGCATGTCTGGCCGGAATTCGACTGGGAACGCGGCTACCGGCGCTTTTTCGCGGAGTACAGCCAGACTTGCTCGATCGACCAGTTCGAGCCGACCGAGGCGCTGGAAATGGCGGCCCGCTGCGTCGTAGAGACAGGCACGGCGGCCTACTATCGCGCGCTGGAACAGGCCAGCGACGAACCGGTGCTACGCGCCCTGACGCGCCGCATTGCCGATGACGAGGTGCGCCACTACAAGCACTTCTATCGCTTTTTCAACCACTTTGCCGAGTCCGAAGGTCTGGGCCGCGCCCGGGTGCTGGGCGCCCTGGCGCGCCGGCTGCTGGAAATCAAGAACGAGGATGCGGCCATCGCGCTGCGCAATGTCCTGCGCATGGAGCGCGGACAGGAAGACATCCCGGAACATGAGGTGAAAGCACTCAACTCGCGCGTCAGCGCCGTGGTCAGGCGCCACCTGCCCGTCGAAATGACCGTGAAAATGCTGCTGCGGCCGTTGCATCTGCACAGCAAGCTGGAGCGCGCGGTGCGCAAGCCGCTCGTGGCCGTCGTGAGCCGGGTCATGCTGCACTGACGCGACGCCATGCCCAAGCCGCTCAGGCGGCGGCTTCGGCCCCGCCCGATACGGCTTCCGGCGCGCGCCGGCTGCGATGCACCAGCCCCGACAGCGCCCCGGCGGCCACGATGCAAAGGCCGCCCGCGGCCTCCTTCCAGCTCAGCGTCTCGGTCGCCAGCCACCACGACGACACGGCCGCCACCACGATCTCGAACAGCATCAGCAGCGACACGCGGTTGGCCGGCAGGCGCTGCAGGCCATACTGGACCACCGAGTTGCTGAGCACCAGCACCGCGGCCAGCGCCGCCACCAGGGCCAGCACGGCGCCACCCGCGCCCGGGACGATGGTCACCGAGGGGCCATCTAGCAGCAGCGCGCACGGCACGCCGACCGCGGTACAGCCCAGGTAGACCACCACCGTGCGAAGGCGCGCGTCCATCTCGGGAAAGCGCTGCCCGGCGCGCCGCGACAGCACGTTGTTGACGGCGAAGCCCATGCCGCCGACCAGCCCGGACCATTCGGCGGCACTGCCCGGCAGCGGCACGCCAACCTCGGGCGTCCACAGCATCAGGCCGGCGCCCGACAGCGCCAGCGCAATCAGCGCCAGGCCGCCGGCCGAGAGCCGCTCGCCCAGGAACATGCGCGCGAACAGCGCCGTCCAGACCGGAGTCAGGTAGAACAGCAGCAGCACGCGCATGACGTGCCCGTTCACGCTGCCCCAGACAAAGCCCGCATTGGTCACGCCCGCGGCCACGCCGATCGCCACGAACAGCCACGATGCGCGCATGCCGCGCAGCTGCCTGCGAAAGGCCAGCAGCGACAGGAGCGCGGCCGCACAGCTCACCAGCGCCGCGGCGCTCATGCCACCCAGGCCCCAGCCCGCCAGCACACGATACGGGAACCAGGCAATGCCCCAAACCGAGGCACCGATCAGGATGGAAAGCGAGGACTTGACCGCATGGCGGTCGGCGGCGCCATGTTGCGCCGCAATATTCTTGTTGGTCATTTGGAAATGGCTACGAGGGACCGGCTTGCCGGGGGAAACGCGGTACATCCGGCGCCGGCATCACATGCCGGTGATGCCCGGCATCCGCACACCGCATGCGCGGCGCGGACCGCGCCATCGCACGGGAAAGGGCGCCGTTCCCTTATAATGCTGCGTTTCAACCGGCCCCATCCAGAACGTGAATCCGCGCCTCGACCTGCTCCAGCCCTACCCCTTCGAGAAACTGCGGGTGCTCTTCGCGGAAGTGAAACCGGCCGACAAGCCGGCAATCAGCTTCGGCATTGGCGAGCCCAAGCACCCGACGCCCGAATTCATCAAGCAGGCGTTGGCCGAGTCGCTGGCGGGGCTGGCGAATTATCCCACAACGGCTGGTTCCGATGCACTACGACAGTGCATCGCCAGCTGGCTGGAACGCCGCTATGGGCTACCTAAGGTCAATGCCGCGACCGAGGTACTGCCGGTGACCGGCTCGCGCGAAGCGCTGTTCGCGTTCGCGCAGACCGTGGTCGACGGCACCCGCCCAGGCGCGCTGGTGCTCTGCCCGAACCCGTTCTACCAGATCTACGAAGGCGCGGCGCTGCTGGCCGGCGCCACGCCGGTGTTCGCGAACAGCGACCCGGCGCGCAACTTCGCCCCGGCGTTCGACCGCATTGCCGACGAAGTCTGGCAGAAGGTGCAGCTGCTGTTCGTCTGCTCGCCCGGCAATCCGACCGGCGCGGTGCTGTCGCTCGAAGACTGGAAGCAGCTGTTCGCGCTGTCGGACAAGTACGGCTTCGTGATCGCCTCGGACGAGTGCTACTCGGAGATCTACTTCGACGAGAGCCGCGCACCGCTAGGTGCGCTGGAGGCCGCGCACAAGCTGGGCCGCGGCTTTGAACGGCTGGTGATGTTCTCGAGCCTGTCCAAGCGCTCCAACGTGCCGGGCCTGCGCTCCGGCTTCGTCGCCGGCGACGCCGCCCTGCTGAAGAAATTCCTGCTATACCGTACCTACCACGGCGGTGCGATGAACCCGGCCGTGCAGACGGCCAGCATTGCCGCCTGGAACGACGAAGCCCACGTGCGCGAGAACCGCGCCGCCTATGTGCGCAAGTTCAGCGAGGTCACGCCGATGCTGGCCGAGGTGCTGGACGTCGCGCTGCCCGACGCCGGCTTCTACCTGTGGGCCGATGTCTCGCGCACCGGCCTGACCGATGTCGAGTTCGCCGCGCAGCTGCTGTCGGCACAGAACGTCACGGTGCTGCCGGGCAGCTATCTCGCGCGCGAAGCGGGCGGCATCAACCCCGGCGCCAACCGCGTGCGCATGGCGCTGGTGGCCACGCCCGAGGAATGCCTGGAAGGCGCGCGGCGGATCGTGGAATTCTGCAAATCGCTGGGCTGAGGGGCAGTTTGTGTCCAATTGTGTTCCCCTCTCCCCTCACGGGGAGAGGGGAGCAGACAAAAGGTCGAGGCCCTGGCCCGACGATCGAACATCAACATTCAACACCTGAGAAGACGAACATGACGCAAGCTCTGCAAGCCCTGATCGACCAGGCCTGGGAAGACCGCACCAGCCTGTCGCCGAAGTCCGCCCCCGCCGATATCCGCGAGGCCGTCGCCAATGTCATCGGCCAGCTCGACGCCGGCACGCTGCGCGTGGCCGAGAAGCAAGGCAAGGACTGGATCGTCAACCAGTGGGTCAAGAAGGCCGTGCTGCTGTCGTTCCGCCTGGAAGACAACGCGCCGATGAGCGCCGGCGGCTTTGCCCAGTTCTACGACAAGGTCCCGACCAAGTTCGCCAACTGGAGCGGCGACGACTTCGCCAAGGCCGGCTTCCGCGTGGTGCCGCCCGCCGTGGCGCGCCGCGGCTCGTTCATCGCGAAGAATGCCGTGCTGATGCCGTCGTACGTGAACATCGGCGCCTATGTCGATGAAGGCACCATGGTCGACACCTGGGCCACCGTCGGTTCGTGCGCGCAGATCGGCAAGAACGTCCACCTGTCGGGCGGCGTGGGCATTGGCGGCGTGCTGGAGCCGCTGCAGGCCAATCCGGTCATCATCGAAGACAACTGCTTTATCGGCGCCCGCTCGGAAGTCGTGGAAGGCGTGATCGTCGAAGAGAACTCGGTCATCTCGATGGGCGTGTACCTGGGCCAGTCGACCAAGATCTATGACCGCGAAACCGGCGAGATCCACTATGGCCGCGTGCCGGCCGGCTCGGTCGTGGTGGCGGGCAACCTGCCGTCCAAGGATGGCAAGTACAGCCTGTACTGCGCCGTGATCGTCAAGAAGGTGGACGCGCAGACCCGCGCCAAGACCAGCCTGAACGACCTGCTGCGCGGCGACTGATCACCCGCGGCTGGCCCGGCCAGAAGCTGCGCGATGCGCGCGGCGGCTGGCCGGGCCTTCTCACTGCATCACCCCGCCACACCGCCCGCGACGTGCCCTCCCTCCGCAAGCGACTCATGGCCCTGGATCCTGCTACCGTCAGCACCGTGCTCTCCCTCCTGCCCACGATCCTCGAACAGGCCAACAAGACCATCGACAAGATCAAGAAGGGCCGGCGCAAGGATGACGGCACCGATGGCACCGCGCCGGAAACGCGCGACCCGGCCGCACGCATTGCGGAACTGGAAGCCGCCGCCGTGCAGCAAGCCGAGGCAGTCAAGCTGCTCGCGGAGCAGCACGCCATCACCATCGACGCCCTGCGCAAGGAAGCCGCGCGGCTGGACCGCCGACTGCGCCTGATGACGACCGTTGCGATGGCTGGCGTGGCGCTTGGCCTTGGCGGCCTGGTGATCGCCCTGAACCTGCTTTTCCGCTGAACCGCTGAACCTCGGCACAAGACCCGACACGCCATGACCGTCCTGCTCTACGGCATCCCGAATTGCGACACCGTCAAGAAGGCCCGCACCTGGCTGGATGCCAACGGCGTTGCCTACACCTTCCACGATTTCAAGAAGCAAGGCGTCGATGAAGCCATGCTGCGCGGCTGGCTCAAGCACGTGCCGCTGTCGACCCTGCTCAATCGCAAGGGCACGACCTGGCGCGCGCTGTCGGACGCCGACAAGGCGCGCGCCGAGCAGGAAGCCGGCGCCATTGCGCTGATGCAGCAAAGCCCGTCGCTGATCAAGCGCCCGGTGCTCGCGCACAACGGCAAGGTCAGCGTGGGGTTTTCCGCCGACCAGTACGCCAGCCAGTTCTGAATCTCCCTGCCCTGCCATGACCGCCACTCTTGCCCTCACCGAAGACCTGATCCGCCGCCGCTCCGTCACGCCCGCGGACGAAGGCTGCCAGGCCGTGCTGGAAACCCGCCTGAAGGCGCTAGGCTTCGCCTGCGAAGCGCTCGTCAGCGGCCCCGATGATTTCCGCGTGACCAACCTGTGGGCCGTGAAGCGCGGCACGCAAGGCAAGGACGGCAAGCTGCTGGCCTTTGCCGGCCATACCGACGTGGTGCCGACCGGCCCGCTCGAGCAGTGGAACTCCGACCCGTTCGAGCCGACCCACCGTGACGGCCGCCTGTTCGGCCGCGGCGCCGCCGACATGAAGACGTCGATCGCCGGCTTTGTCGTGGCGGTCGAGGAATTCGTCAAGGCGCATCCGGACCATGCCGGCACCATCGCGTTCCTGATCACCAGCGACGAAGAAGGCCCCGCGCATGACGGCACCATCAAGGTGGTCGAGGCGCTGAAGGCGCGCGGCGAACGGCTGGACTACTGCGTGATCGGCGAACCGACGTCGGTCGACACGCTCGGCGACATGGTCAAGAACGGCCGCCGCGGCTCGCTGTCGGGCAAGCTTGTGGTCAAGGGCGTGCAGTGCCATATCGCTTACCCGCACCTGGGCCGCAACCCGATCCACGAAGCCGCCCCCGCGCTGGCCGAACTGGCCGCGCAAGTGTGGGACCAGGGCAATGAATACTTCCCGCCGACGAGCTGGCAGATGTCGAATATCCACGGCGGCACCGGCGCGACCAACGTGATCCCGGGCCACGTCACGATCGACTTCAACTTCCGCTTCTCGACCGCGAGCACGCCGGAAGGCCTGAAGTCGCGCGTGCATGCGATCCTGGACCAGCACAAGCTCGAATACTCGCTCGACTGGACGCTCGGCGGCGAGCCCTTCCTGACGCCGCGCGGCGAGCTGTCCGACGCGCTCTCGGCCGCGATCGAGGCCGAGACCGGCGTCAAGACCGAACTGTCGACCACGGGCGGCACCTCCGACGGCCGCTTCATTGCCAAGATCTGCCCGCAGGTGATCGAGTTCGGCCCGCCCAACGCGACCATCCACAAGATCGACGAGAACGTCGAAGTCCGCTTCATCGAACCGCTCAAGAACGTCTACCGTGGCGTGCTGGAACGGCTCATTGCCTGATCGCCTGCCGATCGCACCCTTATCGACACAGGATCACACGACCATGGCAACTCCCTCCCCGCTGCGCACCGTGCGCGACCTGCTGCGCCTGGCGGTGTCGCGCTTCACGGCCGCGCGTCTTTCGTTCGGCCACGGCAGCGCCAACGCCTATGACGAAGCCGCCTACCTGGTGCTGCACACGCTGAACCTGCCGCTCGACACGCTCGACCCGTTCCTCGACGCGCGCCTGCTGCCCGAGGAAATCGACGCGGTCATGCAAGTCATCGACCGCCGCGTCACCGAACGCGTGCCGGCCGCCTACATCACGCATGAAGCCTTTATGCACGGCCTGCGCTTCTACGTCGATTCGCGCGTGATCGTGCCGCGCAGCTTTATCGGCGAACTGCTGCAGGACGGACTGGAGCCGTGGATCGGCGACACCGCCAAGATCGGCCCCGTGCTGGAACTGTGCGCGGGTTCGGGCTGCCTGCCGATCATTGCCGCCCACGTCTGGCCCAACGCGCAGATCGATACCGTCGACATCTCGCCCGATGCGCTCGCCGTGGCGCGCCGCAACGTGGCCGACTACAAGATGCAGGACCGCATCCACCTGTTCGAGGGCGACCTGTACGCACCGCTGCCGCCGGGCGCCACGTACGACGTGATCCTGACCAACCCGCCGTACGTCAACGAAGCCTCGATGCAGGCGCTGCCGCCCGAATACCAGGCCGAGCCGCGCATCGCGCTGGCTGGCGGCGACGACGGCATGGACATCGTGCGCCGCATCATTGCCGGGGCCAAGGCTCGCCTGAACCCGGGCGGCGTGCTGGTGGTGGAAATCGGCAACGAGCACGCCAATGTCGAAGCGGCGTTCCCGGACCTGGAGATCGTCTGGCTGCCCGTCAGCGCGGGCGACGAACAGGTCTTCCTGCTGACCTACGACGCTCTGCCGGGGTAATTCCTCGTTCTACATGATCGCAACCCTGTGCCGCGGGAGAAGGAGTTGTCCGCCGGCACAGGCTACGCCCACGCAATCTGGGCGAACACCGGCCATGTATTGATTCCTCAACACGCGCAGGCTCTACACTCGCGGCAGAGATAGCGCCACTGACGCCGTGACCCCTAGCCCCACCCCACTTCCCGGATCCCCCGCCCTGCCCGCCCGTGCCGCAACGACGCACGCTTTGCGCGGCATCGCCATCCTGACCTTCGCCTTCGCGCTCAGCCAGTTCTTCCGTTCCTGCCTGGCGGTCATGGCGCCGGAACTGCAGCACGATTTCGGTCTGTCCCCGGCCGGATACGGGGCCCTGTCCTCTTCGTTCTTCCTGGCCTTTGCCGTGGCCCAGATCCCGGTTGGCATCGCCTTCGACCGCTATGGCGTAGGCCGGCCCACGGCCGGAATGCTGGCGATCGGCGCGGGATCGTCGATCCTCTTCGTCCTGGCGCCCAACGGTGCAGTGGCCACGCTGGCGCAAGTGGGGCTGGGGCTGGCGTGCGCGCCGGTATTCATGGGCCTGCTGCATTTCGCCTCGGAGCAGCTGTCCGAGCGCGACTACACGCAAGTGGTCAGCAAGTCGAACGCCATGGGGATGATCGGCGCCTTGTGCGCGACCGCGCCGCTGGGCTGGGCGACCGAACTGGTGGGCTGGCGCCCGTCGATGGCGGTATCGGCACTGGGCATGGTCGTCGCCGCGTGGGGCGTCTGGCGCTTCGTGCGCGACACCGGCCACGCGGAGGCGCGCAGCGCCTCGTGGCCATCCATGCTCACGCAAAGCGCCCGGCTGCTGGGGCTGGTGCCGCTGTGGACGCTGATCCCGCTGTGCGTGGCCATGTCCGCGGGCACGGCCTTCCGCAATGCATGGAGCGGGCCTTACCTGGCCGATGTCTACGGGCTCAGTTCGGGGTCCCGCGGCGTGGCGCTCACGCTGCTGAGCGTGGCCGGATTCCTCACCGCTTTCCTGCTGCCCGTCCTGGTACGGCGCAGCACGCTCAAGACCGCCATCCTCGCGTGGTCCGTCCTGTCGATGTCCGGTGGCGTGCTGCTGACGCTGTGGCCCGCGTCCGGCGTCGCGAGCGGCGTGGCGATGATGGCCCTGCTCTCGACCATCGGCATGCTGCATCCGCTCGTGATGGCGCAGGGCCGCAGCCTGATCCCGCCGTCCAAACGCGGGCGCGGGCTGGGGTTGCTCAATACCTTCGTGTTCCTCGGCTCGGCGCTGACGTCGTGGGGCTATGGTCTGATCGCCAATATGGGGCATCTGCAGCGTTGGGGCGAGCCGGCGACGTATGCGGCGATCTTCCTGTCGGCGGCCGTGCTGGTGGCTGCAGCGCTGGTGCCCTATTTCTTCAGTCCGGCGCAGGGCAATCATTAGTTTCAGGGCTGAATAAGCCCGAACGCAGCCATTCCGCCTGCAGGCATGCGGGCTCCTGTACACGAATCTTCATCCTTTCACGTTAAGCCTCCGGAAGCGGATCAGCCGGCGTCCTGCGCGGACCATGAGCTCCCGCTTGGTCAGACAAAAACAACCCGGAAAACGTGAGAAAGAGCCTCCTCGCATGCGCCGCGACGTCTGCCGTCGTCGCGGTTTGCGCCAGCATTGACAGCGCTGGCGCCACGCCTCAAACCATCGTCGCAAACCTGTCGCGCAAACCGACCGTCAGCAAGGAACTGACTTCGCCTGCTCCGGCCGGAATCGCGCATAGATCCACGTACTTCCGAACCGACCCGCGCTTCGAATTCTTCAACGCGCTCAACGCCCTGCGGGTCGCAATGGGGGTCGGGGCGTTGCGCCAGGACCCCGCCCTGGACGCTGCGGCCGAAAACCACCTCGAGTATATGAAGCTCAATGCGGTGATGAGCCATACGGAGATCCCCGGGAATCCCGGCTTCACCAGCCCCGATCCGTACCGCCAAGTGCTTGCCGTGGGCGGCGCGCACCAGCAATGGGTCGGACAGAATGCCTACAACGGCGATATCGGCCGCTGTCTGGCCGCGCTGGCGAACTCGGTTTATCACTTGCAGGGAATCACCAGCAATCAGGAGACCATCGGCCTCGCCATGCGTGACAACTACTGCGTGGCGAACTTTGGCGTGGTGACCGCGGCGGGTACGGGTGGCTATGGCCTCGCCCAATGGGGCGGCCAGCAATTGCCTGCTGGCGCTGCCGCGCACTACCCCGCCAACAATGCCAGCGTGCACGGCCTGTTCATTCCCGCGGACGAGACCCCGAATCCGGCGCCCGACCTGGCCGCCGCGGGCACCCCGATCATGTTCCGGGTCAACGTGGAAAAACCGGCTGACGTGCTGACGGTTTCAAGCTTCACGCTAACGGGCCCGCGCGGCGATGCCGTGCCCGCTCGCATCCTGGTGCCTGCCGAATCGAAGGCTGGCTCGGTGGCTTCGGCCATCGCGGACGCGAGCCTGTATCGAGGCGTGGTGTTCCTGCTGCCGACGCAGCCCATCGCTGCCGGCACTTATACCGCGAGCTTTGCCGGTGCGCGAAATGGCGTGGCGATCAACAAATCGTGGCGCTTTACGGCGTATTGAGGCGGCTGCGCCGGCGGTTCAGCCGCGAAACTGCTGGTCGATTTTCTTCAGGGCCGAGCAAGCGGCAGATGAAGTCGACCATCCAGGCAGGCGTTTCAATCGTGATTCAGCCTTGGGCGGTTGCTATCGCCCGTTTTCACGATAGGCGCACGTGCCGCGTTGCACTACGCTCGAAGCAAAGAATCACACCAGTGAAACCGGGGGAATCATGGGTGAACGAATGTCGCGCGCGACGGATCGGCGATCGGGGGCAGACGATCCGCTGCTGGGCTGCTTGCTGTTGGTGAACCGTGCCTTGCAACGGCCGGTGTCGTCCACAGCCCTGTCGGAAACGGGCGCTGTGGACGGCATGCACCTGACGTTACCGCTGCTGGACGTCGCAGCGGCGCATCTCGGCTTGTCGACCCGGCCGGTGGATTGCAATCTCGATGAGATCTCCGACACCACGCTGCCCGCCATCCTCTTGCTCGACGGAAACAGGCCATGCGTGCTGCTTCGGCGCTGCGATAACGGACGGCTGATCGTTGCCCTGCCAGGTTGGGGCGGCGGCGTGCAGGAGGTCGATCACGATGAACTGCTGGCCCAGTACAGCGGACACGCAGTGTTGGCACAGCCCGCTTCAAGACTCGATTCGGCGGCCGATAGTGAAATCCCGCAGCCTTGCCCGTCTGGCGCGGCGCCGCAGCCAGCATGGCTTCGCCACGGCGGACGACTGCTTGCTTCGACCGTTACGAGGCTATGTCGCGCGGGCAGTCGGCTGAAGATGTGGTCCCCACTGCTTGCGAGCATGGCATCCCGCAAGCAGGTTTAGGATCGCTCAGGCCACGCAGCCGTCCACCGGTGCATGGACCGATGACCGAATCACGTTGACGGCGGCGTCTCTGCACGCAGCTCTCCCTCGTCAGGCCGCCCGCAGCGCGAGCGCGTAGTACGACACGCCGTCCTCGCTGCGCTCCAGTATTGCGCGAACCGTCACCGCCAGCGCGCTTCCGTCCCCCCGTTGCAGTTCGGCGCCGAACTCCGCCCGCGGCCGGGCGCGCGTCGTCCTGCGCAGGCGCGCCGCGGCATCGGGGAGACGTCCGGCGAACCCATCGCCCAACAGATCACCTGCATCGCAGCCGGCCATCTCCACCAGCGCCGCGTTGACCGACTCGCAGCGCAAGTCCGCGTCCAGCAATGCCATGCCTTCCGATGTCAATTCGAACACCGCCCGGAACCGCGCCTGCTGGTCGCGCAGAGACTGCTCGGCGAGCTTGCGCGCGGTGTTGTCCATGCTGATGCCGACGATCTTGACGATGCGCCCGTCCAGTTCCCGCACCGGCGTGGCGCGGGATGAAATCCAGCGGATGCTGCCGTCGGGCTGGTACAGGCGGAAGTCGAACTCGTGCGCCTTGCCCGTGCGCACCGATTCCTCGTAGGCGGCGTTCATCATGGCCACGTCGTCGGCATGCACATGCTTCCAGAAGCTTTCGTTGCTGACGATGCGCCAGCCGTACACGGCTTCGACGTTGGACGAGTAGGTCACGTCGTCCGTGATCAGGTTCCATTCCCACGTGACGATGCGCGCGCCCTCCTGCGCCAGTTTCATGCGCGCCTCGCTCTCCATGATTTCGGCCGTGTAGCGGCGGCGCACGTCGGTCATGGGAATCTCCATCGCGC
Organism: Cupriavidus sp. 21MJTG02-4; assembly: GCF_057798975.1. Classification (NCBI taxonomy): domain Bacteria; kingdom Pseudomonadati; phylum Pseudomonadota; class Betaproteobacteria; order Burkholderiales; family Burkholderiaceae; genus Cupriavidus; species Cupriavidus sp. 21MJTG02-4. Next base: position 30,613 of record NZ_JBYOJP010000021.1, on the reverse strand, counting down.
TTGAGGTTTCCGCCTCTTGCCGCGCCTGCTCGCCGTAACGCAGCCAGATCCAGTTGACGCCAAGGAACCCCGCCAGCTTGCGGAGCTTCTCGTAGTCGATCTCACCGCCCTTCGTCCATTTGTGGACGGCCGGGCGCGACACGTCGAGCGCGTTCGCCACCGCTTGCAGCGTGAGTTTCTTGTGTTCGAGCAGTTCCTTGAGGCGGAATGCAAAGCTGTTTTCTGTCATGTCCTCGATTCCCCGGTGGCATCCCCGAGATGCCGCATGAAAAACTCGACGCAGGCGCGCAGCCGTGCGGAGCCGGAAAGCCGCGAAGGATACACCGCCCAGATATCCGCGTCCTGGCGGTAGTCGGGCAGCACCTGCACCAGGCGGCCGGCCTGGAGGTCAGGCTCGACGTCCCACATGGAGCGCAGCATGACGCCATGCCCGGCCAGCGCCCAGCTCGTGACAATCTCTCCGTGGTTGGACGACAGGCGCCCGCCGACCTTGACGTTGCGGTCGCCTTCCGGCCCGGTCATGCGCCAGATGCCAAAGGGATGGTCGCGCTCCTTGGTGACGAGGCAGTCGTGCTCCGTCAGCGCGTCGAGCGTCTGCGGCACGCCACGCGCCGCGAGATAGGACGGGGCCGCGCACAGCACCCGCCAGTTGCGCGCCAGCCGGCGCGCGATCAGGTGCGGGGCGATATCGTTACCGATGCGGATGTCAAGGTCGATCCCCTCGGCCACGAGGTCGACCAGCTTGTCGAACACGTCGAAGCGGATTTCCAGGCCGGGGTACTGCTCGCACAGCGTGGCGATCAGCGGTGCGACATGCCGCCTGCCGAAGCCCACACTGCTGCCGATCCGCACCAGCCCGCGCGGCGCGCCGCCGGCAGCAGAGACGTCGTCCATCAACTGGCCGATCTCGTCGAGCATGTGGCGCGCCCAGCGGCACACGCGGTCGCCGTTTTCCGTCAGCGACACCTGGCGCGTGCTCCGGTGCAGCAGCTGCGCGCCCATCGCCTGCTCCAGCGCCTTGACGCGCTTGCTGACATAGGCCGGCGAGCTGCCCAGTTCCTCCGCAGCGGCGACGAAGCTGGCGCGCTGGGCAACCAGGCAGAACACCCGCAGGTCTTCCAGTGGGGGCAGATTGTTCACGGTTCGTGTTTCCTGTATCCACGGTTGCGCGGATGATCCGCGCGGAGTTTCCCGGCATCCTCGATCGCGTCCTGACCACCAGACACGAGCGAGACACCGCCATGACCAAACCTTCTCCGAATGCATTCCGCATCGCTGCCATTGCCGGTGACGGCATCGGCAACGAAGTCCTCCCCGAAGGACTGCGCGTCGTCGAAGCCGCCGCGCGCAAGTTCAGCCTGCCCATTGAAGTGCGTCACTTCGAATGGGCCAACTGCGACTACTTCCTCCGCCACGGCAAGATGATGCCTGACGACTGGAAGGAACAACTCGACGGCTTCGACGCCATCTACTTCGGCGCAGTGGGCTGGCCGGACAAGGTGCCCGACCACGTCTCGCTGTGGGGCTCGCTGCTCAAGTTCCGCCGCGAGTTCGACCAGTACGTCAACCTGCGCCCGGTGCGCCTGCTGCCTGGCGTGCCTTGCCCGCTGGCGGGCAAGAAGCCCGGCGACATCGACTTCTACGTGGTCCGCGAGAACACCGAGGGCGAGTACAGTTCGGTCGGCGGCCGCATGTACGAGGGCACCGGGCGCGAGATCGTGATGCAGCAGTCGATCTTCAGCCGCCACGGCACCGACCGTATCCTGAAGTACGCCTTCGAACTGGCACAATCCCGCCCCCGCAAAAAGCTGACCTCGGCCACCAAGTCCAACGGCATTGCCGTCAGCATGCCCTGGTGGGACGAGCGCACCGCCGCGGTGGGTGCCGAGTATCCCGAGGTCAAATGGGACAGCCAGCACATCGACATCCTCTGCGCCCGCTTTGTGCTCCAGCCCGAACGGTTCGACGTGGTGGTCGCCTCCAACCTGTTCGGCGACCTGCTCTCCGACCTCGGCCCGGCCTGCACCGGCACCATCGGCCTGGCCGGTTCGGCCAACCTGAACCCGGAGCGCAAGTTTCCCTCGCTGTTCGAGCCGGTGCACGGCTCGGCGCCGGACATCTACGGCAAGCAGATCGCCAACCCGATCGGCATGATCTGGTCGGGCGCGATGATGCTCGATTTCCTTGGGGGTGCCGCAGGAAAGCAAGCGCATGACGCCATCCTCGCCGCCATCGAGACCGTGTTGCGTGAAGGCCCGCTGACGCCGGATGCCGGCGGCAAGGCCGGAACGAGCGACGTGGGCAAGGCCATCGCCGAAGCGCTCTGATCCCGCTTGCGCGTGGGGACGTGACGCACGGTTCGCGCGACATGTTTTCCACGCCAGGGGAGGCAGGGCCCATCCGGCACATACGCAGTTTTTTTCAGCGCGGAGCTTGTGCATCCCCGGAATTTTGCATAGAGTTTCCGTAAACCAATAGTTACTGTAAACCATTGGTTTACATAAAGCAAATCAAAAAACGCGGCACCCCACCGCGCCGGCAGACAAGCTTCACCACAAAGCACCCATGCGCAAAGACGCATCGGAGGAGATCAACTTGAAAACGTCCACGCCCCGCCTCGACGGATTCCTGACCGTCTGCACGCTCACCGCCGTGCTGGTCACCGTCATCGCCATGGTTCGCTGGCCCGCGGAAGCGGCCGCCACCGCCACCCAGCTCTTCGAATGGTCCACGCGCTCCTTCGGGTCGCTGGTCCAGATCTTCGTCTTCGGCTGCGTCATCGCCTGCCTGGCGCTGGCCTTCAGCAAGTACGGCAACGTGCGCCTGGGCGAAGGCAAGCCCGAGTACTCCACACTGTCGTGGGTCTTCATGTTCATCTGCGCAGGCATGGGGTCGTCGACCATGTACTGGGGCGTGATGGAGTGGGTCTACTACTACCAGTCGCCCGGCCTGAACGTGCCCACCGGCACGCGCGAGGCGCTGGAATACTCCATCAGCTACTCGTTCTTCCACTGGGGCCTGAGCGCCTGGGCGGTGTACGCCCTGCCGTCGCTGGCGATGGCGTACCACTTCCACGTGCGCAAGAACAAAGGGTTGAACCTGGCGTCCATCGTCGAAGCCATCACGGGCTTCCGCGCTACCGGGCCGGTGGGCCGGCTGGTGGACCTGATCTTCCTGCTGACGATGTTCGGGGCGCTGACGGTTTCCATCGCGCTGACCGCGTCGACCTTCACGCGCGGCCTGTCCGGCCTGTTCGGCGTGCCGGATACGTTCGTCACGCAGTTGATCGTGATTGTCGGCGTGTCGGTGCTGTTCTCCGCGAGCGCCTACATTGGCATCAACGGCGGCATGCAACGTCTGAGCCATATGGTCTGCTGGGGCGCGCTGCTGCTGGCCGCCGTCGTGTTCGCGATCGGGCCGACCTTGTTCTCCGGCAACAACATCGTCAACGGCCTGGGTCTGATGTTGCAGAACTACGTCCACATGAGCCTGTTCACCGACCCCACCGGCGACGGCGCCTTCAGCCGCGGCTGGACCGTGTTTTACTGGCTGTGGTGGGTGTCGTACTCGCCGGGCGTGGCGATGTTCGTGGCGCGCGTGTCCAAGGGTCGCAAGATCAAGGAAGTCATCTACGCCCTGCTGCTGGGCGGCAGCGTCGGATGCTGGTTCTTTTTCGGCGCGCTGGAAAGCTACAGCATGCACCAGTTCATGTCAGGCGCCATCGACGTGCCGCGCATCCTGAAGGAGCACGGCGGCGAGACGGCGGTGGAAATGCTGCTGAGCGCGCTGCCAGCTGGCAAGGTGTTCCTGGCCGTGTACCTGGTGATCATGATCGTCTTCCTCGCCGCCCACGTCGACGCCGTGGCGTACGCCGTGGCCGCCACGACCACCCGCAACCTGGAGGAAGGACAGGACCCGTCGCCGACCAGCCGCGTGTTCTGGTGCGTGATGCTGACGCTGGTGCCACTGGCGATGCTGTTCATCAAGGCGTCGCTGGAGACCATGAAGACTGCCGTAGTCCTGACCGCCATCCCGTTCCTGGTCATCCTCTCGGTCAAGCTTTTCGGCCTGTTCCGCTGGTTGCTGCAGGATCACGCCGACACGCCGGCACACCTGATCGAGTCACGGCCCGAAGGCGAAAGCCGCGCCGTGAGCGCTGTGGCCACCAGCCGCGAAACCGCCGGCGCCAAGGTCTGACGGATTGATTGACAGGGCGGCGCCCCTGCCGCCCGTTACCGACACATTGCCCGCCCGCGGGCCTTTTCTTCCGCGTTGTTGTTAAATGTTATTTAACTCTTAACTAACGTTTAACGAACGATTAACCAACGATTAACCAAAGGAAACAGAATCATGGAGAAGACCCTGGACAATGCCGCCGTCAAGCTGCCCGCTGACTTCTGCGCCGACGACGAAAACGCCTGGACCCTGCCCGCCTCGTACTACACGAAGGATGCCGTCTTCGAGTACGAAAAGGAAAAGATCTTCGCCGACAGCTGGATCTGCGTGGCTCACCGCAGCGAACTGGCCGAGTCGAACGACTACGTGACCCGCGAGATCATCGGCGAGAGCATCGTCGTGCTGCGCGACCGCGAAGGCGTGCTGCGCGCCTTCTACAACGTCTGCCCCCACCGTGGCCACCAGCTGCTGCAAGGCAGCGGCCGCGCGAAGAATGTCATCACCTGCCCGTACCACGCCTGGACCTTCAAGCTCGATGGCGAACTGGCGCTTGCCCGCAATTGCGACAACGTCCCCAATTTCGACAAGAGCAAGTCCAGCCTGGTCCCGGTCAAGGTCGAGGAATACGCCGGCTTCGTCTTTATCAACATGAACCCGGAAGCCGGCACGGTCGAGGAGCAGCTCCCCGGCCTAGAAGCCCGCATGCGCGCCGCCTGCCCGGTCATTGACGAACTTCACCTCGGCGCCCGCTTCGTCACCGAAACGCCGGCCAACTGGAAGTCGATCGTCGACAACTACATGGAGTGCTACCACTGCGGCCCGGCCCACCCCGGCTTCTCGGACTCCGTGCAGGTCGACCGCTACACCCACACGCTGCACGACAACTGGTCACTGCAATTCGGCCACGCCAAGTCGTCGGAGAAGTCCTTCAAGCTGGACGAGTCCGTGAAGGACCCGAGCTTCAGCGGCTTCTGGGCCTGGCCTTGCACGATGTTCAACGTGCCGCCGGGCGCCAACTTCATGACGGTGATCTACGAGTTCCCGGCGAGCGCCGAAGTCACGCTCCAGCACTACGAGATCTACTTCCTGAACAAGGAACTGACCGAGGACCAGCAGAAGCTGGTCGAGTGGTATCGCGACGTGTTCCGCCCGGAAGACCTGCGCCTGGTCGAAAGCGTGCAGAAGGGCCTGAAGTCGCGCGGCTACCGCGGCCAGGGCCGGATCATGGTCGACCGCCAGCGCAGCGGCATCAGCGAGCACGGCATCGTGCATTTCCACCGCAAGGTGGCGAAGGAATACGAGGGCGCCTGAGCCCCATCCCACCGAATCGGAGACCAGACCCATGCAACTGAAGGACAACGCCCTCTTCCGCCAGCAGGCCCTGATCGGCGCCGAATGGACCGACGCCCCCGACGTCGCCACCGTAGCCGTGTCCGACCCCGCCACGGGCGAGCAGGTCGGCACCGTGCCGCTGATGCGCGAGGCCGGCGCCGTGGCCGCCATCGAGGCCGCCAACGCCGCCCTGCCCGCCTGGAAGGCCCGCACCACCAAGGAGCGCGCCGCGCTGCTGCGCAAGTGGTTCGACCTCATCATCGAGAACGAGGACGACCTCGCCGCCATCATGACCCGCGAGCAGGGCAAGCCCCTGGCGGAAGCGCTTGGCGAGGTGCGCTACGCCGCCTCATTCATCGAGTGGTTCGGCGAGGAAGCCAAGCGCCTCTACGGCGACGTGATCCCGTCCCCGGCCGCCGACAAGCGCCTGGTGGTGGTGCGCGAGCCGATCGGCGTCTGCGCCGCCATCACGCCGTGGAATTTCCCCGCGGCGATGATCGCCCGCAAGGCCGCGCCCGCGCTGGCGGCAGGCTGCACGATGGTGGTCAAGCCCGCCAACGAGACGCCGTTCAGCGCGCTGGCGCTGGCCGAGCTGGCGCTGCGCGCAGGCATCCCGGCGGGCGTGCTGAACATCGTCACCGGCGACGCGGCGGCCATCGGCAGCCAGTTCACCGGCCATCCGCTGGTGCGCAAGCTGTCGTTCACCGGCTCCACGCCGGTCGGTCGCCTGCTGATGCAACAGTGCGCCGGCACGGTCAAGAAGGTGTCGCTGGAACTGGGCGGCAACGCGCCGTTCATCGTGTTCGAGGATGCCGACATCGACGCGGCGGTCGAGGGCGCGATCCAGGCCAAGTACCGCAACGCCGGCCAGACCTGCGTCTGCGTCAACCGCCTCTATATCCACGACGCCGTGTATGACCAGTTCGTCGAGCGCTACGTGAAGAAGGTGGCCGAACTGCGCGTGGGCAACGGCTTCACGGCCGGCAGCGAGATCGGTCCGCTGATCACCGAAAAGGCGGTCGCCAAGGTCGGTGAACTGGTGGCCGATGCCGTCAGCAAGGGCGCGCGCATCGCCATCGGCGGCGGCGTGCATGAGGCTGGTTCGCAGTTCTTCGCGCCGACGGTGCTGGCCGATGTCAAACCCGGCATGCGCGTGCTGGACGAAGAGATCTTCGGGCCGGTCTCGCCGATCGTGCGCTTCACTTCGGAAGCCGACGTCGTGCACATGGCCAACGACACCATCTACGGCCTCGCCGCCTACTTCTTCAGCCGCGATATCGGTCGCGTCTGGCGCGTGGCGGAGCAGCTGGAGTACGGCATCGTCGGTATCAACACGGGCCTGTTCTCGAACGAGGTGGCGCCGTTCGGCGGCGTGAAGCAGTCGGGCCTGGGCCGCGAGGGCTCGAAGTACGGCATCGAGGACTACCTCGAGATGAAATACCTCTGCATGGCGCTGTAACGCGCGGCAGCACACCCGGAAGACAGCAGCATGGGCAATACCTACCAAACCCTCCAGGTGCGGGTTTCGCGCATCGAGCACGTGACCCCGCTGATCAAGCGCTTCACCATGGAAGCCATGGACGGCAGCGATCTGCCGCCCTTTACCGGCGGCAGCCACGTCATCGTGCAGATGCGCGACGGCGAGCGCCAGTACAGCAACGCCTACTCGCTGATGAGTTCGCCCGATGCACTCGGCAGCTACCAGATCGGCGTGCGGCGCGAGGAGAAGTCGAAAGGCGGCTCCGCGTTCCTGCACGACAAGGTGGCCGAGGGCGACGCGCTGACCATCACCACGCCGAACAACCTGTTCGCACTGGATGATGGCGCGCATCACCACGTGCTGATCGCGGGCGGCATCGGCATCACGCCGTTCATGTCGCAGATGCACGAACTGCGCAAGTGCGGCGCGTCGCACGAGTTGCACTATGCATTTCGCGCGGACGAGCACGGCGCGTTCCGCGATGAACTGGCGGCGCTTGCGCAGGAGTCTTCCGGGGGACGCATCCGCTTCTATGTCGACAGCAAGGGACAGAAGCTCGACCTGGCCAGCCTGCTGGGCGGCATGGCGGCCGGCGCGCATGTCTATGTCTGCGGTCCCGCCCCGCTGATCGATGCCGTGTGCCAGGCCGCGCAGGACGTTGGCCTTGATCCGTCGCGTGTGCACTGGGAACAGTTCGCCGCGCCGGAGCAGGCGGGCGACGCCTTCACCGTGGTGCTGGCGAAATCCGGCAAGACGGTGGAAGTGGCTGCCGGCGAGTCGATCCTGAAGGCCATCGAGCGCGACAGCACCGTCCCGGTCGAATGCCTGTGCCGCGAAGGCGTGTGCGGCACCTGCGAGACCCGCATCCTCGAAGGCGAAGCCGTCCACTTCGACCAGTACCTGAGCGACAAGGAGAAGGCGTCGCAGAAGACGATGATGATCTGCGTGTCGCGGGCAAAGGGCGGCAAGCTCGTGCTCGACCTGTAAGTCACAAGAAAGGCCGGCGCACAGGACGCCGGCCGCCATCCCTCCCGAGGAGACCCCATGAGGAAACCAGCCAGCCTCTGGCTGCTGGCGGGCACGCTGCTGCCTGCCGCTTTGCCTTCCACATCGCATGCACAGTCGAACGTGATGCTCTATGGCATCGTCAGCACTGCCGTGCGCTACACGTCGAATATCGACGGCCGCCACAATGACAAGACCGAACTCGTTTCAAGCGGCATTGGCGGAAGCCGCTGGGGCCTGAAAGGCAACGAAGACCTCGGCGGCGGCAACAAGGCCGTTTTCCTGCTGGAGAACGGCTTCGGCACCGACGACGGCAAGACCGCCTACAACGCCCTGTTCGGCCGCCAGGCCTACGTCGGCCTCTCCGGCGACTGGGGCGCCCTGACCTTCGGCCGCCAGTACAACGCCCTGAACAACATCGGCTGGGCCTTCGACCCGCTCGACCAGAGTTGGGGCAACTTCTGGTCGGACCCGCTCTACACCGGCGGCGACATCTTCTTCCAGGGCTACCGCATCAACAACAGCCTGGTCTACAAGAAGACGGTCGGCCCGGTGAGCATCCAGTTCGACTACGGCTTCGGCGAACAGCCAGGCAGCATGGCGCGCGGGGCAACTTTCGGCGGCGGCGTGATGTTCCAGCAAGGGCCGCTGTCCGCCGGCGTGGCCTATGACCAGCAACGCCCGGGCATCGGCGACAACACGCTGCACAACTACTCGGTCGGCGCGTCCTATGTCATCGGCAAGGCGACGGGCTACGTGGGCTACATGGGCCGCCGCGAGACCAACCCGGACGCGCGCTTCGGCATCGCCTTCGTCGGCCTCGGCTACCAGCTCACCCCGGCCCTCCACCTGTCGGGCGCGTACTACCGCTACAGCCAGAGCGGCAACGTAACGACGCAGTTCCAGTCCACGCCCATCCCGCTCGGCAGCGGCAACGCCGACGCGGTATCCGCCGTGGCGGACTACGCCCTGTCGAAGCGCACCAGCCTGTTCGTGGAGGCCGACGCCACCTTCGCGCGCGGCGGCACGGTCGGGCGGGAGACGGAGTACTGGGGCGGGACGCCGGTCACAGATGCCCACAGCACGAACCGCGTAGGCGTGATGGCCGGGATTCGCCACCTGTTCTGAGGGCCTGCGCACACCGTCTCATTGTCCCCGCGCAAGCGGGGACCCGATACTCAAAGGACAAGGGCAGCAAGACGAACCGGAACCCGTCCTTTGCATTTCGGCCGCTTGTGAAGAGCCCTAAACAATCATAGGCAGCAGTGGGACACCCGCAAGAGCCTGGCTCGTTTGTAAACACGGTGCAGCCGGCGAGCATCGCACACGCCCCAAACATTCACCGCGACAGCACTCTCAACATGTCGCCAATCACCGTGAAGCGAATCACGCGCAAGCAGGCCAGTTCACCAGCCAGCCCGCCACGCAGTGCCGGATCCTTCGCTGCCATGGCGGTGTTTTCCTGTTCCGCCTGCGCATAGAGGCTTTCGACGGCGACCCCGATGGCCTTCAGCATGACATCGAGGCGACGCTCCGCGGTCGGCGCCGCCAGCCCCATCACGCGTCCGGCCTCAAGCACCAGCGCACGCGAAAAGTCGCCATAGAATTCGACGCCCAGCACCGGCCAGGCAAAACGGTGTCCATCCGGCCAGCCAGTCTTGTCGTAAGTGCGCGTGCCGTATGCCGCTTCGCTCAGCAGGTCATAGAACGGCGCCAGCGCAATGCCCTCGCCGGAAACCAGAAAGCTCAGGTTCTTCAGATGCGCGTCGGAATTGCCGGTCAGGATATTGAAGACCAGCCAGTCGAACAGCCGTGCCCGCACCATTGCCGGCGCACGGCACAGCGCGGCCAGCTCCGCGAGCCTTTCGACGCTGCCCTGGTCGTACTTGAACGCGCGCGAGAGGTTCAGCAACTGACATGCGTCGATGGCATGCAGCCGTCGCCAGCCCTGCGGAAGGTGGCGCCGGTCGAAGCGATCGACCAGGTAGACGGGGGATGGCACATAGCGCCGGTGCACGGCCGGCACGTCGAGCCTCAGCCTGGCGGCCAGTGACATCACGAACCACTCGTTAGCGACCGAGTGCGGATAGAACGTGTTTTCCTGATGCGTCGGCTTGAGGATATGCGTCGATGGCGTGTCCGCACCGGGTTCATACAACTGGCCGTCTTGCAGCACTACCGCCAGCTTGTGCTGGGCGCCCGCCAGCGACATGCGCTTGAGCGCATCGTGCGTCAGCGGAACGCGCGGCAGATTGCGGATGCGCGCATCGAGCTCGGCGTCCGACAACGGGCGCAGCGCCGGCGCCTGCTGCAAGGACTTGCCCGGCGGCAGCAACGTCAGCGAGCCGGCCGATTCCGCGCCATACCACGCCAGCAAGGCGAAGGCGTCCGCTTCGTTGCGGATGCCTGCGTCACGGGCCAGCAAGACGCGCTGGCCCTCTTCGGGCAGCAGATTGTCGAAGTACCACTGGACCGGACGCACGCTGCTGCCGTCGATTTGCCGGCCGGCCTGCAATGGCAGCGCCGGGCTCAGGGGAAAGCCTTGCGGATCCGCCAGCCAGCCGGGCGTGTATTCGAATGACCAGACGTCGTGCTCATCGCGCAGCGTGCCCACCAGTGCGCCGTTGATGCTCGCCAGCAGGACACGATCAGCCATGCTCATCCTTTGCTGCAGGCTCCGTTTCCGCCGAAGCCCGGCGCCGGCGGCTACGGGCCTGGCGATGCCGGAGCTTGTCGCGCTCGGCGTCGACCAGCGGGAAAGCGGCCTCCGGCACGTCCACCACGATGCGGATGCCCAATCCACTCAGCACCTGGAACAACTTGCCCCACTGGATGCCCTCGGCGCCGTTTTCGACCCGGACCATAAAGTTCTCGCTGACACCGATCGCGCCAGCGGCGTCGTCCTGACGCATGCCGTGTGCCTTCCGGGAGGCACGTACGACCGCACCGATGTCGGCGGCATCGCCAAGCTGGAATTGCATAAGAATCTCCCTGATTGCAAAGATTTTAGGTTGCCACGCTAGCAGAAGCAAGAAATCTCCCTGATCCCAGAGATTCTGCTTGCTCAAACGAACAAAACGCCAAAATCTCCTCAAACACCAAGATTCCGGATAAGCAACGCGTTGCAGAAGCCAGCCTTAGCCATTTCCGAATTCCCACGCTCGCGCGCGCGATTTAAGGTTTCCCACATAAGTGTCCCAGCCGCCACGCGAGAGGACGCTCCGGCACAACCGGTATAAGAAACCGAAGGAGACAGCGATGAACACGCATTCGAGCACTGGAACACAGCGCCGCGCCTGGCTGCTGGCAACCGGCCTGGCACTTGCCGCTGCAGCCACGCTTGGCCACGCCGGCCTCGCCAAGGCAGAGACCTGGCCTTCCCGGCCGATACAGCTTCTGATTCCGTACCCGCCCGGCGGCAGTGCCGACCTGCTGGCGCGCCCGGTGGCCGCACGGCTACAAGAACGGCTGGGCCAGCCCGTGGTGCTCGACTACCGTCCCGGCGCCGGCGGCACCATCGCCACGCAGATGCTGGCGCGCGCCAAACCCGACGGCAACACGCTGATCATGGTGCTGGCCGCGCATGCGATCAACGCCAGCCTGTATCCCAAACTGCCGTATGACACGCGCAAGGACTTCGCACCGGTCTCGCTGGTGGCCAACCTGCCGATGATCCTGGCCGGCAGCAGTTCGCTGCGCGCCAACACGGTGCCTGAGCTGATTGCCGAAGCCAAGGCGTCGCCGGGCAAGCTCACGTTCGCCTCGGCCGGCAACGGCAACACGGGCCACCTCGCGGGCGAGCTGCTCGACTCGGTGACCGGCATCAAGATGACCCATGTGCCATACAAGGGCAGCGCGCAGGTTGTGACGGCGATGCTGTCGGGCGAAGTCCAGCTTACCTTCGACAGCATCTCGACCACGCTGCCGCATGTGCGCGCCGGCAAGGTGCGCGCGCTCGCCGTGACCGGCGCGAAGCGCGCGGCCATCGCGCCCGATGTGCCGACGCTGGCCGAGGCTGGCGTGCCGGGCATCAACATCACCGGCTGGTATGCCGTGCTGGCACCGGCCGGCACGCCGGCTCCGGTGGTCGACCGCCTCAGCCGCGAGATTGCGACGGTATTGAAGGAGCCCGAGCTGAAGGCCAATCTCGCCTCCAATGGCTATGAACCGGTGGGCTCGACGCCTGACGCACTGCGCACGCACATCGACGCCGAGATCACGCGCTGGAGCAAGGTTGTTAAAGACTCCGGCGCCCAGGTGCAATAAGCTTTCCCGAACTGAATCCCTGATCGCCGGCGCAAGAATAACTTCCGCCAGCCTGTATGCCATGACCGACACTTCCCCGATGCAACGTCCCTTCACCAGCATGTCCGCCCTTGTGCGCGGCCACGCTGCGAGCCATCCCGCGCATGCCGCCCTTGTGCAGGGCGAGCAATCGATGTCTTATGGCGAACTCGATGCCATCATGACCCGCATCGGCGCCGCGCTCCATCGCGACGGCGTGCAGCCCGGCGGCGCGGTCTCGATCTGTGCGACCTCGTCCATCGAATATGCCGCCGTGTATCTCGGCGCCATCCGCGCCGGCGTGGTCGTCGCACCGCTCGCGCCCTCTTCCACCGCGCAAAGCCTGGCCGACATGGTGGCCGATGCGGGGGCCGGCATCCTGTTCGTCGATGCCGCGGTAGCCGCCGCCCTGCAGCCCGTGCTGCCGCAGCTTGGCGCGACCCGTATCGTGACGCTGGACAACAGCGCCGCAGGCCAGCCTTTCCAGGCCTGGCTGGCGCCGGTGGGAGCGCCATTCACGGAGCCGGAAGTACGGCCGGAACTGCCGCTCAACATCATCTATTCGTCCGGCACGACGGGCATGCCCAAGGGCATCGTCCAGTCGCACGGCATGCGCTGGGCGCACGTGTCGCGCGGCGCGATGACCGGGTACGGCACCGACGCCATCACGCTGCTCTCCACCCCACTCTATTCAAACACCACGCTTGCAAGCTTCTTCCCGACGATCGGCCTGGGCGGCACGGCCGTGCTGATGCCGAAGTTCGACGCCGGCAAGTACCTGGAACTGGCCCAGCGCCATCGCGTCACGCACACCATGCTGGTACCGGTGCAATACCAGCGCCTGATGGCTCATCCGGACTTCGACAAGTACGACCTGTCCAGCTTCCGGCGCAAGTTCTGCACGAGCGCGCCGTTCAGCGCTGCCCTCAAGGCCGAAGTGCTGCGCCGCTGGCCGGGCAAACTGATGGAGCTGTATGGCATGACCGAAGGCGGTGGCGGCTGCATGCTGGCCGCCGATGAGTTCCCCGACAAGCTGCACACGGTCGGACGTCCCGCAACAGGCGCGGACGTGCGCATCATCGACGAAGACGGCAAGGAACTGCCGCCCGGCAGCACCGGTGAAGTCGTCGGCCGCTCCGGCGCGATGATGAACGGCTACCACAACCTGCCGGCCAAGTCGGCCGAGGTGGAATGGCATGACGCCGAAGGTAACCGCTTTATCCGCACGGGCGATATCGGCCGCTTCGACGAAGACGGCTTCCTGGTGCTGATGGACCGCATGAAAGACGTGATCATCTCGGGCGGCTTCAACATCTACCCGAGCGATATTGAAGCCGTGGTGCGAACGCACGAGGCTGTGCTGGATGTATCCGTGGTCGGCGTGCCGTCGGAGCGCTGGGGCGAGACGCCGGTCGGCTTTATCGCGCTGCGCGAGGGGCACGGCGACACGGCGCAAACGGTGCTCGACTGGGCCAACGAACGCCTTGGCAAGACCCAGCGGCTGAGCGCGATGCATGTCGTCGACAGCCTGCCCCGCAGCGCCATCGGCAAGGTGCTCAAGCGCGAGCTGCGCGACCGCATCACCGGCTGAACAAAAACATTTCCGAAACACTTGCACCGCCGCGAAGGCATCTCTATAATCTGCGGCTTCGCTAGGCTCGTAGCTCAGCTGGTTAGAGCACCACCTTGACATGGTGGGGGTCGTTGGTTCGAGTCCAATCGAGCCTACCAACGCACAACGCAAACACGGACGGTCGCCACTTCGGCACCGTCCGTTTTTGTTTTGCGGCGCTTTTTTCCGGAATCAAGCTTTCCAGGCCGATGCATCGGGCACCACCGTCGCAAAGCGGTCGTGCAAGGCCGCGAGCGTGGCGCGGTGCAATTGCGCAGCGCGCAGCGGCTCGCCGCCGAGCGGATCGGGCAGGTCGCGCGTGGCACAGGCATTGGCCACCAGCGTGACGCGATAGCCATGATCGAGCGCCGAACGCACCGTCGCGCTGATGCACATGTGAGTCTGGAATCCGGCCACGATCAGCTCCTTGCGGCCCAGCTGCGCAAGCCGCGCTGCCAGGTCCGTACCGGCAAAGCTGTTCGGCAGGTGCTTGACCACAGTCTGCTCATCGGCCTGCGGCGTCAGCCCTTCGATGAACGACACATAGGGTCCCGCCGGATCGAAAGCGCCCCTGCCCTTGCCGTGATGCATGACGTGGATAACGGGCGTTCCCTGCTGCCGCGCCAGCGCCAGCAGGTCGGCGCAGGCGGCCACGGCCTCCGGCATGCCGACCAGCGGCAGCACGCCGTCCGTGTATTCGCGCTGATGATCCACCAGGACCAGCACAGAGTTCTCCCAGGCAGAAGGTGTGCGGCTGGCGCCGACGGCATCGAGCAGCGTAACGGGGGTGGTAGCGGACATCGCGGATTCTCCGGTTGAGTAGGTTGTGCAGGCATCGTAGACCACGCTATGCTGTGCGCCAATTACCCACTCACACACAGCCGCTGTGCAAAAACGTACAGTTTCGTGGGATGACCTGCTGACCCTGTCCACGCTCATTCGCGCCGGTAGCTACTCGGCCTGCGCACGCGAGCTCGATATCACGCATGCCACCGCCATCCGGCGCATTCGACGACTGGAAGCCGCGTTGGGCAAGCCCGTTGCCACACGCGCCGAAGGCGCCTTCGAACTGACCTCGGCGGGCCGCAACGCGCTGACGGCGGCGCGGCAGATGGAGCAATCCGCCGACCGCCTGATGCGCGAGCTTGAAGGCACGGGCAGCGGCACGTCCGGCGTGGTGCGCGTGGCCGCGACGGCCGCGCTGGGCAGCCACTTCCTGATTCCGCGCCTGCCGGGGCTTTACGCGGCCAATCCCGACATCGTTGTCCGTCTCGAACTCGATGACCGCCGGGCCAGCCTGGCGCGGCGGCATGCGCATCTCGCCGTGCGGCTTGCACGACCGCAGGAAGACGATATCGTGGCGCAGCGCGTCGGCACGGTGCGGTTCGGACTCTATGGCTGCGCCACGATCGCGATGGACGACAGCACGCCGCTATGCGCGCTGCTCGATGAAGGCTACGGCATTCCCGAGGCCACCTGGCCGCATGGAGCGAAGCGCCGCATTGCCTTTCACTCCAACAACCTCCTGGCGGTCCGTGAAGCGGTGCGTGCAGGTCTCGGGACCGCCTTGCTGCCGCATTATGTCGCCCACGGCGATGCGGGGCTGCGGCTGCTGCGCGAGGTGCCCGAAGTCATGCGCGAGATCTGGCTGGCCTACCCAACCGAGTTTCGCGGCGCGTCGCGCTTCCGGCCGGTGATCGAATGGCTGGCCGATACGCTGTCCCAGTGCTGACGACAGCCGGCCAGCGCCTGCAGGTCAGGCAACAAGCCCGAACTCGGCAAGCACCGAGGCCGTGTGCTCCCCCAGCAGCGGAGCCGGGCCATGCGGCCGCACGGTGCCCGCCAGGCCAGGCAGGTTCGCCCACGGCAACTGGCCAATCCCTGGCTGCGCCACATTGCCGAACACGCCGGCCTGCGCGCACTGTTCACTCGCCAGCATCTCGCGCGGATGCGCGACACGTCCGAACAACACATCGTTCTCAGTAAAGACCGACTCCCAGTACGACAGCGGCTTCTGCACCAGCGCGGTAGCCAGGCGCTGGCACAGTTCGGCCGCGCGCGGCAGGCGGCCCGCGCTGGTGCGCAGGCTCGCATCGGCGAGCCAGTCGTCGAAACCTAGCACGCTAGCCAGCCTCACGAACATGGCGTCGTTGAGCATGCTCACATAGAGCGCACCATCCGCGGCCTGGAACAAGCCCGTGGGCGCGTTGGCGGCGGCCATCTCGGCGTCCGGGAACATGGCATCGTCGAGCATCAGGTAGGACTGCAATGCCGCGCTCGCTTCCAGCAGCGACATCTTGACGTGTCGTCCCTTGCGGCTGCGCGCCGCGCGGAACAGCGCCGCCGACGCATGCTGCGCCGCGTACAGCCCCGTGCTCAGGTCCACCAGGAAAAAGCCAATGCGGCGCGGCTGGCCGGCCGCGTCGCGATTCACGTGCATCAGGCCGCTGAAAGCCTGGATGGTGGTATCGACGGCCGGCAACGCGGCCAGCGGACCGTCCTGCCCGTAGCCACTGATCGAGACATAGACCAGCGCCGGGTTGTGCGCGGCCAGCGCCTCATAGCCCACGCCCATGCGCTCGGCCACGCCGGGGCGATAGTTCTGGATGACCACGTCGGCCTGCTCGGCCAGCCTGCGCAGCGCCGTCCGGCCGGCCTCGGTGCGCGTATCGAGCACCACGCTTTCCTTGCCGGCGTTGTACGCAATGGCGATCGCCGTCATCCCTTCGCGCGCGCGGCCCATCTGGCGGCCCCAGTCTCCGGCGGGCGGCTCGACCTTGATCACGCGCGCGCCCTGCTGGCGCAGGATCAGGCCGCAGTACGGGCCGGCAATGCCCTGGCTCAGGTCCAGCACAGTCAGGCCGGCGAGCATCGGCTCGTCGTCGCGCGCCGCGGCTGCCGCAGGGGTCTTGTTCATGTCTGTCTCCGGTATATTTTTTGACGGCTTGCGCCGCCGCGTCACGGCATGTCGAGCATGACCTTGCCGATGGCGCGGCGCGACATGGTGGTGTCGACGGCTTCGAGCCACTGGTGCAGGCCAAAATGCTGCAGCACCGGCTTCGGCATCTCGCCATGCGCCACGGTTTGCATGATCTTGCCCACCACCTCCTGCACCTGCGGCGCAAAGCGGCTGCGCTCATCCGTCAGGCCCCAGCCGATGTAGTAGCCGTAGTTGAAGCCGATCATCGACAGGTTCTTGACCAGCAGCAGGTTGGCCGGCACCTCCGGAATCCGTCCACTCGCGTAGCCGATCGACAGCAGGCGCGCGCCCGGTGCCGCGCAACGCAACGAGGCATCGAAGAGATCGCCGCCGACCGGGTCGAACACCACATCGACGCCTGCGGGCGGGCACAGCGCCTTGACTTCGGCTGGCAGCGACTGCGGATCGGATGTCAACGCATGCACGGCGCCATTGCGCACGGCGGCCTCCCGCTTGGCCTCGGTGCTGGCCGTGGCGATGACACGCGCGCCCATCAGGCGGCCCACGTGCACCGCTGCCGTCCCGAGCGAGCCGCTCGCGCCGTGCACGAGCATGGTGTCGCCTGGTTGCAGCGCGGCACGCCATGCGAGCGCGGCCCAGACGGTGCCGTAGGTGATGGGCAATGCCGCGGCGCTGGCCAGGTCCAGTTCATCGGGCACCGGATACACGGTATCGGCGGCGGTCACCACTTCCTGCGCGAACCCGCCCCAGTCCAGTGCGGCGGCCACGCGCTGGCCGGGCCGCAAGCGCGTCACGTCGGGCGCCACTTCGATGATGTCCCCCGCGGCCTCTGTGCCCGGCGTGAACGGCAGCGGCGGCTTGCGCTGGTATTTGCCTGATACGAACAGGCTCAGCGCAAAGCCCACGCCCGCGTGCCGCACGCGGATGCGAACCTGCCCGGGCGCCAGCGGGCGCCGTTCGATACGCTGCAGTTCCAGTTCGCTCCAGTGACACCAGCGGGAGCACACCAGTCCAAGGTAATCGCTCATTGCGTGCTCAAGCCTCCCTCATTCCATCGCGATGCCGACATCGCGGATGATGCGGCTCCATTTCTCCTGGTCACTCTTCATGACCGCGGCAAACGCTTCCGGCGAATTGCCGACCGGCACCAGGTTCAGGTCCTTCATGCGCTTCGACACCTCCGGCATCCGCACGATGCGCGCGACCTCTCGCGACAATGCATCCACACGCGCCTTGGGCACGCCTGCCGGGAACATCAGGCCCATCCAGGCATCGGGCTCGAAGCCCTTGTAGCCGGCCTCGCGGAACGTCGGCACGTTGGGCAGCAGTGCCGAACGCTCGGCGCCGGCCAGCGCGATGGGGATGATCTTGCCGCTTTGCAGCAGCGACATGGCCGTGCCGACCGGGACGAGCCCGATCTTCACATGCCCTGCGGCCAGGTCCGTCACCAGCGGCGCGCCACCCTTGTACGCCACATGGGTCATGTCCAGCCCTGCCTCGCGCTTGAACAACTCGCCCAGGATATGGCCCGTGGTCCCGGCGCCATAGGAGCCATACGGATATTTGCCGGGACTGGCCTTGACGAGTGCCACCACATCTTTCAGCGTGCGCGCCGGGAAATCCGACGACACCGCCAGCACGGTGTAGGAAACGGCTACCTCGCTGACCGGCGCAAAATCCGCGATCGGGTCATAGCCGATGCGCTGGTACAGCGACGGGTTCTGTACATGCGCGGTGAACGTCAGCAGCACGGTATAGCCGTCCTTGTCCGCGCGGGCGACATACTTGGTGCCCGTGGTAGTGCCCGCGCCGGGCTTGTTCTCGACGATCACGGGCTGGTTCCAGGTCCTGGTCAACTCCTGTCCGATCAGCCTTGCCACGGCATCGTTGACGTTGCCGGCCACGGACGGGACCACGATCGTCAATGGCCGCGATGGATACGCGTCGGTGTCTGCCGCCATGGCGGCGGTCGCGGCCACGGCACTCAGCATGATGCCCAGCAAGGCGGCACGCAGGCGCGCGCCGCGTGCGGCGGATTGGTTCTGCATTGGCTTGTCTCCTGTGTATGGCGCCTGATTTTTTTCGTGCATCGACTGTCAGCGCCTTGGCCGGAGTCTATGGCAGCCGTCGGGCTGGCGCGATTCCCGCTAGTACCGACGCGATTCCCGGCAGGAATGGCCCGCCAACGGCTGCTATACAATGCCCCGACCCACTCTTGCGCCCTCTCCAAACCAACGCGATGCGATTCGAGGACCTGGAAGCCTTCCTGGTAGTGACCCAGCATGCCAACCTGCACCGCGCCGCCACCGCGCTGGGCGTGACGCAGTCCGGCCTGTCCAAGACACTGGCGCGGCTGGAGGCGGAGGCCGGCATGCCGCTGTTCGAGCGCACCCCGCGCGGGCTCGTGCTGACGAGCGTGGGCAAGACCGTGCATGGGCATGCGCGGCGGATCTCGCTGGCCGCCAGCGACATGCGGCAGGAGCTGGCCGAGCAGCGCGTGGCCAAATCCGGCACGGTGCGAATCGGGGCGATCCCGTACCTGGTGCCTTCGTTGCTCTCGCCGTTGCTGGCGCAGTTCTTTGTGAGCCGGCCGCTGGCCGTGTTTTCGATCGAGACCCACCTGAGCGCCCGCTTGCTGGCGGTGCTGCAGAACGGCGACGTCGACCTGATCCTGGCCGCGCGCCCCACCATCGTTCCCGAAGAGGTATGTGGATTGCCGCTAGGCCCACTGACGATGCAGATCGTGGCGCGCAGCGAGCACCCACGCCGAGCGCGGTTCCACACGCTGGCGGACCTGACCGAAGAACGCTGGGCCGTGCCCGCGAGTTCGCTCTACCTGCGGCAATGGCTTGAGGAACGCTTCACCGCCGTGGGCCTGCCGCCGCCGCGTGTTGCCGTGGAAAGCACGGCATCGCCGGTTGCGTTCGGCGAATTGCTGCGCCATTCGGACCTGCTCGGCATCATGCCGCCACGCATCCTCAAGCAGGCAGAAGGACAAGGGCTCGAGGCCATTGAAGGCCCCGGCATGGCGTGGCAGCACGAACTGGAGATCTTCTGGCGTGCAGAGGGCTATCTGTCGCCGATATGCCAGGATTTTCGGGATGCGGTGGTGGCGTGGTGCGAGCGGGCGGATATTTGAGGTCTGGAGGTCTGCGGCGACCTGGATTCAGCTCTGCTGCGGAGCCGTTCGCCTGATGGGCTCCGACCCGCCCAGTTCGAGCATGTTGTCCCGGACTTCAATCCTCATTGGGTCTGTCTTCTTCCACTGCGCTTTCGGGATCGCGAGTTTCCACACGGCATCCTTTCCGGCTTCCCGAAACAACGCGACCACACCGACATATTCGGTGTCATTCTTCATGGGTTCGCTGATGCTCACCGCAGCGCCCGGCCGGAGCACCACATCCTTGACCGCCAACAGGTCTGGCTTCAGCAGTTCGAGGTCGGCGGCCTGAAGCTGTTCATAGCTGAGCTGTTCAAAGCCTTGCGCGTTCCTCAGCTGATAGAGCCTGACCACCGTCGACAACGATCGTCCGCCGCCGCTGGGATTCAACGACGACCGGCTGACGAGATCGAGGTTCATGGTCTTGACCTGGGTCGTGAAGGCCCATTTTGCCGCCTCCACCGTGCCGTCCTTCACCGCCTGCCCAACGCCGCAACCGGCCATAAGGGTGGCAAGGAGCAGTGCGGCACCGTGCTGGAGCTGTCGCCTCATCGTCTTTATCCTCAACGTTAATCAAGCTACTGTTTCGCATTCGTTTGCGTGCTGCGGGCTCGCACCTGCGTGCGGCTGTTGCGAGCTGCGCCCATTCCAGATACCGAGTTGCACGCGCGTTGTTTTTCGTACGGCGTTTCCCGCGTCATTAACATCTGTTTTCGCACGGTGTTCGAGTAGCGTGGTGTACCCCAGGCTTACCTGGTCCGAGTTCAACGCCGGGACTGGCATCAGCGCCGGCCTCACCTGCATCTCCAGATGCGCATGCGCTGCATAGCCGAGATAGAAGCGCAGCAACGCCATCACTTCCCTGTGCATGGCCCGGCCTGGCATCAGGTCCAGCACCGATTCGCGCGTCTGCGGCGTGATCACCACGCGCACGGCATTCGTGCGATCGTAGAAACCACGTCCCAGCACACAGTTCTCGCCGAGCGGCATGCGCTCGCTCGCATCAAGTTGCACCCACACGGGATGGAATTCCTCCACCGCGATGTGCGCGTCCGGCACTGCGTGCCGGAGCACGCCGGCCAATCCCTCGGCGGTGCGCGTGCGCTGGCTGGCCAACCCCAGCATCGACAGCAACTTGCGCGGCTCGACGGTCTCCTGGACTCGACCCTGCCCGCCGCCCTGCTGGCAGAAGCCCAGCCCCAGCAGACCTAGCAGATAGCGCGAAACCTCATCCTGCCCACCCGGCCGGAAGCCCACCGGATAGCGATACTTGCGCGCGACACGGTAGAACTGCGTGACGATGCGGTGATGGAACAGATCCAGGAAAGCCGCCAGCGGCTCCGCGCCATCGCGGCGCTGTGCAATCTCGTCCACGAAGTAGGATGGCATGCGTGCGTCGACGCCATACAAGCCCAGGAAAGTCGTCCGAACCACAGGGGGCCGAGCGGGGAAGTCGCTGTCGCGCTCAACCGATTGAATCTCGCGTCCAGGAAAACCCAATCCCCCTTGCGAGCGAAAACGCACCGGTTCGTTGGCCGGGGAATCGGTCGAGCCAAGCGACGGCCGCTGCGGCGCGGACAGCTCGATCAGCTCGCAGAACCGGAAGAAGTTCATCTGTGGCGCGTCGGCGAGCAACGCCGGCAACAAGGCGCTTGCAGGCGCAGATGGCATCGTCAGGTCCGGCGCGTTCAAAACGGCGCCCCCTCGCCCTTGCTGTCGAGCCACGTCAGACGCTTCCCATCTGGCTGGGACACAATCACCAGGCGCGTATAGAGATTCACGGCGGCGTACAACGACAGGAAGCGATTGAGCATGTCTCCAAACAGTTCTACGTCGCCCGCGCCCGCAAAGCGGCTACTGTCTAGCGTCACCTCGATCTCCACGCCGCGCAGCAACCCGCCCTTGACGAGCTTCTGCAGCGGCCGATGCCGCACGTCCATGATGGCATCGATACGCCGCCGGTTCAGTTCCCCGTCGGTCCAGTCATACAGCGCCAGGCTGCCGCGCAAGACCTCGGCGTCGAGCAATGAAAGATAATTCGGCGCGAGGTGCGAGAGCACGCGCCAGTGGAAGCGGTCGCCGGTGGGCGGATAGACCGGCAGGGTTGGTGCGGTCAGGTTGCGCACCGCGCCGATCTTGGCAAAGCCTCCGCGCATGCGGGTGATGCCAGCCTCGCGCAGGCCCTTGCGCGGCAGCATGCCGTTGGTGCCGGTAACCGACAGCGACAGCGTCTCTTCGGGCACCGACTGCTGCTGGTCCCAGGCGTGGCCCCCCAACACGACCCAGGTGTCGAAACGGCCGGATGGACCGCGGCGCACGCGGGTGTGGAAATAGCGCTCAGGCATCTCGTGGCGCAGCATGCCGCCCCGGTGTCGGAAAGCGGCAAACGGCGCGTACTCGAAACGCCTGCCGTTGCCCGCCTCGAAGCCCCGCACGGTGTCAACCGAATAGGCCTCTACGTGCTGCCCGTGCCGCTCCATTGCCCGCACACGGTATTCGGTCTCGAAGTGGGTGACGGTGACCGGGTCCGCTTCCAGTTGGAACAGGTTGATGATCGGTGTGCAGAAGAGCCGCACATTCTCGGCCGAGAAGCGCATGTCGTCCGGGAACGGCCTGGCCAGCACCACCTCCACGTCGAAGTGCGCCGCGTCTTGCGGAATGGCGTTCATGTCGAGCCCGACCAGGTCGACGAACATGAACTTCTCGGGGAAGGTGAAGTACTCCAGCAGCAGCTGATAGCCGCCAAAGGCGTTGTCGGGCTTCGGCCATAAGCGCTCCTCGGCTGCGAATCCCGCAGGCTCAAGGTGCAGATCCGCCATCGGCCGAGGCGTGCCGGGCCGGTCGGCGGGGTAACCTGGGACGCGCACCTGCACTGCCAGCGGCTTGGCGGTGAGCGCCGCATAGAGCGCCAGTGCCAGCGGACGGTCCGCATGGAAGTAGATGCGCAGACGCGGCACGGCCCACGGCTCGCGGCGCCCCTGTGTTTGCAGCGCAAGTCGCAGCCGGATCACGGAACGGCCATCCTCGCGCGCGTAGGCATTGGCCTCGGTCAGCCGCAACGGGTACAGGTCCACCGCTTGCGTGGTCCGGTAGATGCACTCGACACTGTCGCCACCGTCGCTTGGCCGGGTGCCCAAAGCGATAGGATCGGACGTGACTTCCAACCCTGCCGGCAGCGTCTCGTGCCGCTGCACCGACGCGCTGTCCGGCATCAATTCAAGAATCGACAGCGATGGAATCATGCGCAGGTAATGCGGCCAAAGCATGCTGACGAGCCCTTCGGTCAGTTCCGGCAGTTCGTCGTCGAGCTTATGGCGCAGCCGCCCCATCAGGAAGGCGAAGCCCTCGAACAGCCGCTCTACGTGGGGATCGCGCTCACCGATGCGGTCGATATTGAGCATCCGCGCGCGGTCCGGAAAGGCCTGGGCAAACTCCTTGCCGGCCTCTCGCAGGTAGCGCATTTCTGCCTCGTAGTAGCGCAGGATCTCATTGTCTTGGGTCGGATGGTTCATAAGACAGATAGTTGGCTCGTCATCTGGACGAGCGCCACGGCGCGGGCCGGGTCAATGGCGGTGAGTTCGCCTACCAGGGTGTCGATGCGCTGAGCCAGCGCCACCTTGTCCGCGTCCTTGCGTTTCATGCGCGTCTTCAGCAGTCGCAGCTGTTGCTGCTTGGCTTCGAATGCAAGCACCGGTTCCCACGCGGACAGCTGGTAGCGCTGGGTGGGCTGATCAAGAGCGGACAACAGATGCAAGGCCGTGTCGGCCCGGTCAGACCGCTCGGCGACACGCGCCATCACAAGTTGCCGTATGAAGCGGTCACGCTCGCCGTCCTGTACCGGCAAGGCTTGCAGCCACGCCAGGGCGGCTTCAAGGCCCTGCTGAGCGGCGAGATCCGTTGCCTGGGCTTCAGTCTCCGCCCAGTCCGTGCTGGCGGATGCAACGGAAACCGGCGCCATGGCCTCGCCGCGTTCGACATCGCGAACGGTGGCATAACGCGCAATCCACTGGAGCGTGGTGTCATCCGCGAACGGTGTGCCATCCGTGAAGGCCAGTTGCTCGAGACCGGGCAAGCGTTCGAGCATCAGCGCACAGTCGGTCGCCAGCAGGTCACGCACACGGGTGTACTCGCCGCCCGCTTGGTCCTGCGCGGTGAAGGCGTAGTACTGCAAGTCCAGCCAGAAATGGTTGGCCCCTTCGGCGAAGGCCTGCTCGACGCGGTCGAGCAGTTCCGGCCATTGCCTTTGCAGCAGCAGGCGCTTGAGTTGCGCGCGCAATTCGGCGCGCGGCGCCACGAGGCGGGTTCTGCCGCTCGCCTCATGCGGTGGCACGTCGGTCAGCGTATCCCAGCGCACGCAACGCATCAGGCGGTAGGCGCAGAGATAGCCTTGAGGCTGCTCGCGCAGGAAGAACGCCATCTGCCGCGCGCGGTCAAGCAGGTCGCGCACAGACGCTACTTCACCGGCTGCAGGCAGGGACGATGACGGCGGGGATGGGTAAGGTCTTGTTGGTTCGCCCGAGCCCGGGCTCACTGTGGCCGACGGGGACTCGAGCCGGGCTTCGAAGCGGCGGAAGAGTCCATCCAGTGCCGGGCGTGCCGTCTCCGGCCACTGCGCGGTGCGCTCCAGGATCAGCGCGAGCGCCGACAAGGTGCGCTCGAGCGGCGCATCGGTGAGGCTTTGCACCCGATCGAGCCGATCGGTAAAGGTCGCCCCCGCCAGCCATTCGAGCGCGGCCTTGCGGCTCTCGGCACGGGCGGGCAGCAGCTGCGCGCCAAAGCGGTCGATCAGCGCCGAGAGCAACTCGAAGCCATCGCCGATGCCTTCGGCACCGTCGCGGCGCATGCGGGCATAGACATAGTAGACGGCCAGCCGCACGTCCTTCGCGTTGGCCTTGAGCAGGCGCTCGGCGGCCTCGACGATCAAGGTATCGTTGATTCCCGATAGCTTCGCTACCTCCTCCTTGATCGCGAGGAAGTCGTCGTCGTAGCGGGGATCGTCGCCGACGGGAGCATCCGGGCGGATCGGTTGCAGCCACGGCTCCCAGCGAGCCTGCGTGGACCGAGCCAGGTCCGCGGGCGCGCGGGAGCCGAAGAGCGCATTGAGAAGGTTGTTGAACATGGTGTTTCCGCCTCTACTTCCGCGTGGCCAAGTTGGCTTGCGCAATGGCCTGCGGCTCGCGGCCGACGAAGATGCGCGCCGGCAGCACGAAGCCCCGCAGCGCCAGCATCTCCAGCGGCCCCTGGCCGACTTCGGTGCGCATCTGGTAGCTCAGGGGATAGACCACTTCGGCCGGCGGCGGCAGTTTTGCGGCCCGGGCCGTCAGGCTTTCGGGATCGTAGCTGTCTTGCTCGCCCCCTTCGCCCGGACGATCGTTGCTGCCGGTCTTCGTCGCCTTGGTGTCCACGTGTGTATCCGGCATCCCCTGCCAGGTCAGCTGGTAGGTTGCGCTGTCCAGCGGCTCGACCCGCGCCCGCTCAAGCATACGCACCAGGCCCCAGCGGCCGCCGAACTCATAGCTCTTGTTGGTACCGGCTTTCTCGGTCTGCCATTGCAGGCGGGTGCCAAGGTCCTGGGTATTGTTCGCCCGCCACGCCATCATCTGCCAGGTTTCGCGCTGGTTGTAGTAGTGCAGCTTCTGCCCATCGAGCGTCAGCAGCGTGTCCGTCAAGCCGGGCGTGGGGATTGGCTTGAGTTCGAAGCGGTACTGCGGCTCGCCTTGCGCCAGCATGTGGGCGGCGATGCGCTGCAGAGTGTTGATCGCCTTGAGGAACGCCGGATCGAAAGCCAGTGCCTGGCCGCCGGTAGCAGCCGGCACCCATTGATCGCCCTGCAGCTCCAGCACGCCGGCCAGTTGCGTGCCAAGGAACGCTGCAATCAACCCGGTCTGCGGGCGCAGGAAGCGCGCCAACTCTGGCAGCGAGGCATCATTCGCTGTGTCGGCGAACGGATAGCGTCCGGCGAACGCGCGGCCCCACGTCATCGCGATGCCTTGCCGCCAGGCGTCGTTCAGGCTCGCTTGCGCAGGCTGCAACACGGTCTGCGTAGCCTGCGCGATGGGTCTCACGAACAGCGCCTCGCCCATGCCTGCCCATTGGCTGCCGAGGCTTGCCGCCATCAACTGCGCATAGGCCTGGGTGTCGGCCAACTCCGAGCCCTTGCCCTGGAACAGCGCCTGCGCCATCTGCCGGGCCTGCGCGTCGGCATCCGCGCTGTTGCTGATCTGCTGCAGCCGCAGGCGCAGCGCCGTGGCGCGGTCGAGGAAGCGTTGCAGACTCAGGTCTCCATTGACGCCGGGATTAAGATTGGCGCTCTGGCCCTGTCCTACCAGCCGCAGCACAGGGCCGAACGCGGCGCCAAGCGGGCCCGCCGTATCGGGCTTGATCGCCTCGGGACCAACATTCTTCTTGCCGAGCAGATCCTGCGCCTTGGCTACCAGCGTGTCGGACAGGGAATCCTTCCGGGCACCGGCGCCGCCCTGGTATTCGAGCGATTTCATCAATGCGATCACCGGCGACTGGCGCGTGTCCGCCATCAGCTTGAGCTGGTTGATCGCGGCCGGCAGCGTGGGCGCGGGCTCCCATTGCAAGCTATTCATGAAGCCCTGCCAGCGGTCTGCGTAGTCGGCGAAGTATTGTTCGGTCAGAGCCGCCTGCAGCGCTTCGGCGGAGCGGCCTGTTGTCGGTTGCGTCTGGGGCTTGCCGTCGGTCAGCACCCAGTCGCTGGCGATCTCTGCCCGCTTTGCAGCCGTCTCGATCGCGGGGGCGACATATCCCTCGTAGGCCTGGCGGGTAAAGACGCCGGGCATGATCGCCGCCGTGCGCAACAGCCCGCGGGGATCAGCGCCTGATGTGAGCGATACCAGGTTCTGGTCAGGGTATTTGGTGCGGCCGTTGTCATCGAAGGATTTGATGATGCCCTGGTAGACCGTGTCCTCGGCATTGCGCTCACCGATCACCGCCAGCAAGGTCTGGCGCGCACCAGCCACCAGTTCAGGCCGGGGCTCGATGCGCCACGCCGGATTGGCCTTCAGGTGCTGCGCGTAGAACCTGAGCAGGCGTTCGGCGAGATCCTGCTGCTCGCCTGGCGTGATGCGCGCGTCTGTGGACCAGTGCTGCGCCAATTGCGGGGCAAGGAAAGCGGCGTCGGCGCGCTCGGGGTTGGCGAGCATCAAATACGTCTTGAGTTTCTGGTGGCCGCCGAGCGCCCAGCGGCTGGTTTGCTCGTCGAGCGAGTCAGTTCGCATTTGCGCGAGATCCACCAATGATGCCTCCAGGTCCTGTTGCACGGGAGTGATGAGTAACTGGCGGCTGGCCTCCATGTAGGGCTTCCACAAGGCGTCGAGGGCGGCGCGATCGCGATTCAGGCCGAAGCGAGTCGCCAGCGGTGCGTGATGCTCGGTGCGGTACTCGTAGCGCTCGATCTGCTGCTGCAGGGCCAGCAGCGCATGCAGGCGTGCGGCGGCATTGGGGGCTGATTGAACGTAGGTCACGGTCTGCCGGGCGGCATGTAAGTCGCGCCCGTTCAGTACCCCGGACATCAGCATGCCGGCGCACCACAGACCGATCGCGGCCAACGCAACGGTGGAGAACACTGTAACCGGGTGCCAGCCGATGCGCCGGCCCGGGTGGCGGCGAGCGGCTTCGCCCAGGTACTGCCAAAGCGGCAGGTCGGCACTGGTCTCGCCGTTCGCATCGGCCGCAGCGGGGCTGGGATATGGCGCGAATACGATGCCGTTGAGCGCGATGCGCCCGCGCTGGTTGTCGACTATGCCGCCGATCCAGTCGGCGAGCGCCTTGGCACGAGTGTCGAGCCGCACGGAAAGCTCGCCCATGTAGCGGTCGCGCTTGTTGCGGATCAGTTGTTCGATGCTGCGATCCGACAGTTGATCACGCAGGGAAGCAAGTGCTTGCGCGATGGCGTCTGTGTTCGCTTGACGCGGCAGTTCACAGCCGATTACCGGCGTATTGCCGTTGGCTGCTGCGTCGGTCTGCGCGACATCGAGCAGGTAGACCGGGGCGGACCAGTGCAGGACTTCGGCGATCCGGGCCACGCTGATGCCGTAGGGGACGGTGCCGCGGCGTTGCGCGGGCAGATCGGACTCGCCATCGGTGGTGAGGATGACCGCATCGACCGGGCGACGGCGGCGTAGCTTGTGGAGTTGCTGAAGCCAATCGTTATCCGGCTGACCGTCCTGGCCGCTCTTGCCCCATAGCAGCACCGCATCGGCGGTGATCAGCACACCCTCCTCGGCGAGACCAGGAAGCAGGCCGCGAATTACGTCATCGTCGCCGATCAGCAATAGCCACGGCTGGCGATATCGCCAGCGCATGCCGTATGCACCGCGCAAACGCGATTGCAGCAGTTCAAAGGCTTGTACCGATGCTGGCGACGGCACGGGCTGCATTGCCTTGGGCGCGAGGCCATTACTTGAGACAAACTCGCGGAAACGCAAACGGAATGTCCGCAAGCGGAGCGAATAGACGAGTACGCCAACGGCTGCAACAAGGAGCGCGAATACAACGGCTTGGCGATGCTCGCGCAACCAGGACTCCACCTCGTCAACAGAGAAGAACAGCAAGGAGGTGCATGCTGCCAGCAATGCACTCGTCACGATCAAGAGAACCAGCCAGAAACGTCCAGTTTTCACGCTTATCAACCGCTCAATGAAAGAAACATGACGGCCAACGCCGTTGGCCGCCTCGATCGCCTGCCGACGATCAGCTCACGACTGCTGCCTGCGCCATGTAAAAAGATCCACTGCACTGATTCTCGGGCTGACCGACACGCGAGAGCGTGATCAATCCCTCGTACCCGGTAGCACAACACTGATCGGCTCCAGACAGCGATGCGGCGTGGCACGACATCGCCAAGGCGATCCACTCCCGCAGCGGCCCCGGCACGCCGGCGAACTGATCAATGGCAGTGGCGTCGATCTTCTCCATCCCCTTGCCGGTCGCGGCATTCGCAGCAGACCACTGGATGAGCAAGGCGTCTATCGCCGTTTGATCCAGGCCGCTCAGCCATAATCTGGAAACGGCAGGAAGATCACGGTGTGACGCCTGCATGGTCACGATGTCATCCTGAATGGTCCTAACCGTGGTTGGCATCGGCCGATACAGCCACGCCATGGGCTGGATGTCCATCGATTCGGCCATCGCCTCGGGCATCAACAGCACGGCCGCCCCTGCTTCCGTGAACTCGCATGGCAGTTCGTTGCCCCACAACTGCGTGGCGACCACCAACTGACACTGCGGCCGTTGCGCGTCAGCACTCCGAGAAAAGCAAACGGCTGGCGACTCGTCCGCTTCTGGCATTGGTTTCATACCGCGCACCTTCCCATCGCTCAGCCCTTCGAGTACATCTCTGATGCCTGGAGCGTCGTCCCACCGCGTTGTACCGATGACGGCCGGCGCGACGATCTCCAAACCTGGCGGAATCCGCATCAGCGCATGCCCTAATGGCCCAAGAAGCGCGGCAACCAACGCCGTCCGCCGGTCTTCTGGCTCGGCATCTCCGTCGAGACGTTCTATTTGACGGTGACTGCCCGGATGCGCCTCCGTATCGCCGGACGCGTCGACAATCCGCTCGACCAGATCGGCATCCGGCATCACCACAGCCGCAGCGATGATCGCGACGCGCCGCGCACCCCACTGGCGCCACTGCCCGCTCACCGCTTCGCACTCTGACTTCAGCACAGCCGCCGCCTGGCAGGCATTGGCATGCAACAACATGCGCACTGCGAAAGCCATCATCCAGAAGAGAATCGGTATGCCGGCGAGCGCGCCCCAAAACCGAACACCGCCGGCCGGCTTAGCGGGTGGCCAGAGCGCCAGCGTGGCACAAGCCCCAATGACAAGAAAAGCTGCAAGCAGCACGGCCCATCGCCACAATCCCGGCGACGGTGGTGGACCAGCAACCGTAAGCGAAGGAACTGGCCAAGCCATCGGCTACTCCCCAAATCCCGTGGTACTGGATATCAGGCTGCAACCGCACCCTGCCTTGAAGCCATGCAGTGCAACCTGCTTGCTATCAGAGAAGATGCTGCCTTCTCCCGGCATGATCGATGTCGTGCCTTGCCCCTTCCTCGGGCAGGAAACAAGATCGCCAACCAACGCTGCAGGCATACCATCAATGATCATCGTCGAACTCGCGGTTTCAACATGTCCGCCATGGTCGGTCCTGTCTCTCAAGCGAATCACACCTCTCATCGTTGCCTCTCTTTCTGGTCATTGTCTGGTCATTGGCTTCCAGGCACATCCAAGCTCAGTTCGACACCGCTGTGCCATATCCTTTTCCCAACGCCTTCACTTCCGGCAGCGCCGGCGTCGTGGCGCGCAACCGCATGCTGCGCAGCAAGCCTTCGAAGCGCGGCAAGCTCTGTGCGAACGGCGGTGGATCGGATTCCAGCTTCTCCTCCTCCGTCACCTGGTTCCGCGCGAACGTGCGCATCCTGATATCCAGCCACGGCAACGCCTGCGAGTCCCGCTTGCCGTTAGTGCCCGCGTACAGCGTGTACACCTCGTAAGGCGCCCGGTCGAGAACCCGTTTCAACTGCGCAGGCGTGTAGTCCGCGCGGGCATTCGCCTTGCGCTTCTCTTCGGCGTCCAGGCCGTTCACCCGCG
>NZ_JBYOJP010000020.1:0-128819 GCF_057798975.1 Cupriavidus sp. 21MJTG02-4 | reverse complement strand
CGGATCGACTCGCCGCGCTTCATCAGGTCGAAGCCTTCGTTGATGCGGTCCAGCGGCAGCGTGTGCGTGATCAGGTCGTCGATATTGAGCTTGCCATCCATATACCAGTCGACGATCTTCGGCACGTCGGTGCGGCCGCGCGCGCCGCCGAAGGCCGAGCCCTTCCATTCGCGTCCGGTCACGAGCTGGAACGGGCGCGTGGAGATCTCCGCGCCGGCCTCGGCCACGCCGATGATGATCGATTTGCCCCAGCCCTTGTGGCAGCACTCCAGCGCCTGGCGCATGACCTGCGTGTTGCCGATGCATTCGAAGGAATAATCGGCGCCGCCGTCCGTCAGCTGGATGATGTGGTCGACGACGTTGCCCACGTCCTTCGGGTTGACGAAATGCGTCATGCCGAACTTGCGCGCCATGGCTTCGCGCGCGGGGTTCAGGTCGACGCCGATGATCTTGTCGGCACCCACCATCTTCGCGCCCTGGATCACGTTCAGGCCGATGCCGCCGAGGCCGAACACCACCACATTGGCACCCGCCTCGACCTTGGCCGTGAAGATGACCGCGCCCACGCCGGTCGTCACGCCGCAGCCGATGTAGCAGACCTTGTCGAACGGCGCGTCAGGGCGGATTTTCGCGAGCGCGATCTCCGGCACCACGATGTGGTTCGCGAACGTCGACGTGCCCATGTAGTGGAAGATCGGCTTGCCGTCGATCGAGAAGCGCGAGGTGCCGTCCGGCATCAGGCCCTTGCCTTGCGTCGAGCGGATGGCCTGGCACAGGTTGGTCTTGCGCGACAGGCAGAACTTGCACTGGCGGCACTCCGGCGTGTACAGCGGGATCACGTGGTCGCCCGGCCTGAGCGAAGTCACGCCCGGGCCGACGTCGGTGACGATGCCGGCGCCCTCATGGCCGAGAATCGCCGGGAAGATGCCTTCCGGGTCCGCGCCCGACAGCGTGTAGTAATCGGTGTGGCAGATGCCGGTGGCCTTGATTTCCACCAGGACTTCACCGGCGCGGGGGCCGTCCAGGTCCACGTCTTCGATGGTCAGCGGGGCGCCGGCTTTCCAGGCGATAGCGGCTTTGGTCTTCATGGAATCCTCCGGGGGAAAGAGAAAGTGGTCGGCCCGCCTGGGCCGGAGGCATGACTATACGGCCTTACGGGGAGACACAGGCATCACTTCTTCGATGTGCCTGGCCGCTGATCGGCCGGATCGTGCGAGATGCCCTACGAAAGTAGGGTGAGCAATCGCCGGATCGTTCCGTTGCTTGCTTGCTGGAGACATTGGCGCACGCGGTTGCATCCCTCCCAATGACCCACCCGTCGCCCCACATCGCAAATAGTAATGAAGACTCTGACCCTTAACCAACGGCTCTGGATCCCCTTTGGCCTGATCTGGATCGCCATGCTCGGCATCTGCACGTACGAGGCGTTCGCCACGCGCGCGGAGATGTTCGCCGGCCGCCAACGCGAGATCCAGAGCGTCGCCGAGGCCTCGGTCAGCCTGATCGCGTCCGTCGAGAAAGAGGCTGCCAGCCAGGGCATGTCCCTTGAAGACGCGCAGAAGCTGGCCAAAGAGCGCCTGCGCCCGCTGCGCTTCGGAACCGACGGCTATGTCTCGGTCACGGACTTCTCGGGCCGCTCGCTGATGCACCCGTTCAAGCCCGAGAACGAAGGCAAGAACCTGACCGGGATGAAGGATCCCAACGGCGTGGCCATCTACGTGGAAATCGCGAAGATCGCCAGCGGCCAGGGCTCGGGCTTCCTGAACTACATGTGGCCGAAGCCGGGCGCGAGCGCGCCGCTGCCCAAGGTGAGCTATATCAAGGCCTTCAAGACGTGGGAGTGGGCCGTCACCACCGGCGCCTATGTCGATGACATCGAGGCCGCATTCCGGCAGGCACTATTCCACTCCTTACTGATGCTCGTGATAGTGGGCGGCGCGGCGACCCTGCTGGCCGCGTGGCTGCTGCGCGGCGTGCGCCGCGACCTGGGCGGCGAGCCCGCCTATGCCGCATCGGTTGCCAACAGCATCGCGGACGGCGACTTCACGCGCCGGATCGACCTGCGCCAGGACGACGACTCCAGCCTGCTCTATGCCATGCAGCGCATGCAAGCCAGGCTGGCCGGCACCGTGAGCGGCATCCGCGCCTCGGTCGATTCGGTCGCCACGGCGACCGCGCAGATCGCCGCGGGCAATTCGGACTTGTCCTCGCGGACCGAGCAGCAGGCGGCCTCGCTGCAGGAGACGGCCGCCAGCATGGAAGAGCTGACGACGACCGTGCAGCACAACGCCGACAGCGCGCGCCAGGCGAGCGGACTGGCCGACAATGCGTCGGAGATCGCCAATCGCGGCGGCGAGGTGATGGACCAGGTCATCACCACCATGACGCAGATCGCGGACAGCTCGGGCCAGATTGCCGACATCATCGGCGTGATCGAGGGCATCGCGTTCCAGACCAATATCCTGGCGCTCAATGCCGCGGTGGAAGCGGCGCGCGCGGGCGAGCAGGGGCGCGGCTTTGCCGTGGTGGCGGGCGAGGTGCGCAGCCTGGCGCAGCGTTCGGCCGGCGCGGCCAAGGAAATCCGCACGCTGATCAGCACGTCGGTCGATCGCGTGCGCAGCGGTTCGGACCTGGTGACGCGCGCGGGCGCGACCATGACGGAGATCACGCAGTCGATCCGCCGCGTGACGGACATCATGGGCGAGATCGCGGCGGCGTCCGTGGAGCAACGCACGGGCATCGAGCAGGTCAACCAGTCGGTCGCGCAGATGGACCAGGTGACCCAGCAGAATGCCGCGCTGGTCGAGGAAGCCACGGCCGCGGCCCATTCGCTCGAAGAACAGGCAGCGGCGCTGCGCGAGTCCGTCGCGGCCTTCCGGATTGCGCAGCATGACGGCGGCAACGCCGCAGCGCTGCGCAGGCCTGTCCCGGCGCCGCGCCAGCCAGTCCGGCAGATGGCGCAGCCACCGCGCGCTGCGGACAGCGCCGATCGCGGCGACAACTGGGAAACGTTCTGAACGCCGCGCGCTAACGCGGCTGCGCGGCAGATGGCGACGCGGCGTTGCGCGTCGAGCCGGCCGAGGCGGGGCCCGCTTGCAGCAGCTGCAGTTCATGCCGGCGCCCCAGCCACCACCCGAGGAAGGCCCACGCCAGGGCCAGCGCGGCCCCGGTCAGCGCGACCGCGGCGGCGTGGCCCGAGATGGCGTCGACCGCCGTCTTGACCCATGCGCTGACCGCGTCGCCGGCGCGGTACACCGCGGTATCGATGACGTTCTTGGCCTTGTACTTGGTTTCCGGATCCACCACCGTGAACAGCATCTCGCGGCCGGGGCGCAGCAGCGCGTATTCGCCCACGCGGCGCAGGATCATCACGCTCGCCAGCACGCTGAAGGTCGGGAACATCGCCAGCAGCAGGAACCCGGCAAACACGGCGAGCGGCACCATCGTCAGCAGCGCTGAAACCCCGTAGCGCCGCGCCACGCGACCCGAAAAGAACAGCTGGACGATGATCGTCAGTGCCTGCACGGCGGCGTCGAGCGCGCTGAATACCTGTGTCTGCCGCGCGCGCTCCGGAAACGCCTCCGCCACCAGGCGCGCCTGCTCGAAGTACAGGAAGGTGCTGGCCGTGGCCAGCAGGATCACGAACAGGCTGATGCCCAGCAGGTAGCGCGACCGCACCACCAGCGACAGGCCGGCCCACAGTCCACCGCCGACAGGGTGTGCCGGATCCGCGGCCACGGCGTCGCCAGGTTTCGCCACGCCAGCGCCGGCGCGGCGCCGCCAGCCGAACAGCCAGCCCACGCCGGGCAGCGTGGCGGCCAGCAGCGCCGCGGACAGCAGCATCAGCCCGGTGAGCCCGATATGCACCACCAGCCAGCCGCCCATCACCGGGCCGGCCAGGCCGCCCGCGCTGGCGCCGGCGGCCAGCAGCGCGAACAGGCGCCGGGCCTGCTCGGGCCGGAACACATCGGCCATCAGGCTCCATGCCACGGACACCACGAACAGATTGAAGACCGACAGCCAGACATAGAACACGCGTGCCAGCCAGACGCTGTCCGGCACCGCGCGCGTGGCCACGGCAAAGCCGACCAGGTTGGCAATGAAGAAGCCATAGACCCACGGCACGAAACGCCGGCGCGGCAACCACGCGCAGCATGCGCCATAGAGGGGAATGGCGGCCAGCATGACGACGAAGGTGGCCGTGAACAGCCATTGCAGGTTCTTGACGCCGCCGGCTATGCCCATGGTCTCGCGCACCGGGCGCAGCATGAAATAGCTGGCAAACAGGCAGAAGAAGAACAGGAAGCCGGCGACGACGGCGCCCGTTTCGCCGGGGTGGAGGCCAAGGCCATGGCGCAGCCGGGCAAGCGTCCCGGTGGCGGCCTGGCGCGGATGGTGGTCCATGGGCTAGGCGAGCAACGCCGCGATGCGCTCGCGCTGGCCGGCATCCGGCATCCGTCCGAGCGCGGCGCCCAGGTTGTCCGCCATGTTCCGGGGCTTGGAGGTGGCGGGAATGGCCGCGGTCACGGCCGGATGGCTGACCACGAACTTCAGGAAGAGCTGGCCCCAGGAATGGCAGTCGATTTCCCCGGCCCACGGTGGCAGCGGCCTGTCCTTGACCGCGCGGAACATGCGGCCGTCCTGGAACGGCCGGTTGATCAGCACCGCCACGCCGCGCGACTGGCACAGCGGCAGCAGCGTACGCTGCGCGCCGCGCTCGGCGAGCGAATAGTTGACCTGCACGAAGTCGACGCGTTCGCTGCGCACGATCTGCGCGAGCGTCTCGTGGGCGTCCTCGCGATAGTGCGTGATGCCGAGGTAGCGGATCTTTCCCTGTTCCTTGAGTTGCCGCAGCCAGCGCAGGTTCTCGCGCCAGTCGATCAGGTTGTGGACCTGCAGCAGGTCGACTTTGTCGGTATGCAGGTCGGCCAGCGAACGCGCCCACTGCGCCTGGGCCGGTGCGCCGGCGGGGGCCGACACCTTGGTCGCCAGGAAGACCTTGCCGCGCGCGCCGGCGCTGCGCAACAGGTCGCCCGTCACGGCTTCCGCGCTGCCGTAGCTCGGCGCGGTGTCGATGATCGAGCCCTGGTTCTGCAGCAGCAGGCCAATGACCTCGGCAAGCGGCGCGCGCTCATCGGCACCGGTGCCGACGTTGAAGGTATCGGCCGTGCCCATGCCGATCACGGGGAGCGCCTCGGTGCTGCCGGGGATGGTCCGCCGCATCGGCGCCGCTACCGTGGATGCCGCGGCAGTGCCCGCGCTGCCCGCAAAACCGGGCACGGCGGCCAGCCCGGCAGCTATCGCGAGAAATGAGCGGCGGTCGATCGACATGGACGGATTTCCAGCAAAAACGCACTCACTGACCATAATCCTCCGGGTTTGCCTTGTAAAGCACTAGGCCAGGGTACGCACCCCACTCCGGGTGGGGCCGGATTGCAAAAACTACCTGCTGCCGGAACAATCCGGCCGATAAAGCGAGTCGGCCGCAATGGCCTGCCGTGGCCAGGCGCGGTCGGGTCTGGCCCCTCACCCAGAATCAATCGGGAGACAGGCAACATGCGTACCCGGGGCGCAATCATCGGCGCGGGCCCGGCCGGTTTGCTGCTCGGTCATCTGCTGCAGCATGCCGAACTCGCTTATGTGTGCGCATCGCAGGCGCCGTCGCGCATGCTTGCGGAAAACTGTGTCGCCCTGCCATTCGCGCCGCTGCCCGCGTGAATTGGGCAGTCCTTTTCTTCAACGCTGGCTTCCCTGAGCGAGGGTATCGACCACGATGACAAGTCTCCTGGGCGTGCTGTTTGACGGCCTGGCCTACGGCAGCCTGCTGTTCCTGATCAGCGTCGGCCTGTCGGTGACCATGGGGCTGATGAACTTCGTCAACCTCGCGCATGGCGCCTTTGCCATGCTGGGCGGCTATGTGGCCGTGGTGCTGATGAACCGTGCGGGCGTGCCGTTCCTGCTGGCGTTGCCGGCCGCCTTCGCGGGCGCGGCGGCGGTGGGCTGGGTGCTGGAACGCACGCTGTATCGCCGCCTCTACCAGGCCAGCCATCTCGATCAGGTGCTGTTTTCCATCGGCCTGACCTTTATGGCGATGGCCGGCGCTACTTACCTGTTCGGCCCGGGCCAGCAACCCGTGGAACTGCCCGAGATGCTGCGCGGCCAGGTGCGCGTGGGAGTACTGGAACTGGGCGCATACCGCCTGTTCCTGATTGCCGTGGTGTTGGCGATTACCGCGGCGCTGGGCTGGCTGGTAGCGCGCACGCGTTTCGGCGCGCAGGTGCGGGCAGCCGTGGATAACCAGCAGGCTGCGCGCGGCCTCGGCATCAACGTAGGGCGCGTGTTCAGCCTGGCCTTCGCATTGGGCTCCGGATTGGCGGGACTGGGCGGCGGGCTTGGCGTGGACGTGCTGGGTCTGGATCCGGCGTTCCCGCTCAAGTACATGGTGTATTTCCTGCTCGTGGTCGCCGTGGGCGGTGCCGGGTCGATCCGCGGTTCGCTGCTCGCGGCGCTGGTGCTCGGCGTTGCCGACGTGGCCGGCAAGTACTACGTGCCGGCCGTCGGCGCCTTCGTCATCTACGCGATGATGGTGGTGCTGCTGGTCCTGTTCCCGGCCGGATTGTATGGAAGGCGCGCATGAAGACACTGATGCGATCGCCGCGGTCGGCCGCCGTCCCGCGCGAGGCCGGCACCCCGGCGCCCACCGGGCGCAAATTGCCGGACGGGCGCTGGCATCCGGCCGAGTACGTGTTCTGGCTGCTGCCCGTGGCGGCGTTCTTTGCGTTGCCGGACTACCTGATCCTCGGCAGCCAGATCCTGATCACAGGGCTCTTCGCCTTGTCGCTGGACCTGATCCTGGGCTATGCGGGCATCGTTTCGCTGGGGCACGCGGCATTTTTCGGCCTCGGTGCCTATACGGCCGGGCTGCTGGCCGCACATGGCTGGGGCGAGCCGCTCAGCGGTCTGCTGGCGGCCGCTGCCGTGGCGGGCGTGGGCGGCTGGCTCAGCAGCTTCCTGGTGGTGCGCGGCGGTGACCTGACGCGGCTGATGGTGACGCTGGGCATCGGCCTGATGCTGTTCGAGGCAGCCAACAAGGCCGCCTTCGTCACGGGCGGCGTGGATGGCTTGTCCGGCGTGGCCATGGATCGCCTGCTCGGCGTATTCGAGTTCGACCTCTTCGGCAAGACCGCCTACCTGTACAGCCTGGCGGTGATGTTCGTGCTGTTCCTGCTGCTGCGGCGCCTGACGCAATCGCCGTTCGGCCTGTCGCTGCGCGGCGTGCGCGAAGGCGTGCGGCGCATGCCGGCGCTCGGTGCGGACGTGCCGCGCCGGCTGCGCGTGGTGTTCACGCTGTCGGCCGCGATTGCCGGCGTGGCCGGCGCGCTGCTGGCCCAGACCACGCAGTTTGTCGGCATGGACGTGCTGGGCTTTCCGCGCTCGGCCGAGCTGCTGGTCATGCTGGTGCTGGGCGGCGCCGGGCGGTTGTACGGCGCGCTGGCGGGCGCCGCGCTGTTCATGATTGCCCAGGACGTACTCGCGGGCATCAATCCGGTGTACTGGCAGTTCTGGGTCGGCCTGATGCTGGTGGTGATGGTGCTGTTCGCGAAGGGGGGCGTCATGGGGGCGGTCGATGCGGCGCGTGCGTGGCTGGCCGCGCGCGCGGGGCAGCAGCCAGAAGGCGGTGCGCAATGACGGGGCTCTTGCGGACCGAAGGCCTGTCGCGCCAGTGGGGCGCGTTCGTGGCGAACAGCGACATCTCGCTCAGCTTCGCGCCCGGCGCGCGCCATGCGCTGATCGGCCCGAACGGCGCGGGCAAGACCACCTTCATCAACCTGCTGACCGGAGCGCTGGCGCCTACGTCCGGGCGCATCTGGCTTGGCGGGCAGGACATCACCCGTTTGCCTCGGCATGCGCGCGTGCGCCTGGGCATGGCGCGGACTTTCCAGGTCAACACGCTGTTCCCGGGGTTGACCGTGCTCGAATCGGTGGTGCTGGCCGTGGCCGAACGCACCGGCGCGGCGCGCGTGTGGTCGCGCACGGTGGCGTCGCAGCGCGCGCTGGTGGACGAAGCCATGGCGGTGCTGGCCAGCCTGAGGCTCGAGAACGAGGCCGACATGGAGACGCGCCGCCTGCCGTATGGCAAGCAGCGGCTGCTGGAGATCGCGCTGGCACTAGCCACGCGGCCATCGATCCTGCTGCTCGATGAACCCGCGGCGGGCATTCCGTCAGCGGAAAGCGCCGAGCTGTTCGCCGTCATTGCTGCGCTGCCGCGCGAGATCACGATCGTGTTCATCGAGCACGACATGGACCTGGTGTTCCGCTTTGCCGAACGCATCACGGTGCTGGTGGGCGGCAAGGTGCTCACCGAAGGCACGCCGGCCGAAATCGCCGCCGATCCGCGCGTGAAAGAGGTCTATCTTGGGGAGTCGGCACATGGCTGAGTTGCTGCGGGTGGAAGCGCTGAGCGCGGGCTACGGCGACGCCGTGGTCATCGACGGCATCGACCTGGCCCTGGATGCCGGCGACAGCCTGGCGCTGCTGGGCCGCAATGGCGTGGGCAAGACCACGCTGCTCGCCACGCTGATGGGTTTCACGCGCGTGCGCCGCGGCACGCTGCGCTGGCAGGGGCGCGACCTGGCACGGCTGGCGCCGCACCAGCGTGCCCAGGCCGGCATTGGCTGGGTGCCGCAGGAGCGATGGGTGTTCCCGTCGCTGACGGTGGAAGAGAACCTCAGTGCCGTGTCGCGGCCGGGGCACTGGACGCTTGCGCGCGTCTACGCGCTGTTTCCGCGCCTGCAGGAGCGCCGGCGCAACCTGGGCAACCAGTTGTCGGGCGGCGAACAGCAGATGCTGGCGATTGCGCGTGCGTTGATGCTCAATCCCGCCTTGCTGCTGCTCGATGAACCGATGGAGGGCCTGGCCCCGATCATCGTGCAGGAGCTGCAGCGCGTGATCGGCAAGCTGATCGGGCAGGGCGGGATGGCGGTGATCGTGGTCGAGCAGCACGCGCGGCTGGCGCTGTCCATGACACGGCGCGCCATGGTGCTGGACCGGGGCAGGGTGGCGCACGCGTCGGACAGCGCCGGCCTGCTGGCGGACAAGGACCGCCTGGACCGGTTGATGGGCGTCGGCTAGCAGGTAGCCGCTTCCGGCGGGCTGCCCAGGGCGGCCGGCGCAAATGTATCAAGGGCGTTCACGATGGTTTGCGGAAACCCGAACTGCCGCTATGCTCCGCAATCTGTACCGGCCAGTTCCGTTCAGCGCCCCCGCAAGACCGTGACGCGGCAGCAGATCCGATCCCGAGACCCAATATGACGCTTTACCAGATCAAACCGAAGTTCCAGGCTTGGCTGCGGCCCACCGTGGAGCGGCTTGCCGCCGCAGGCGTGACGGCCAACCAGGTCACGCTGGCGGCAGCGGCCGGCTCGCTGGTCGTCGGCGCGCTGGCCGGCGGACTGGCGTGGCTGCCCGGCGTATTCCTGCTGATGCCGCTGTGGCTGTTCGCGCGGATGGCGCTGAACGCGATCGACGGCATGCTCGCGCGCGAGCACGGGCAGCAAAGCGTGCTGGGCGCGTACCTGAACGAACTCGGCGACATCGTTTCGGACCTGGCGCTGACCATCCCGTTTGCCTGGGCCATGCCGTCATCGGGCGGCGAGGTCATGCTGTTCGCCATCCTGGCCGTGGTGTCCGAGTGCGCGGGCCTGATCGGTCCGCTGGCAGGCGCCACGCGGCGCTATGACGGCCCGCTGGGCAAGAGCGACCGCGCGCTGGTTCTCGGCGCGCTGGGTCTCTGGGTCGGCTGCGGCCTGAGCCTGGGGTCATACGGCCATTGGTTCTGGATCCTGCTGTCGCTGCTGTCCGTGGCGACCATCATCAACCGCGTTCGGCGCGGCGTGCTGGAGGCTCGCGAGAGCCATGGCCGCCAGTCGGCTTCCTGACCTGTGGAGACGCGCCGCGTGGAACGTACCCCGATCGAATCGCGCTTTGCCACCCATGACGGGCAGGAACTGTTCTACCGGCACTGGCCAGCCGCGAGCGGAACGCCGCGCGGGGCCGTGCTGCTGTTCCATCGCGGCCACGAGCATTCCGGCCGCGTCGCGCACCTGGTCGATGAACTGAGCCTGCCCGACCATGACTTCTTTGCCTGGGACGCGCGTGGCCACGGACGCTCGCCCGGCGAGCGCGGCTACAGCCCGGGGCTTGCCTGTTCGGTGCGCGACATCCAGACCTTTGTCGACCATATCGAAGCGGCGCACGGCATTGGCGTGGAGCGGATGGCCGTGGTGGCCCAGAGCGTCGGCGCGGTGCTGGCCGCGACCTGGGTGCACGACTACGCGCCGCGCATCCGCTGC
Source organism: Cupriavidus sp. 21MJTG02-4 (assembly GCF_057798975.1). NCBI lineage: Bacteria > Pseudomonadati > Pseudomonadota > Betaproteobacteria > Burkholderiales > Burkholderiaceae > Cupriavidus > Cupriavidus sp. 21MJTG02-4. Next base: position 118,467 of record NZ_JBYOJP010000020.1, on the reverse strand, counting down.
CTGGTAGCGGCCTCGCCGGCGTTCAAGGTCAAGCTCTACGTACCATTCGCGCGTCCCGGCCTGAAGCTGATGCATCGGCTGCGCGGCAAGTTCTTCGTCAACAGCTACGTCAAGGCGAAGTTCCTGACGCATGATCCGCAGCGCGTGGCCAGCTACGACGCCGATCCGCTGATCACGCGGCCGATCGCCGTCAACATGCTGCTCGATCTCTACGACGCCGGCGAGCGCGTGGTGGCCGATGCCGGCGCCATCACCGTTCCCACGCAGTTGCTGATTTCCGGCGCGGACTGGGTCGTGCATCGCGGTCCGCAGGACGCGTTCTTCGACCGCCTGGGTTCGCGCGTGAAGGAGCGCATCGTCCTCGACGGCTTCTATCACGACACGCTCGGCGAGCGCGACCGGGCATCCGCCGTGGCCGCGGCGCGCAAGTTCATCGTGCGCGAATTCGATACGCCGTCGGCGCCCGTGTCACTGCTGGAGGCCGACCGCCGCGGCCCCTTCAAGGATGAGTCCGACCGGCTAGCCGCGCCGCTGGCGGCGGCAAGCCCCGCCGGAATCTATTGGGGTACCGTGCGCGCCGGCCTGCACCTGGGCGGCATGCTGTCCGAAGGCGTCCGGCTGGGCCACCAGACCGGCTTCGATTCCGGCTCGACGCTCGACTACGTCTACCGCAACAAGGCCACGGGCCGCTTCGGCGTCGGTCAGCTCATGGACCGCAACTACCTGGACGCCATCGGCTGGCGCGGCATCCGGCAGCGCAAGCTGCATGTGGAGGAACTGATTGGCGAGGCCATTCGCCGCCTGCAGGCCGCGGCAGCGCCGGTGCGCATCGTCGACATCGCGGCAGGGCACGGCCGCTATGTGCTGGAGGCGCTGACCTCGCAGCGCGGCAGCATCGACGGCAACGCGGTGGAGAGCATCCTGCTGCGCGACTACAGCGACATCAACGTCGAACAGGGACGAAACCTGATCCGCCGCAAGGGGCTCGAGCCGATCGCGCGCTTCGAGAAAGGCGATGCCTTCGATGCCGACAGCCTTGCCGTACTGGACCCGGCACCGACCCTGGCCATCGTCTCCGGCCTGTATGAACTGTTCGGCGACAATGCGATGGTCGGGCGCTCGCTGCGCGGGCTGGCGCAGGCCGTGCGGCCGGGTGGCTATCTCGTCTATACGGGGCAGCCGTGGCACCCGCAGCTCGAGTTCATCGCGCGGGCGCTGACCAGCCACCGTGCCGGATCGGCGTGGGTGATGCGCCGCCGCTCGCAGGCCGAGATGGACGAGCTGGTTCGCGACGCAGGCTTCGAAAAGCTTGCCCAGCGCATCGACCCGTGGGGCATCTTCACGGTCAGCCTGGCGCGAAGGAAGGGCGAGGGGCGCTGATGCGGGGCGACGGCGCACACTTTGGCCCCGCGGCGCTGGATCGGAGTCCGGTGCCCGCGCCCGGCCGGCCCTGGGGCCTGGCCGCGGGCTTGCTCGCCGGCATGGGTGTGCTGTTCTTCTCCAGCTACGGCCTGGCCAACTGGCTGGCCAGCCAGCATGCGGACGTGCCGTACTTCCACTTCGGCTGGGAACGCGGGATTCCGTTCATGCCGTGGAGCATCGTGCCGTACTGGTCGATCGACCTGCTCTACGGACTCTCGTTCTTCCTCTGGTCGACGCGCGCGGACCTGCTGACCCACGTGAAGCGGCTGCTGGCGGCGCAGCTTGTCTCGGTGGCCTGCTTTATCGCATTTCCACTGCGCTTCGCCTTTGCACGTCCCGAAGCGGACGGGCTGCCGGGGCAGCTGTTCACGCTGCTCGGCGGATTTGACAAGCCGTTCAACCAGGCGCCGTCGCTGCATATCAGCCTGCTCGTGATCCTTTGGGTGGCCTATGCCACGCACCTGCGGGGCGGCTGGCGCTGGCTGATGCACCTGTGGTTTGCGCTGATCGGTGTGTCGGTGTTGACAACCTACCAGCACCATTTCATCGATGTCCCGACTGGCTGGCTGGTCGGTTGGTCATGCGTATTTGCGTTGCCGCTTGTGCCGGCAGAGGCTGCCGGCTCACCGGATGCCCGGCTTGCGCGCCGCTACGGGATGGCTGCGATGCTGCTGGGGCTCACCGCCGTCGCGGCCTTGAGCGTGTCGGTTGTGGCCGCTTTCATGCTGGCGTGGGCGGCCATTGCGCTGGGCTGCGTGGCCGTGACTTACCGTGCCGGCAGGCCGGGAGCATTCCAGAAGCGCGCCGATGGCACGCTCCCGATGTCGGCCTGGTGGGTGCTGTGGCCCTATGTGCTCGGGGCCTTCGCCAACTCGCGCTGGTGGACAAGGCGTCAGCCCGCCGTCAGCCGGTTGACCGATGGCGTCTGGATCGGCCGCCTGCCCGGTGAAGCAGAGCTGCGCGAATCTGGCGCCGATGCCGTGCTCGACCTGACGGCGGAATTGCCTCGGCTGGCGACGGGCGTCTTGTACCGCTGCGTGCCGGTGCTGGACCTGACCGTGCCATCGCAGGCGCAATTGCATGCCGGCGTCGAGACCATCGAGGGCTGGCGGCAGGCAGGGCGCACGGTGCTGGTCAGTTGCGCGCTTGGCTACTCGCGCAGCGCGCTGGTGGCTGCCGCATGGCTGGGCGCGCATGCGCAGCTGCGTGATGCGCAGCAGGTGCTGGCCCTGTTGCGCCAAAGCCGGCCGGCAGTGGTGCTGGGCCCGCAGAGCGTGGCGGCCTTGACGCGCTTCCTGCAAACCACCGTAGCCGGCCCGCAGGTTTCCGACTCGCAAGGAGCCGACCATGCTGACTGAAGATTCCCGTCCCGAGCCCGATTCCGGTACAGAGGCCTGGGTGGCGCGTATCACCGCTGGCGCCATGCACGCCGCCGCCCGGCTGAATGGCGCCGGGCTGGTCCTGGCGATGGCCAACCTGCTGCTTGCCGGACTGTTCGCGCCCGCCGCGCTGGTCTACCTGATCCTCGGGCTGGTGGTGGCGATCATGGGTGCCGCGCAACTCTGGCTGCTGGTCCGTATCGAGCTGGACCGCCGCCTGTTCGAGGCGCTTGCCGTCGCGGCCGACACCGCCGAACTGGGCGCGCTCGACCAGGCGCTGTCCGCCCTCGGCTGGCAGGCGCCCGGACGCGCGGGCCGCTCGCTGGCGGAGCGCTCGCGCGCGACGCTGCGTTTCCTGAAGTTCGCCGGCGCACTCGCAGCGACCCAGCTGCTGCTCGCGCTGCTTTTGCTGCTATTGAGATGACCTCCCCATGACGTGGCTTTCACGACTGGTGGCACGCGCCATCATCCTGTTTGCGCAGATGCTGACCGGCATGCAGGCGCGCTGGAACGGCTGCCTGCCCGCAGCCGTGCAGCGGGTCTACTTTGCCAACCACAGCAGCCATGGCGACTTCGTGCTGATCTGGGGCTGCCTGCCGCCGGATCTGCGCGCGGTGACGCGGCCCGTGGCCGGCGCGGACTACTGGGAAGCCTCGTCGGTGCGGCGTTTTATCGGGCGCGATGTGTTCCGTGCCCTGCTGATCGACCGCTCCGGCGGCCGCGACGGCACCGGCCCCGACCCGGTGGCGCAGATGGAGCAGGCGCTGCGCGCCGGCGCCTCGCTGATCCTGTTTCCCGAGGGCACGCGCAACACCACCGACGACCGGCTCCTGCCGTTCAAGAGCGGCGTGTTCCACCTGGCCCGTGCATGCCCGGACATCGAGTTCGTGCCGGTATGGATCGACAATCTCAACCGCGTGATGCCGAAGGGCGAGATCATCCCCGTGCCGCTGCTATGCACCGTGACCTTTGGCGCGCCGCTGCGGCTGCAGCCCGAAGAACTGAAAGAATCGTTCCTGTCCCGCTGCCGGCAGCAGTTGCTCGCGCTGGCACCGGTGCTGGAGTAAGACCATGTCCAATATCCAGGTTATCCACGACACTCGCATGTTGTTTGGCGGGGTGCTTTGCGTATTGCTGCTGGCCTCGCTGGTGACCGCGCTGCTGCGCTGGCGCGTGGCGGGCGGCGCGCCTCATACGGTGATCGACAACCTCGCGGCGCGGGTCTCGGCGTGGTGGTGGATGGTGGCGATCCTCGGCATTGCCTTCGCCATGGGGCGCACGGCGATCATCGTGCTGTTCGGCTTGTTGTCGTTCTACGCGCTGCGCGAATTCATCACGATCACGACGACCCGGCGCGGCGACCATCGGGCCATGGTGGCCGCGTTCTTCGTCTTCCTGCCGGGACAGTACGTGCTGGTCTACATCGGCTGGTACGGGCTGTTCTCGATCTTCATCCCGGTCTACGCCTTCCTGATCCTGCCGATTCTCTCGTCGCTGTCATCGGAGACGACGCGCTTTCTCGAACGGTGCGCGGGCGTGCAGTGGGCGGTAATGATCTGCGTGTTCTGCATCTCGCACGTCCCCGCGCTGCTCACGCTGCCGATCCCCGGCTACGAGGATCGCAACCTGCTGCTGATCGCGTTCCTCGTCATCGTGGTGCAGGGCAGCGACGTGCTCCAGTACGTCTGGGGCAAGCTGCTCGGCAAGCGCAAGATCGCGCCGCTGCTGTCGCCGTCGAAGACGGTCGAAGGCTTTGTGGGTGGCGTGGCCAGCGCGACGGCGCTGGGCGCATCGCTATGGTGGATCACGCCATACGGCTCGCCGCTGACGGCCGGGGCAATCGCGCTGGTCATCGCGCTCATGGGCTTCCTTGGTGGCCTGGTCATGTCGGCGATCAAGCGCGACCGCGGCATCAAGGACTGGGGCCACATGATCGAGGGCCACGGCGGCATGCTGGACCGCCTGGACTCGGTAGTGTTCGCCGCCCCGGTGTTCTTCCATCTCACGCGCTACTGGTGGGTGCCCTGAGCGGCGCGGATGCGGAACCAGGGCGGCAAGAGGCTTACTTGCCCGAGTCCTTCACGTCGGCGAACTTGTCGAACTCGATGTTGTACAGCTCGCTGCCGCGCTTCTCCACTTTGCGGATGTAGACGGTCTGGACGACGTCGCGCGTGGCCGGATCGATCAGGATCGGCCCGCGCGGGCTCATGATCTTCATGCCCTTGAGCGCGCCGATGATCTTGTCGCCATCGGCCGCGCCGCTGGTTTTCTTCAGCGCCTCGTAAATGGCGGCCATGCCGTCATAGGCCGCGACGGTCATGAAGTTCGGGCGGCCCGCGCCGGGGTTGGCAGCGGAATAGGCGCTCAGGAACGCCTTGTTCTCGCGCGAGTCGTGCGCCATCGAATAGTGGAACGAGGTGATGACGCCGAGCGTCGCATCGCCCATGGCGGGCAGCACGTGGTCGTCGGTCAGGTCGCCGGTGGCGATCACGCGGATGCCGGCCTCGGCCAGCCCGCGCTCGCGAAAGCCCTTCATGAAGGCCACGCCCTGTTCGCCGGCCGGCAGGAACAGGAAGACCGCCTCGGGCTTGGCGTCCTTGATGCGCTGGATGAACGGCGCGAACTCCGGGTTGCGCAGCGGCACGCGGATCGACTCGATGACCTGCCCGCCGCCGCCGATGAAGTTCGTCTTGAACGCGGTTTCCGCGTCGATGCCGGGCGCGTAGTCGGCCACCAGCGTGACCACCTTGCGCACATTGTTCTTCACGGCCCAGGTTGCCATGGGCGCGGAGATCTGCGGCAGCGTCATCGACACGCGCGCAATGTAGTTCGACTTGGTGGTGATGACTGACGACGCCGCATTGAAGATCACCATCGCCTTCTTCGCCTGTTCGGCGACCGGCGCAACGGCGAGGGCTTCCGGCGTGAGGCCGAAGCCGGCCAGGATGTCGACCTTGTCGCGCACCACCAGTTCCTGTGCGAGGCGCTTGGCGACGTCGGGCACCGGGCCCGTGGTGTCCTTCATGATGACCTGCACCTTGCGGCCCGCCACGGTATCGCCATGGAGCGACTGGTAGGCCTTCACGCCGGCCTCCATTTGCTTGCCGTAGTCGGCGAAGCTGCCGGAGAAGGGGGCGATCAGGCCGATCCTGACGGGCTCGGAAGCCAGGGCCGGGGCCGACAGCAGGGCGAGGGCGCCGCAGGCCGCAATGGCGCGCTGAAATAGCGGGAAGCTCATGGATTCTCTCCTCGAATCAGGACGTGTGCGGCACTTGCGGCCGCATCGAGGAGGCAGTGTAGGAGGGTGCCCGGGCCAAGGCAATCCCGATTGATACGGGTGCCCTGGCCCGGTTCAGGCGGGTCAGACGACGGTGGCCAGCGCCAGCGTCAGCAGCAGGGCGATGACCGAGATCAGCGTTTCGCAGACCGACCAGGTCTTGAAGGTCTGGGTCACGGTCATGTTGAAGTACTCCTTGACCAGCCAGAAGCCGCCGTCGTTCACGTGCGACAGGATCAGCGAGCCCGCGCCGGTGGTCAGTACCAGCAGCTCGGGACGCGTGCCCGGCACGCTGGCCGCGATCGGCGCGACGATGCCGGCGGCAGTGGTCATGGCGACGGTGGCCGAACCGGTGGCGATCCGGATCATGACGGCCACCAGCCAGCCCAGCAGCAGCACGGAAACGTGGGCGTTGGTGGCCACGTCGACGATTGCATTGGACACGCCCGAGTCGCGCAGGATGCGGCCGAAGCCACCACCCGCGCCAACCACCAGCGTGATGATGGCCGTAGGCGCCACGCACTCGTTGGTGAACTTGAGGATGGCCTCGCGGTTGAAGCCGCGTGCCTTGCCGAAGGTGTAGAAGCTCACCAGCGCGGCGATCAGCAGCGCCATGACCGAGTTGCCGATCAGCTTGAGGAAGTCGTTGGCGAAGGTCTTGGGCGTGGTGAACAGGTCGGCCCAGCTGCCGATCAGCATCAGGATCACGGGCAGCAGGATGGTGAACACCGTAATGCCGAAGCCGGGCAACTGGTGCGAGGCCTTGACGCCTTCGTCTTCCTCGGTGAACTGCGCGGCCAGCGGGTTGACGTCGGGCAGCTTGACGTAGCGGTCCATCAGCTTGGCGAACAGCGGGCCGGCAATGGCCGCGGTCGGGACGCCCACGATCAGCGCGTACATGATGGTCTTGCCGATATCCGCGCCGTATGCCGTCACGGCCAGGAGAGCGGCCGGGTGCGGGGGAATCAGGCCGTGCACGACGGACAGGCCGGCCACCATCGGGATGCCGACCAGCACCATCGACGTGCCGGTGCGCTTGGCCACGTTGAAGGCAATCGGGATCAGCAGCACGAAGCCGACCTCGAAGAAGACCGGCAAACCGACGATAAAGGCGATGGTCACCATTGCCCAGTGGACGTTCTTCTCGCCGAAGAAGTCGATCAGCGTGCGCGCGATGCGTTCGGCGCCGCCGGACTCGGCCATCATTTTGCCGAGCATGGTGCCCAGGCCGATCACCAGGGCAATATGGCCGAGCGTGCCGCCCACGCCGGCTTCGAACGACTTGATGATGTCGCCCATCGGCATGCCCACGGCGAAGCCGAGCAGGACCGAGACGACAACCAGGGTGATGAAGGGATTCAGCTTGAAGCGCGCGATCAGTATGACCAGGGCGATCACGGCGATCAGCGCGTACACCAACAGTGTGGTTCCGGTGACGGCACCCATGTTGTCTCCTTTGTGGAAAAAAGGCCGCTTGTGACGGCAATATTTGTAGTTCAGTTCATGTCCCGCCCGGGTTGCGGGCGGGGAAAACGCAATCAGGCAATCAGCAGGCGATCGGCTCAGGCCGCCGGCTTCTTGTAGGCAATGCAGTCCACCTCGACCTTGCAATCCACCACCATGCTGGACTGCACGCAGGCCCGGGCGGGCGGGTTGGCGCCGAAGTATTCTTTGAAGATCTTGTTGAACGCCGCGAAGTCGCGCGCGTCGTCCAGCCAGACGCCGCAGCGCACCACGTGCTCGGGGCCGTAGCCGGCCTCGGCCAGGATGGCCAGTACGTTCTTGATGGCCTGGTGCGTCTGCGCGACGATGCTGCCGTCGACCAGTTCGCCGTTGATCATCGGCACCTGGCCGGAAACGTAGAGCCAGCCGTCGGCAGCCACCGCACGGGCAAATGGCATGTGCTGGCCGCCCTGGCCGGTGCCGCCTTCTACGCCGAATCGCTTGATATCCATGAAAACTCCTGAAATCGGGTGAAACAAAAAAGGGGGGAAGTCAGGCCGCCGGCCGGGAGCCGCGCGGCAGGAACCGGCCGGCGCGCACCCCGGTGGGCTGGCGCTGCTGCCAGGACAGCTCGCCGTTGACCCAGACCGCGGCAATGCCTTCGGCCGGTTGCATCGGATCGGTAAAGCTGGCCGCGTCGCGGATGGTGTCGGCGTCGAACAGCACCAGGTCGGCCCAGTAGCCTTCGCGCACAAAGCCGCGGCCGGCCAGGCCGAAGCGCTCGGCCGACAGGCCGGTCATCTTGTTGACGGCCACCGCGAGCGGGAACAGCTCGCGGTCGCGCGCATAGTGGCCGAGCACGCGCGGGAACGCGCCCCACAGGCGCGGATGCGGCAGCGGGTCGTTGGGCAGGCCGTCGGAGCCCACCACGGTGGCCGGATGGCTCAGGATGCGATCGACGTCGGCGTCCTCCATGCAGTGGTAGACGGCGCCGGCCGGCATCAGGCGGCGCGCGGCCTCGTGCAGGTCGACCTGCCATTCGGTCGCGATATCGGCCAGCAGGCGGCCGCCCATTTCCGGCGCGCCTTCGGACCACGTCACCATGATGTCGAAATCGCTGGTCACCTGCTTCAGGTCCAGCGTCGACGAACTCGCGGTGTAGGGATAGCAGTCGCAACCCACGGGCTGCCAGCGCTGCGCGGCGTCGAGCGCGCCGAGCACTTCCGAGCTGCGGCCCCAGTTGGGCACGCCGGCGCATTTCAGGTGCGAGATCACCACGGGCACGCGCGCGTGGCGGCCAATGCGGAACGCCTCGTCCATCGCGTCGAGGATCTCGGCAAATTCGCTGCGCAGGTGCGTGGCGTAGAGCGCGCCGGCATTGGCGAGCGGCTCGGCCAGGGCCAGTACTTCCGCCGTGGTCGCCGAGAAGGCGTTGGCATAGGCCAGCCCGGTGGACAGGCCCAGCGCGCCATGCTGCAGCGCTTCTTCAAGCTGCGCGCGCATGGCGGCAATCTCCGCGGGTGTGGCGGTGCGGTCCAGCGTGTCCATCTGGTTGCTGCGCAGCGCGGTATGGCCGACGAGTGCCGCAACGTTGACGGCGGGCCGCGCGGCATCTACGGCTTCCACATACGAGCGGAAGTCCGGATAGCGGAAGGCGTCGGCATGCCCGAGCAGGTTCATCGGGTCGGGCGGATCGCCCGACAGCACCACCGGTGCCGCGCTGATGCCGCAGTTTCCGACGATCACAGTGGTCACGCCTTGCGACAGCTTGGGCGTCATCTCGGGCTGGCGGACCACGTTGGTGTCGTCATGCGTGTGCACGTCGATAAAGCCGGGCGACAGGACCAGGCCGTGGCCTTCGACCACATTGGCGGCGGTGTCGGGGTCGATGGCGCCGGCTTCGTCGATGCGCGCAATCAAGCCGTCGCGCAGGGCCACGTCGGCCATGCGGGCCGCGGCGCCAGAGCCATCGAGCAGCGTGACGCAGCGGATCAGGGTATCGAACAGGTGGGGCATAGGTCAGTCTCCGAGCGGCTGGCGGCCGTCCAAGCCGGCGCCTGTGTCCTGGCCGCGCTCGCCGCCGGGGCCGCGGTGCGTGTCGAGCACGTATTTCAGGCGGCGCAGCCGTTCCTTGCTCTGGTCCGGCTGCAGCAGCGCGCACTGCGTGGCCAGCACGTCCAGCACCAGCAGCATCGCGTAGCGCGAGGCCGACGGCTTGAAGATGAAATCGGTCTCCAGCGTTCGCACGGGCAGCAGCACGTCCGCACGCGCGGCCAGCGGCGAACCCAGCGCGGTCACGGCCACCAGCGTGGCGCCGTACTCGCGCGCGATATCGCAGCTCGCCAGCATTTCCGGGACGCTGCCGCTGGCGGAAAACGCAAGCACCACGTCGTCGCGGCTGAGCGTTGCCGCCACCATCTTCTGCAGCAGTGCATCCTGGTAGCTGGCCACCGGCTGGCCAAGCCGCGCCAGGCGGTGGCGCGCCTCGTCGGCCATGAAGGACGAGCCGCCGCCCATGCCAAAAGCGTAGACCATGCGTGCGCCCAGCAACAGGCGCGCGGCCTGATCGATGCGGTCGGCATCGATCAGCTTGCGGTTGACTTCGAGCGCGCCCAGCACGTCGGCATGGATGCGGTCGGCCAGGGTGGCGGGGGTGTCGGCCAGCGCCGGTGCGCCATCCGGCTGCAGGAAACGCATGCCGACCGCGGTAGCCTGCGCCAGCCGCAGCTTGAGGTCGCGCACATCGCGGCAACCGATCGCCTTGGCAAAGCGCGTCACGCTGGCTTCGCTCACGCCGGCCTTGCGCGCCAGCTCATTGATGCTGGCCGCCGCCGCGCCGGCAAGGTCTTCCAGTACGACTTGCGCCACTTTCTGCTCGGCCAGCCGCAACGCGGGGCCGCGCTCGGCAATGCGGGTCAGGATGTCGAAGGGCGCGGTCATGGCTCGGAAAGGTCTTGGGGCTGGCGAAGGGCTATAACTGATAGTGCCGGTCCGGTTGCGAGCCATCAGGCTCACCATCCGCGAACGGTGTGTTACTTTATAACAAGGATGAAATATCGTAATTTCAGGGATATCATTACGTCAATCAGATTTTTTCAGGGTGATGACAGGCATGCGTGAAATAAAGTACCAAGCCGGCACGATCGATCCGCTCAACAAGGCGCTGGGCAGGCTGGAGGCCCCGCTTGCGCCCGAAGACGCCGGCCAGACCGGCTGGAGCCTGCTGCAGGAAGAGCTCAGCCTTCCTGCAGCGGTGCTTTACGAGGAGCGCCTGTCTCACAACCTGCAATGGATGCGCCGCTTCATGGATGAATACGGTGTGCAGCTTGCGCCGCATGGCAAGACGACCATGGCGCCCAAGCTGTTTGCGCGCCAGCTTGGCGCCGGCGCCTGGGGCATAACGCTGGCGACGGCGCACCAGACCGCCGCGGCCCATGCCCACGGCGTGCGCCGCGTGCTGATGGCCAACCAGCTGGTGGGCCGCCGCAACATGGAAATCATTGCCGACCTGTTGCGCGATCCTGGCTTCGAGTTTTTCTCGCTGGTCGACTCCGCTGACCTGGTGGACCAGCTCGGCGCGTACTTCCGCGAGCGCGGCCAGACCCTGCAGGTGCTGCTGGAGCTGGGCGTGGAGGGCGGACGCACCGGCGTGCGCGACGCCGCGCAGCAGGCCGACGTGCTGGCGGCGCTGGCGCGCTGGCCGGATGCGCTGTCGCTGGCGGGCGTGGAGATCTATGAAGGCGTGCTGAAGGAGGAGGCGGAGATCCGCAGCTTCCTGCAGCGCACCGTGGCGGTCACGCGCGAGATTGCGCAGCAAGGCCGCTTCGGCCGCAGCCCGGTGGTGATGTCGGGGGCCGGCTCCGCCTGGTACGACGTGGTGGCGGAAGAATTTGCCCGCACCGATATCGGCACGCCGATCGAGGTTGTGCTGCGCCCCGGCTGCTACCTGACCCACGACGTGGGCGTCTACAAGGCCGCGCAGGAACGCATCCTGGCAAGCAACCCGGTGGCGCAGAAAATGCGCGAAGGCCTGCTGCCCGCGCTGCAACTGTGGGCCTATGTGCAATCGGTGCCCGAGCCCGACCGGGCCATCATCGGCATGGGCAAGCGCGACGCCGCGTTCGATGCCGGCATGCCGATTCCGGCGGTGATCTACCGCCCGGGCAGCGCCGCGCCGGTGGCCGTGCCCGCGCACTGGGAAGTCACGGGCATGATGGACCAGCACGCGTACCTGCAGATCCGCGCGGGCGACGATATCCGGGTTGGCGACATGATCGCCTTCGACATCTCGCACCCGTGCCTGACTTTCGACAAGTGGCGCCATATTCCCGTGCTGAACGGCGACATGCGCGTCATCGACATTGTCCAGACCTTCTTCTGAGGCGAGCGCGCCATGAGCATCGATATCCTGGCCTATGGCGAGCCGCTGGTGGAGTTCAACCAGCAGCCCGACGATCCGACCCGCTACCTGCAAGGCTTTGGCGGCGACACTTCGAACTTCTGCATTGCTGCCGCCCGACAGGGGGCGACCACGGGCTACATCTCGGCGGTGGGTGCCGACAGCTTCGGCGAACGCCTGATGGCGCTGTGGACGCACGAGCGCGTGGACACGCGTTACGTCCGGGTGGACCCGGTCGCGCCGACCGGTGTGTATTTCGTCAGCCATGACAGCCACGGCCACCGCTTCGACTACCTGCGAGAAGGTTCCGCCGCGGCTCGTTACCATCACGAACAGCTGCCGCTGGCCGCGATCGCGCAGGCCAAGTTCCTGCACCTGTCTGGCATCAGCCTGGCCATCAGCACCAGCGCCTGCGATGCGGGACTGGCCGCGATGGAGCATGCGCGCAAGTCCGGCGCGAAGGTGTCGCTCGATACCAACCTGCGGCTGCGCCTGTGGTCGCTGGCGCGGGCGCGCGGCATCATGCGCGAGGCGTTCTCGCTCACGGACGTGTGCCTGCCGAGCTGGGACGACATTACCGTGCTGACCGGGCTCGATGACCGGGACGCCATCGTCGACTACCTGCTTGGCTGCGGCGTTGGCCTGGTGGCGCTCAAGCTCGGCGAAGAGGGCGCCTATGTGGCCACGGCCGCATCACGCACGCTGGTGCAGCCGTTTGCCGTCAAGCCGGTCGATGCCACCGGGGCCGGCGATTGCTTTGGCGGCAGCTTCATCGCGCGGCTTGCCGCGGGTGCCGATCCGTTCGAGGCCGCGCGCTTTGCCAACGTGGCGGCCGCGCTGTCCACCACGGGCTATGGCGCAGTGGCGCCGATTCCATCCGCGGAAACCGTGCTCGCCAGGCTGGCGCAGTCGGTGTCCGTGATTGCCTGATTGATGCATGGATCGACTGATCCACGGATCTTCCTTCTTCTCCGCAACCATCCAGACTGCCATGCAAGTTCAACCTTCCCCGCTGCTCCCGCGGCTGGCCAATGTGCCGGTCATTCCTGTACTGGAGTTCGGCTCCGTCGAGGAGGCCCTGCACGTCAGCGAAGCGCTGGTGGCCGGCGGGCTGCCGCTGCTTGAAATCACGCTGCGCACGCCGGTGGCCATGGACGCCATCCGTGCCGTGGCGGCGAGGATCCCGGGTGCGTGCGTGGGTGCCGGCACGGTACTGACCGTGGACCAGCTCCATGCCGTGCGCGATGCCGGCGCGCAGTTTGCCGTGTCGCCTGGCCTGACGCCCGCGCTGGCGGCAGGGGCGCAGGGAGCCGGCATTTCGCTGCTCCCCGGCGTGGCCACGGCCAGCGAGGCGATGGCCGCGCTGGAAGCCGGCTTCTCCTTCCTGAAGTTCTTCCCGGCGCAGGCCGCGGGCGGCGTGCCGATGCTCAAGTCGCTGTACGGGCCGCTGTCGCAGCTGCGTTTCTGCCCGACAGGCGGCATTGACGCGGCGCTGGCGCCGAGCTACCTCGCCTTGCCGAACGTAGCGTGCGTGGGCGGTTCCTGGGTGGTGCCCAAGGACGCCGTCGCCGCCGGCGACTGGGGCCGCATCCGTAAGCTGGCCGAACACGCCGCGTCGCTGCGGCTGCCCTGAGTTTCGGACACCACCGCTTCCGAAATGAAAGCAAAACGGCACGCATTGCGTGCCGTTTTGTCCTGTGCGCCGAGCCCTTCCAAAAAGGCTTGGCCGCTTACTTGTGGCTGTCTGCCGCGCCTTCCAGTTTCTGGCCGCCGCGCTGGAGATCCTGGCCGAGTCCGGCCATGGTATTGCAGCCAGCCAGCAAGGTCGCGAACAGTACGCACCAGATCCAACCTTTTTTCACGCCGGGCTCCTTTGAGTTCATGGAAATTTCCGGGCAGATTTTACCCGCCAGTGCCGCTTGGGATCACATTGATGTGTGGCAATTTGTAAATCGTACCCAGCCGCATTACGCGCACCAGGCGCATCACGCGCCTCACGCGGCCGGCCCGAGCAACTCCCGGGCGCGCTGCTGGATGGCCCAGTGTGTCTGTGCGAGCCAGTTGGCCGGAAACGGCTGGGCGAGCAAATAGCCCTGGACGCTGTGGCAGCCCCAGCCGTGCACCTGTTCCAGTTGCTTGCGCGTTTCCACGCCCTTGGCGCAAACCATGGCGCCTGCCTTGCGCGCCAGGGTACAGGCAGCACGCAAGCCAGCCGCTGCATTGGTGGGCTGGTGGGCGTGGCCAAGGCTGCGCACGTCGAGCGTGACACGGTCTGGCCGCAGGCGGCCAAAGGTCTCCAGGCTTTCCGGGCGATCGTTGAAGTCGCCGAGCGCAAGTTGCAGGCCGCGCCGGCGCAGCGCTTCGAACCTGCCAATCAGTTCCGCGTCGTCCGGCACGTTGGTGGAGGGCACTTCGATGCAAAGCCGTTGCGGTGCGATGGCCCCGGTATCGAGCGTGCGCGCGAGCGCATCGACCATGTCCTGCTGATGCAGTTGCGCACTGGAGGCCAGCAAGGTGAACTGCAGCGGGCCAATATCCGCCGCCGCGCGAGCCAGCGGTGCCAGGCTGTGAAGCAGCCAGTTGCCCACCGGTCCCATCAGCCCGAGACTATCCAGCGCTGGCAGGAAGTCCTGCGGAGCGACCCTGCCGAGTGCGGGATGGCGCCAGCGCAGCCGCACCGAGTAACCGCTGATCCGTGCGCCTTCGAAATCGGCGCGGGGCTGCAGGTGCAGGCCCAGTTCGCCGCGTTCCAGCGCGTGCGGCAAGGCGGTGAGCACCTGGTCCTCGGCGGGCGGCCCGGCCCGCGCGGCGCTGGCCAGCCCGTCTCCCCCCTGGCGGCAGATCCGCAGCATGGCGTCGACGGCATGCTGCAGGCTGCGTTCGGCGGCTACGTCGGGGTGGTCGAGCGACACGCCCACGCTGCAGGACAGGAACGGCTCGGCGCCATCCAGCGTGAAAGGGCGGGCCAGTTCATCGGCCAGGCGCTGTCCCAATCGGACCGGGTCCGGCGTTGAGGCCGGCAGCAAGGTAAGCACGGCAAGATCGGCCGAACCCAGCCAGTACACGCGGGCTTGCGGATGAAGCCAGCGCATCAGGCGCGCCTGCACGAGCTGGCGCAGCCGGGCCGCCCCTTTGGGCCCGAGCGATTCGCACGCGCTGTCAAAGCGATCCAGTCGAATGGCGAGAATGACCAGTTGCGCGCCGCCGGAAGATGCGCGGCAATCCGCCAGCGCAGCCACGAAGGCGGCCGGCTGGACCATGTCGTACGCATTGCCGGCACGTTGACCGGCGCTGTTGTCGGCGTCGTCTTGGCGCATGCGATCCATATGCCGGCGTCAGCCGGTGGTGTCCTCTTCGGGGCCTTCGGACGGCGGCACGCGCGAGGCCAGGACCTTGTCGATGCGCTTGCCGTCCATGTCCAGGATTTCAAAGCGCCAGTCTTGCCACTGGACGCTGTCCGCGGTTTGCGGCAGGCGGCCGAGCAGCAGCAGGAGCATGCCGGAGAGCGTGTGGTAGCGCTCTTTCTCTTCCTCGGGCACCTGGCGCAGGCCGATGCGGTCCTTCAGTTCGGGGATGGGGATCAGGCCATCGAGCAGCCAGGAGCCGTCTTCACGCTGGATCGCCCATTCCTCGTCCACGCTATCGGGCTTGAATTCGCCGGTGATGGCTTCGATCAGGTCCTGCAGCGTGACCAGCCCGAGCACCTCGCCGTACTCGTCGATCACGAACGCAATCTGGCCGCCGGAGCCGCGGAAGTTCTCCAGCAGTTCCATGCCCGTGACGCTCTCGGGCACGAAGACCGCCGGCTGTACCACGGTCATCAGGTCGGCTTCCTCGCCGCGCAGGCGGCGGGCCAGCAACTGGCGCGCACTCACCACGCCAACGATGTCATGCATGCCGCCGCGCACGACCGGAAAGCGGGAATGGTCCGATTCCTCGATGCGCTTGAGGTTGTCTTCCAGCGGCACTTCGATGTCCAGGTACACCACGTCCCCGCGCGGCACCATCAGCGAAGCCAGCTGGCGGTCGTCGAGGCGGAACACATTGCGCACCATGGTGTGCTCGTGATGCTCGATGACGCCGGCCTCCGAGCCCTCGACCAGCAGTGCGTGGATTTCTTCCTCGGTCACGCCCGGACCGCGATTGGTATTGACGCCAAGCGCACGCAGGACCAGGCGTGTCGACCCGGACAGCAGCTTGACGAACGGCGTGCTGGCCACGGCGAGCCAGGCAATCGGCCGTGCCGCCAGCCGGGCGATGGCCTCGGGGGCCAGCTGTCCCAGGCGCTTGGGCACCAGTTCACCCAGCACGATCGAGAAATAGGTCAGGCCAGCCACGACGATGGCCGTTGCCACGTAGCCCGCAGTGGGCTGTGTCAGCCCGAAGCCCTGCAACCATACGCCCAGCGGCTGCGCCAGCGTGGATTCGCCCACCACGCCGTTGAGCACGCCAATCGACGTAATGCCGATCTGGACGGTGGACAGGAAGCGGGTCGGGTCTTCGCCAAGCTTGACAGCCTCGATTGCTCCGCGGTCGCCTTCTTCAATCCGGCGCTGCAGACGCGCCTTGCGGGCGGTGACCAGCGCGATTTCGGACATGGCGAACAGACCGTTGAGCAGAATCAGCGCCAGCAGTATGGCAATTTCCATCAGGGTGCGCGCCCTTCGCGCGCGGGAATCAAAAGGTCAAGCATACCATTCGCCTGTTACAAGCTGTCTCGGGGTGATGTGGACTGCGCCCATGCAGGTGTGGCAAAAATCGTGGCTATTTTCGATTTGTTACTGGCGCAAGCAAGCCGGTCCGTTATCCTCTTCTGACAATAATCTCCACAAAAGGGAAAACATAATGTTCCGAGGACTTGCGCTGCTATTGGCGAGCACGGCTTTGCTGGCCGGCTGTGTGGTCGCCCCATACGACGACGGTTACGGCGCCGGGCACGGTGGCTGCCCGCCTGGCCAGGCCAAGAAGGGAAACTGCAGGGTGGATCAGTACGGTAACCAGAGCTTCTGTCCACCGGGCCAAGCCAAGAAGGGCAACTGCTGATGCGCGGTTGCCCCCCTGCGCTCGGGCGCTGGGGCGTCGCTGACATGCCGCCAGATCCATGGTGTCGGCTGATGAGGTTGTTCGGCATTGGCATCGGGCGTCCGTGAATCTTGCTGATTACCTTCAAGGTAGTCGCCGGGCAATGTGTCTCATGCTGTAATACGCCACATGGAGACGCTGACGCCCGGTTCCGAAACCGCCCTCGATTTTCCCGGCCTGCTTCGATACTGGCGCGGCAGGCGCGGCTATAGCCAGCTTGCGCTTTCGCTGGCAGCGGGGGTGTCGCAGCGCCACATCAGTTTCCTTGAGTCCGGCCGCTCCAGGCCTAGCCGCGAGATGGTGCTGGCGCTGGCCGAGCGGCTCGGCGTGCCGCTGCGCCAGCGCAACCGCATGTTGCTGGCGGGCGGGTTTGCTCCGGGATATAGCGAACACACGCTCGTCTCTCCGCCTCTGCAGATGGTCCAGCAGGCCATTTCGCTGATTCTCGCGAAGCAGGAGCCGTTCCCGGCCGTGGTGCTCGACCGCTTCTGGAACCTGGTCGACGCCAACCCGGCTTATCGCCGCATGTTCGATGTGCTGCTCGACGGCCGAGTGCCTGCGGCGCTGGAGGAGGGCGGCGAGCGCATCAACCTGATGCTGACCGTGTTCGATCCGCACGGCTTGTGGCCGGTGATCGAGAACGCCCGGCAGGTTGGCCGCTACCTGCTGCGGCGCGTCAGGCAGGAACTCCAGGTCCAGGCGAATGACCAGTCGGCGCGCGAAATCTTCGCGCGCATCGCAGCCTGGCATCCGGATATGGTGAGCCCGGCCGGTGCGCTGCTGCCTGATGAGGACGCGGCGGAGGGACCGCCGCCGCCAGTGCTGCCGGTCACGCTGCGTGCCGGAGCGTTCCGCGCCTCGTTGTTTTCCACCATCACGACGCTTGGCATTCCGCAGGACGTCACGCTGCAGGAAATGCGCATCGAGTGTTTTTTTCCGGCCGACGAGGCCACGCGCGAGGTGTTCGAGACGCTGGCGCACGATTCACCTCCGCGGCGTCAGAAGCGGTAGCGCAGGTACACCGTGCTGAAGCCGGTGCCGGGGTTGGGCTCCTTGATCCCGGCATTCGAGATGTGCTGGTAGCGGTAGCCGACCGCGAACTGCTGCGTCTTGCCGAACGCCACGCCGACACCCGCGTATTCCGAAAACTGGAAGGCGGTGGAGTACACGTGATCGTCGGAAGTTCGGGTCTCGGTCAACAGGCGCACGCCAAGCGACAGTTCCAGGAACGGCACCCAGCTATAGCGCTTCCACTGCAGCCTGGCCACCGGCGAGAAGCCGAATTCCCAGGGGTTGCGGGGGTTGTTGCTGCTGGTGCTATGCCAGCGTGCAACATTGACCTCCCAGAGCACGTCGGCCAGCAGGCCTTGCGGGTTGCCCCACGCGAAGCCGGAGTCCCACTGGAAGGCGGCTTCGATCTTCTGGATGTCATGCTTGTTGTCGACCCCATAGCCGATCTGGACCGCTGGGATGGGCGGGGCCGCCTGCACCGGGCTGCTGCCGAGGGCCGCGCCCGAGAGAAGGGCGAGCAGGGCCGCCTGCCGAATACATCGCCGTCTGGAAGGCTTGCGGCGCAGGGGGATAGTCGCGGAACAGCCGGGCCGGGCATCGGGCAGCGGTCGCATAGTTGGCTCGTTATTGTCTGGGATCCCCGGACCGTGCCACAGGGGCGCGTCCGGGACCGGGCGGTGACGCGCACAGTCCCTTTTTCATCACACCTAAGCTAGTTGTAGTACACGGCGGGCCACGTTGCACGCCGAAGAAAAAAGAACAGTCGTGCTACCATCGGCCCGCCGGCTCGCTTCGCGCCTTGCTGTCGAAGCACGGGCGCAGACGCCGGCACCGTTACGTCTTCAGGGCGGGGTGAAAGTCCCCACCGGCGGTATGCCGCAGCGTACGTTTCCGTACGATGCGGCGAGCCCGCGAGCGCCTGCACATTGCGTGCAGGGTCAGCAGACCTGGTGCGAGGCCAGGGCCGACGGTCATAGTCCGGATGAAAGAAGATGGGCGGAAGCCTGCCTGGCCGGCTCGGGCGCAAGGCATCGATGGTCACGCTTGCCGCGGCCGGACGCATGAGTCCGCGCACGGGTGCGTGCCGTCATGCCATGTGCCTGCCGGGGTTGCCTGCGTGCTTCCGTTGATCCTCACCCTGAAACGCCCACTGATCAGCTAGCAAGGAGCGTTTCATGTCAAACCTTTCCAACGAGTCCGATTCCATTACGCTCGCGTCCGGCGCGGACGAGCGCCCGTTGGCCCTGCGCATTGCGCAGGCGCTCGACGCCATGCGCGAAGGCCGCCCGGTTGTGCTGCTCGACGACGACGATCGGGAGAACGAAGCCGACCTCATCCTGGCCGCCGAGTGCCTGACGCCCTCCAACATGGCCATGATGATCCGCGAATGCAGCGGCATCGTGTGCCTGTGCCTGACGGCCGGCAAGGTGCGAGAGCTAGGGTTGCGCCCCATGGTGGAAAACAATCGCAGCCAGTTCGGAACGGCGTTCACCGTGTCGATCGAGGCGCGCGAAGGCGTTACCACCGGCGTGAGCGCAGTGGACCGCATCACGACCATTCGCGCGGCAATCGCGGACGATGCCGGGCGCGATGCGGTGGTCAGCCCGGGCCACGTGTTCCCGCTGGTCGCCGTGGATGGCGGTGTCCTGGTGCGCCGCGGGCATACCGAAGGCTCGGTGGAACTGGCCCGGATGGCCGGCCTGTCCCCCGCCGCGGTCCTATGCGAACTGATGAATCCCGACGGCACCATGGCGCGCCGGCCCGAGGCGCTGGCGTTCGCTGAAATGTACCGGCTGCCGGTGCTCACGATCGCCGATCTGGTTGCCTGGCGCGAGGTTCACGGTTGATGCGAGCTTGAATTCACGTCGCGCGGGTCGGCAAGCGCGGCGGCATATGCGACAATGCGGCTCGTTTTTCCCGTCAATTCGAGGGTGATTCAATGATTTTCCGCATTGTCCGATGCGCTGCCGTGCTGTGCGGCTGCGCCATGGGCCTGAGCGCCCACGCTGAATCCGGGATGGGCTACGAGAGCCGTCCTGCTGCTGCCGGCCTGTACCAGTGCCAGCAGGCGTCCGGAGACATGGTCTTCCGCGCCACGCCACGCGAAGGCTGTACCGTTGTCGCCGCGCCGGAAGCGGCGGCACCGGATCCGCAGCGCTGGCTTCCGCTGATGGGCGCCAACGGCGTGATTTCGTACTTCGACCAGGTTGCCGTCAAGCGTGCCGGGCCGGAGGTCGGCGTGGTGGTGATGCGCAATGCGCCGACCGGGGTGATCCGCACCACGAATGGCGAACCGATCCGATCATCGCTCAAGCGCATGGTGCTCAACTGCGCATCGTCGATGGTGGCCGTGGTGGAGCAGACGCTTTACAGCAAGCGCTTCGCACGCGGCGAGGTGCTCTACACGATCCGCTCGCCGCAAGCTACGCGGTTCCAGCCGGCGGCCACCGGATCGGTGGCCTCGGAGCTGATGCGCCGGCTGTGCCGTTGACGACCTGCCGGCCTTTATTCAGCGACCTGGCGTGACTTCCACTGGCCGTCCTTCTGCTTGCAGAACCAGCCGCTCCAGTGCTCTTCGGCGGTGCCGCGCTTGAGGTCGGTCTTGAGCCGCCGGCATGACTGGCCCTGGTCGGTCTTGCTGGTGACCGGCGTCAGCGTGCCGTCCACGGGCAGGCGCTTGCCGCTGGCCGGAAACTCCCAGGTGATCGACTGACCGTCAGCGGTGTCATTCAAAGCCTTGCCGATCGACTTGGCGAACGACGCCGCTTCATCCTTGTTCAGCTTGCCGATGATGGTGCCGGACAAGTAGTTGTCGAAGTAAGCCTGGGCGGGAGCGGACACGGCGAACATCAGCGTGGCGCCCAGGGCGCTGGCCAGGGCAACGGTGGGGAGGCGTCGGGCTTGCCGAGACAGCATGGTCGTTCCTTTTCGGTTCGTTGGCGCGGCGTGCCGTCGCGCGGGCCAGTGCATTGTAAGCCCAACCAGCGCACCGATGACGACTGGCGGCGCCTCTTGCGACGCTTGCGCGGGGGCGTGGTTGACAGGGGATTTTCACTGGCCTAGCGTTGATTGTTGCCACTGATGCTTGCACGACGCCATCCGCATCGACAGGCAAACGGGGCACAACGCGCAATCACCGCGAGAGGAGTCCCCATGAAGCTGCGCCACCTAACCCTCGGCCTGGCCTTCGCCGCCGCGTTCGGCGTCGTGCATGCCCAGTCCCCGGCTGCCAAGAGCGGAAAGTTCGACCCGTACACGGACGGCGCCAAGGCTGGCAAGTTCGACACCTACACCGACGGCGCCAAGACCGGCAAATTCGATGTCTACACCGAAGGCGCGAAGTCCGACAACGTGACATCGCTGGCCCCCGGCGCGCGTACCGACCAGCTCCAGCCGATCGACGATGCCAAGCGGGTCGGCAAGACTGACCCGTACACGGACGGCGCCAAGGCCGGCAAGTTCGACACCTACACCGACGGTGCGAAGCAGTAGCGCCTGGTAGCTGACCGGGGCCCACGCCGCGCGGCAGTTGCTGCTGTCCGCACGGTGTGACGCGGACGTCCGCGACGACGGCGCGATGCGCCTTTGCCGCGGCAGGGGTTTCATTTTGTTGCAAACCTTGCGTGATCGAAACGTGACTTTTTCGTCTCGAATTGTTAAGGTTTATTGCACTTCGCACCCAAAGCGAGACCGGGCCGGCTGGCTCGGTTTTTTCGCGCCCGGGCCGGCCATGACCGTCGTGTCAGGTCTGTCTCTTGCTTGGCGGACCCCTGAGTCGTCCACCAGGCTGTCCGCCATTCCGGCCGCAAGAGCCGGTTGCACCGTCCACATTTCCAATCTGGGCATTCATGTCATCAAACGCCACGCTACGCCTGTCCGAACCTTCGCCTGCACGGCCTTCCGACCGTGCCCGCTGTCGCGGGGCATCGGCACGCGCGCGTGCGCGCATGGCCCGGTGGCTGGGTGGCGGCGCGCTGGCCGTGCTCGCCATGGCGGCGCATGCCTTCGATTTCGAAACGGTCGCGGCGCGGGCACGCCAGCTGGCGGCGTCTCCGTACAAGGCACCCCCGCAGAACCTGCCGCGTGAGTTGCGCGAACTGTCCTACGATCAGTACCGCGAGATCGAATACAAGCCCGAGCGCTTTGCGTGGCGCAATACGCGCCTGCCGTTCGAGCTGTCGTTCTTCCATGAGGGCATGGTGTTCGACCAGCCCGTACGCATCCACGAAGTGGTCAGCGGTAGCGTGCGCGAGTTCCGCTTCGATCCGGCCGCGTTCAACTACGGTCCGCACAAGGTCGATGCCGCGCGGCTCAAGGGTTTGGGCTTCGCCGGATTCCGCGTGCTGTATCCGCTCAACCAGGGCAAGCGCAAGGACGAGCTGGCATCGTTCCTGGGCGCGAGCTACTTCCGAGCGCTCGGCAAGGATCAGTGGTACGGGCTCTCCGCGCGCGGACTAGCGGTGGACACCGGGCTCAATTCGGGCGAGGAGTTCCCGCGTTTCGTCGAGTACTGGATCGAGCGGCCCTCGGCTTCGGACAAGCAGCTGACGATCTATGCGCTGATGGATTCGCGCCGCATCAGCGGTGCCTACCGCTTCGTCATCAAGCCCGGCGAAGAGACCGCGATGGAGGTCAAGTCGCGCCTGTTCCTGCGCGAGAACGTGACCAAGCTTGGCCTGGCGCCGCTCACCAGCATGTACCTGTACGGCGAGAACCAGCCTTCGTCGCAGTCCGACTTCCGTCCGGAAGTCCACGACTCCGACGGGCTTTCGATTCATCTCGGCACCGGGGAATGGGTCTGGCGGCCGCTGGTCAATCCGAAGCGCCTGCTGGTCACGTCTTTTTCCGCGACCAATCCGCAGGGCTTCGGGCTGATGCAGCGCGACCGCAGCTTTGCCAGCTACCAGGAGATCGGCGCGTGGTATGAGCGGCGGCCGAGCGGCTGGGTCGAGCCCCGCGGGAACTGGGGCTCGGGCAGGGTAGAGCTGGTGCAGATCCCGACACCCGACGAGACCAACGACAACATCGTGGCCTACTGGGTGCCCGACAGCCCGCCCAAGCCCAGGCAGCCGTTTGACTACGAGTACCGCCTGATGTGGCAGAAAGATGGCGAGCAGATGCCGCCGCTGTCGTGGGTCACGCAGACGCGCCTGGGGCAGGGCCTCACGCGCAAGCAGGACGACACCAGCTTCTCGCTGGTGGTGGATTTCGAAGGCCCTGCCTTCCACAAGCTGCCGGCCGATGTGCGCATCGACCCGGTGGTGTCGGCCGATGCCAATGCCGAATTGATCAAGACGTCGGTGCAGCGCAATGACGCCACCGGCGGCTGGCGCATGACCATGGTGATGCGCCGCAAGGATGTCAACAAGCCGGTTGAGTTGCGCGGCTATCTTCGCAACGGCAATACAACCTTATCCGAGACGTGGAGCTACATCTTACCCCCAGGCTAAAGCAGCGACCGGCCCAGGCGGCGGCATGCGAGCGCTATGTCGACCGCCTGCCCGTATCCTCTGAATTGCGCACGGAATTGCTGGCCGATCCGCCTGCGCCCGTGACCGCCGCAACCTCGGCAACCGCCGGAATCGCCATCGATCCACGCGATGCCCAGGCTGCGATCGAGCAACTGCAATCCAGGCTATCGGCGCGCGAACCCGCCAAGGGTGAATCCCCCGCGCCAGGCGGACCGACCTACGCTTCCGTAGCGCGTCGCTTCTCGCTGGCCTACGGCAATCCGCAAGCCGCCGGCGAGCCCTTGCTCAAGCGCAGACCCGACGGCACCGTCCATGTAGACACCGGACCCGAGCCGGAACGCAGCTCGATGGTGCCACGCCAGTGGCCGCCGCATATCGTCACAGGCTGGCTGCGCAACACCTGGCGCCGCATGCTGGGCCGCCCGCAAGTTCCCGACACCTGGGACACCCTGCACGATGGTCCCGATGCCGAAGGCAAGTGGCATCCCGCCGGTTCGCACCGGCGCTGGTTCCTGCTGGGGCTGGTGGTCGCGCAGACGGTGCTGGCCACGTACTTCATGACCAAGGTGCTGCCATACCATGGCGCCGATCCGCTCGAGATCGCGATCCTGGTCTTGTTCGCAGTGCTGTTCTCGTGGGTTTCGGCCGGCTTCTGGACGGCCATGATGGGTTTCCTGGTGCTGGCCAAAGGCGGCGACCGGCACCTGATCTCGCGCTCGGCCGCGTCCGATGCACCGCTTGCGCCCGATGCGCGCACGGCGGTCATCATGCCGATCTGCAACGAGGACGTGACCCGCGTCTTTGCGGGGCTGCGCGCGACCTACGAATCGCTCGAGCGCACGGGCCACCTGGCCAATTTCGATTTCATCGTCCTGTCCGACAGCGGCAACCCGGACCTGCGCACGGCCGAGGTCGACGCGTGGATGGAAGTGTGCCGCGCGGTAGGCGGTTTCGGTCGCATCTTCTATCGCTGGCGCCGACACCGCGTCAAGCGCAAGACTGGCAACGTGGCCGACTTCTGCCGTCGCTGGGGCCGCAAGTACCGCTATATGGTGGTGCTCGACGCCGACAGCGTGATGAGCGGCGATTGCCTGGCCACGCTGGTGCGCCTGATGGAGGCGAATCCGGGTGCGGGCATCATCCAGACCGCACCGCTGGCAGTGGGGCGTGAAACGCTCTATGCGCGCGTACAGCAATTCTCCACGCGCGTGTACGGTCCGCTGTTCACGGCGGGCCTGCATTACTGGCAACTGGGCGAGTCGCACTACTGGGGCCACAACGCGATCATCCGCGTCAAGCCCTTCATGGAACACTGCGCGCTGGCGCCGCTGCCCGGGCGCGGGCCGCTGTCGGGCGAGATCCTGTCGCACGACTTTGTCGAAGCCGCACTGATGCGTCGCGCGGGCTGGGGCGTATGGATTGCGTACGACCTGCCGGGTTCGTACGAGGAACTGCCGCCGAACCTGCTGGACGAGGTCAAGCGCGACCGCCGCTGGTGCCAGGGCAACCTGATGAATTTCCGGTTGTGGCTGAAGCAGGGCTTTCACGTGGTGCACCGTGCGGTGTTCCTGACCGGGATCATGGCCTACCTGTCGGCGCCGCTGTGGTTTCTGTTCCTGCTGTTGTCCACGGCGATGCTGGCCCGCCATGCACTGGTGCCGCCTGAATATTTCACGCAGCCTTACCAGTTGTTTCCGACCTGGCCCGAATGGCATCCGGAGAAGGCGCTAGCGCTGTTCTCGGCCACTGCCACGCTGCTGTTCCTGCCCAAGTTGGCCAGTGTGCTGCTGCTGGTGCGGCAGGCCCGCCAGTATGGTGGCTTGTCGCGCCTGGTGCTTAGCGTGCTGATCGAGGTCGTGCTGTCCGCGTTGCTGGCGCCGACCCGGATGCTGTTCCACACCAAGTTCGTCGTGGCGGCCTACAGCGGCTGGGGGATTTCCTGGAAATCGCCGCCGCGCGAGGACGCGGAGACCTCCTGGGGCGAAGCGCTGCGCCGGCATGGATGGCACACGGTGCTCGGGCTCGCGTGGGGTGCGCTGGTCTACTGGCTGAATCCGTCGTTCGTGCTGTGGCTGCTGCCGATCGTGGGTTCGCTGGCATTGTCGATCCCGCTGTCGGTCATGCTGTCGCGGGTGTCGTTCGGCCGCGCATCGCGCGAGGCCGGGCTGTTCATGATTCCCGAGGAAGCCATGCCGCCAAGGGAAATCGTCGAAACCCAGCAACACGTGGAGCAAGTGGCCGAGACGCCCGACTTCGTGGATGCCGTGGTGGATCCGGTGACCAACGCGCTGATGTGTGCCACGGCATCGGCCCGTGTCGTGCAGCCGGCATCGGTGAAGGAGCGTCACGCCGCACTGGTACAGCATGCACTGACGAGCGGCCCGCGCGCGCTGACGGCGTCGCAGCGGCATATCCTGCTGGGTGATCCGTTTGCGCTGTCAAGGCTGCATGAACTGGTGTGGGGATCGCCGCTGGCCGATGCCGGGTGGAAGGATATCCGCCTGCTGGCCCGGCGCGCCCCGAACGTGCTGCCGTTGCGTCCGCGCGCCGCCTGATACGGAGCAGGGGCGCGGTACGCCTGCGCTGCGCAACGAAGTTCCGCCGCGGTCCTCAGCGCTGGGCCGCGGTGCAGATCGGCGCGTTGATGTAGACGTCGCCCACGCGGCGTTCGCCGCGATCGTTCCGTGTCATGTAGCGGAACATCATGCTGACGCCAAGCTTGGTCAGGATTTCCACGTCGCGGTTGGCGCAGATATTGCGCTGCAGCGGCGCCGCGTAGTTGACCTCGAAGCTTGCAAGATCCAGCATCGGCCCACGGTAGTTGGTCAGCTCGAGCTGGAACAGGACGTGTTTGCCCGGCGTCGACTGGCATCGGCGCAGCCGGGTTTCCCCATCAATTTCTATCGGCAGTGCATCGTTGAGCTGACGGCACGCGCGCGCGAGCACGCTGTCGGGCCGATTGGTATTGCGCAGCAGTTCGGGTACGCCCGCGGCGCCGGTATTCTGCCCGGTGGCGGCGCCCTTGAGCATGCGGGACAGTGCGTCGGCTTCATCGAATACGGGGGCGGGCGCCGGCGCCGTGGCCGAGGCGGGCGAGCGCAGCGGTGTCGGGGCGCTTTGCGCCGGCCCGGGCCGCAGCAGTACAGCCGCGAGAGCGGCTGTGACTAGCGTAGCGGTGAACGGCGTGTGTCGTAGTCTCATGCAGGATAACGTTGCCGGGGCAAGCCTGTCGCCCCTCTCTGCGCGGCCGCCGGTCTGTCGCATGGACAGGGCCAACAGGCTCGCATTGTACCCTCCACCCCCATTCGCGTGAAAGCGGCGCCACACGTTAACGCGTGCGCGGCTTCGCAAAATTGCCAGTCAGTCCAATACTGCCAAGATTAGGATATTTGTCGAACCCGACGTTGGCGGGGCATGGCAAGGTGCCGCCGCAGCCGGGCGACAGATGTTACCGGCATCGAATTCTGTCATTCCAGCCAGGTTTGTCATGCTGTGCAACAATTCGCGGTCTGGCGGCTGGCTGGCACGCGCCGCAGCCGCCGGCAAGGACTTCCGGAACTCACACTGATGCCTCAATCCTCCAGCAGCCACAAGGCTGCGCGCTTTCCCGCCTGGCTGCTGATCTGTGCTTCGCTGACGGCCATTGCGCCGTTGTCGATCGATATGTACCTGCCCAGCTTCCCGGCGCTGTCCGCGGACCTGCACGTGGATATCGGCCAGGTACAGCTGACGCTGGGCACGTTCCTGGTCGGGCTGGCACTCGGGCAGGCATTCTATGGACCGATCAGCGACCGCTTCGGACGCAAGCCGCCGTTGTACGTCGGACTGGCGCTGTACGCGCTGGCCGCGGCCGGCTGCGCCATGGCGCGCAGCGTCGAGTCGCTGATGCTCTGGCGTTTCCTGCAGGCGCTGGGCGGCTGCGCCGGCATGGTGATGGCCCGCGCGGTGATCCGCGACCGGCTCGAGGCCCACGAATCGGCCCGGGCCTTCTCGTCGCTGATGCTGGTGATGGGGCTGGCGCCGATCCTGGCGCCGATCATCGGCGGCGCCGTCCTGACTACGCTGGGCTGGCGCGCCATCTTCTGGCTGCTGACGCTTGCGGGCCTGCTGATCCTGGCGCTGGTGCACTTCCGCATGGAAGAGTCGCTGCCGCGGGAACGCGCCGCGCGGCTGCATCCCGGTACGGTCGCAGCCAGCTATATCGAGCTGCTGCGCGACCGCGAGTTCCTGGGCTATTCGCTGGCAGCCGGATTCGGGCAGGCCGGCATGTTCGCCTATATCGCCGGGTCGCCGTTCGTGCTGATCGAACTCCACGGCATCGACCCCTCGCACTATGGCTTTGTCTTCGGTGCCAATGCGTTCGGGCTGATCGCCATGTCGCAGCTGAATGCGCGCCTGGTGCAAGGGCGCACGCTTGACCGGGTGCTCGGCCGCGCGGTGCTGGCACCCTGCGCCGCGGGCCTGATGCTGGCGGCCGCGGCGCTGGCCGGCGTGCTGGTGCTGCCCGTGCTGCTGGCCGGGTTCTTCGTCTTTATCGGATCGCTGGGCTGCATCACGCCCAATGCGTCGGCGCTGGCGCTGACGCATCAGGGGCATCGCGCCGGCACGGCCTCCGCGCTGATGGGCACGCTGCAGTTCTCGCTCGGCACCGTCGCGGGCGCCGCCGTCAGCCTGTGGCACGATGGCACGGCCCTGCCGCTGGCAGTGGTGATGGCCGTGTGCGGTATCGGTGCGGTAGCGCTGCGCGCCTGGGGGAGCGCGCGGCCGTCTGCGACGGCGGTAGCCTGAGCGTCAGGCCGCGGCGTTTTTCACGACCACCATCTGCGCCGGCATGGGCGCGGCGTAGCCCGCCTGGCCAAAGCTTTCGCGGATGATGCGATTGGTGTCGAAATACACCTGCCAGTAATGGTCGTTGTGGCAGTACGGACGTACCGCCAGGACCGGCCCCACCAGCGTGAATTCGAGGATCTCGACGTCGACCGGAGGATCGGCCAGGACGTTCGGAATCGCGCCGATACGCTCCTTGAGCAGCGTCATCGCCGCGGCAGCGTCGGTGCTGCCGGCGAGCTGGGCCTTCAGTTCGACGCGGCGGAACGGGTTGATGCTGAAATTCTGGATGGTGTCCGAGAAGATCTTGTTATTGCCGATCACCGTCAGGACGTTGTCGGGCGTGTCGAGCGTCGTGGCGAACAGGCCGATCTCGCGCACCGTGCCGGTGACCCCGCCGATGGTCACGAAATCCCCGACCTTGAACGGCCGCAGCACGACCAGGAAGGCGCCGGCCGCGAAGTTGGCCATCAGGCCCGACCAGGCCATGCCGATGGCCACGCCGGCTGCGGCAATCAATGCCGCGAAGGTCGTGGTCTGGATGCCGAAGTAACCGAGGATGCCGATCACCAGGACCACATTCAGCGCGACCGTTACGATCGAACCGACGTAGCGCAGCAGGGTCGGATCCACCTGCTGCTTGCCCAGCCCGCCCTGGACCATGCGCACCACCACGTGGATCAGCCAGCGGCCGATGATCCAGAAGGCCAGCGCGGCCAGGATCTTGACCCCGAACTCCGTGGCATAGGCAATCACCACGATCCTCAACTTCTCCAACGTTGACGCATCCATCGGCATTCCCCTGGTCGGTTGGCCGGCAAAGAGCCGGCACGAAACGAAGAACTGCGAAGACTGGCTGCAAATCTTGCACGCTGGCGCGTCGCAAGATGACGGGCACGGCAATTATTGCCATGCCGTCTGGGGAAGTTCAAGAAAAGAATTGTCAGGAACGGCGCCTGCGCGCGCGTTCCTGCGGCGGGCTTACCAGTTGGTTTCGCGCTCGGGCGTGGCCGAGATGCGATGCAGGGTCAGGTCTGCGCCGTTGAATTCGGCTTCCGCATCGAGGCGGATGCCGACCAGCTTTTTGAGCGTGCCATAGACGATTGTGCCGCCCGCCAGGGCGATCACGATGCCGAGCAGGGTACCGATGAGCTGCGAGCCCAGCGAAACACCGCCGATCCCGCCCAGCGCGTGCTGCCCGAAGATGCCGGCTGCAATGCCGCCCCAGGCGCCGCACAGCCCATGCAGCGGCCACACGCCGAGCACATCATCGATGTGCCATTTGTTTTGCGCGAGCGTGAACAGATGGACGAACAGCACACCGGCCACGGCGCCCGTGATCAGCGCGCCGAGCGGATGCATCAGGTCGGAACCCGCGCAGACGGCGACCAGGCCTGCCAGCGGGCCGTTGTAGGCGAAGCCCGGGTCGTTGCGGCCGGCCCACCAGGCCGCCAGCGTGCCGCCGGCCATGGCCATCAGTGAATTGATGGCGACCAGCCCGCTGATCTTGTCCACGGTCTGGGCGCTCATGACATTGAAGCCGAACCAGCCCACCGCGAGCACCCATGCACCGAGCGCCAGGAACGGAATGTTCGACGGCGGGTGCGCGCTGATGCGGCCATCCTTCTGGTATCGGCCACGGCGCGCGCCGAGCAGCAGCACCGCGGGCAGGGCGATCCAGCCGCCGACCGCATGAACCACGACCGAGCCGGCGAAATCATGGAACGGGGCGCCAGTCAGGCTGGTGATCCAGTCCTGGATGCCGAAACGATGGTTCCACGCAATGCCTTCGAAGAACGGATAGACAAAGCCCACCAGGACGAAGGTCGCGACCAGTTGCGGATTGAAACGCGAACGTTCGGCAATGCCGCCCGAGATAATCGCGGGAATGGCCGCGGCAAAGGTCGCCAGGAAAAAGAACTTGACCAGTTCGTAGCCGCTCTTTTGCGCCAGCGTATCGGCGCCTGCCATGAACTGCACGCCGTAGGCGACGGTATAGCCGACAAAGAAATAGGCAATGGTGGAAACCGCGAAGTCCACCAGGATCTTCACCAGCGCGTTGACCTGGTTCTTCTTACGCACCGTGCCCAGTTCCAGGAAAGCGAAGCCGGCGTGCATGGCCAGCACCATGATTGCGCCAAGCAGGATAAACATGGCGTCGGTGCCAGTCTTCCAATTGTCCATAGGTCCCTCATGCTCAAAATGGGAGCATGGGTATGCAAAAACCGTTCCAGAACTGGCTGCATACTGGTGCTATTTGCACCGCCATGGTGGAATTCGCACCGGATTTCCGAACGGGCGGCCCCTGTTTCCAGGGGCGAGGTGGTGCAGATCGTCGATGACGAAAACAGCCACAGCGTCGGTGCGCGCCAGAATGAGGCAGCCGGCAGGCGCTTTTATGAACCTTGACGGTGCATTGCACCATAGCGGTGAATGCTGGGTGCTGCACCGAGATGCCTTGCTACGGGGCGACAGGCCGGCACTGTCCGCTTGCGCTCCAGTCCGAAATAACGGAGAGAAAGACGCCGGAACAGAGCGGGAAATCGCCCGCTAACCGGCCTCAAGCAAGGATTTCCGGGTTTTTTCGTTGCATTGGTGCCACTGGGGATTGCCCAAGGCGCGAAGGGCAGATTAGACTGCGCCGATCGATGCAATGCCTGCTGGCAGATACATCGGTGACGACGACCAACAAGGGAAATCAGCCATGAATAAAGGTGAACTGGTATCGGCCATCGCCGCGGAAGCAGAACTGAGCAACGCCGCAGCCGAGCGTGCGCTCAACGCAGCGCTGGACAGTATCAAGAAGGCAGTGGCAAAGGGTGATTCGGTAACGCTGGTGGGTTTTGGCAGCTTCAGCTCGGGTAAACGCGCCGCACGCACGGGCCGCAACCCGCGCACGGGCGAAACGATCAAGATTCCGGCCGCGAAGACCGTCAAGTTTTCTGCTGGACAAGGTTTCAAGGACGCCGTGAACAAGAAGAAGTAAGCGGTTTGCGTCCGGAGTAGCGAGAGAGCGGCCTGTCGGGCCGCTTTTTTATTGGCGGTGCGGTGAGGTGGCCATGCCGCGCGCGTGGCGCTCGAACCATATCAGGCGGCTACCCTGGCCACATGCGTCCCGGCGCCCCTCAAACGCCGGTTTACGGGTTACACTGCCGCGCCTCGGCCCCCGCAACCCGCACCTCCATCATGAACGACCAGTCCCACCAGCTTTCCATGACCGTGCTGATGACGCCGGACATGGCCAATTTCTCCGGCAACGTGCACGGCGGCACCATCCTGAAGTACCTGGACATGGTGGCCTATGCCTGCGCCAGCCGCTACGCCGGCCGGTACGTGGTCACGCTGTCGGTAGACCAGGTGGTGTTCCGCCAGCCCATCCACGTCGGTGAACTGGTGACCTTCCTGGCTGCGGTGAACTTCACCGGACGCAGCTCCATGGAAATCGGCATCAAGGTTGTGACCGAGAATATCCGCAGCAAGCTGGTGCGCCACACCAACAGCTGCTATTTCACGATGGTGGCGGTCGACGACAACGGCGCGCCCGCCGAGGTGCCGCCGCTGGAGCCGCGCGACGAAGTCGAGCGCCAGCGCTTTGCGGCGGCCCAGCAGCGCCGCGAACTGCGCCAGGAAATGGAAAAACGCCGCGACGCCATCAAGGTGACCGGGAGCTGATTTGGCCATGGCGCGCATGCTTTCCCTGCTTGCCGCTGCCTGCCTGACGGCGGGCGGCACCCATGCGCTGGCCGAGGAAATCGGCAGCGTCAATACCAATTTCCGCATGACCGGCTCGGACAAGGTCGTCATCGAGGCGTATGACGACCCGATGGTGCAGGGCGTGACCTGTTACGTGTCGCGCGCGCGCACGGGGGGCATCAAGGGGACGCTGGGCATGGCGGAAGACCCGCCCGAGGCGTCGATCGCGTGCCGCCAGGTGGGGCCGATCACGTTCAAGGCGCCGCTGCGCCAGCAGGACGACGTGTTTTCGGAGCGCATGTCGATCCTGTTCAAGACCCTGCATGTGATCCGCGCCGTCGACCGCAAGCGCAATACGCTGGTCTACCTGACGTATTCCGACCGCATCGTCAGCGGCAGCCCGCAGAACAGCGTGACGGCCGTGCCGGTGCCCGCCGCGACCGCCATTCCGGTCAAGTAAGCGCGCGAACGCCCGGCTATCCGGGTTGCCGGGCGCCTCTCATGCGTCTGGCCCGAACAGCTTGCGCAGGTTCGACTTCAGGATCTTGCCATTCGCATTGCGCGGCAGCAGGTCGGGCAGCACGACGATCCGTACCGGCACCTTGAACGCCGCCAGCCGTTCCGCGACAAACGCCTGCAGCTCGGTTTCGGTCGCGTGCAGGCCGGGCTTCAGGCTGACCACGGCCCCCGGTTCCTCGCCCAGCACCTTGTGCGGAATGCCGACCAGGGCGGCATCCATGACCGCCGGGTGCTCGTACAGCGTGCTTTCCACCTCGATGCAGTAGATGTTCTCGCCGCCACGGATCAGCATGTCCTTCATCCGGTCGACGATGTAGAGATAGCCTTCATCGTCGAGCCTGGCGATATCGCCGGTGCGCAGCCAGCCATCGGCAAAGGTCTGTGCGGTGGCCTCGGGCTTGTTCCAGTAGCCGCGCACCACGTTCGCGCCACGCACCATCAGCTCGCCGGTTTCACCGGCCGGTAGCGCGTGTCCGCGGCCATCCACGACCTTCATTTCGCCAATCGGCAGGGCCGGACCACTGCTTTCCGGACGCAGTACGTATTCTTCCGCGCTGTGGCTCGTGAACGTGGCGGACGTTTCGGTCATGCCCCAGCCGATTCCCGGCGCCGACTGCGGAACGGTTTCGCCGATTCGACGAACCAGTTCCGGCGAGGCCGGCGCGCCGCCGTAGCTGATGCTCTCCAGCGACGACAGGTCGAAGCGCGCGCGCTCCGGGTGCTCCAGCAGTTGCCAGGCGATGGTGGGCACGCCGCCGGCCGTGGTGCAACGCTCACGTTCGATCAGTTCGAGCGCGCGCAAGGCATCCCAGCGATGCATCAGCACGATTTTCCCGCCGCTCGCCAGCGCATTGTTCAGCACGGCCATGCAGCCGGTCACGTGGAAGAACGGCACGGACAGCAGCGCGGCCTTCTGTGGCGCAGCGGGGTCCGGTGCGGGAATCGGCTCGCCGCGGCGCAGCAAGTTGCGCAGCGGGCTGAACAGGCCGGCCACGGCGACGCTGGTGGCATTGCGATGGGTGCCCAGTGCGCCCTTGGGCTTGCCGGTGGTGCCCGAGGTATAGAAGATCGTTGCGTCGTCTTCCGGTGCGATGTCCACGTCGGGAAGCGGCAGCTCGGGCAGCGTCGCCCAGGTCGCGGAGTGGCCGGTCACGGTTTCCAGCGGCACGACCTTCGGATCTCCGTCGAGCGAGCCCGCGCGCGATACGTACACACGCTCCAGCGCGGGAAGATTGCTCAGATGTCCGGTGAGTCGATCCAGCCGTTCCGCGTCGACGATGGCGACGCGGCTGCCTGAATCGACCAGTCCATATTCAAGCTCGGCGCCGGTCCACCATGCATTCAGCGGCGTGACGATGGCGCCGGTCAGCAGCGCGCCGTAGAACGCCACCGGCCATTCGGGCAGGTTGCGCATGGCGACTGCCACGCGGTCGCCGGGGCGGACGCCATCACGCACGAGTGCCTGTGCGACATGCAATGCCGCGCGCCGGAAGGCTGCATAGGTGACGCGCTCGTTTTCGTACACCACGAAGGTGCGTTCGCTGAAGGCTTGCGTGGCAAGGAACAGGTCGCGCAGCGTGGGCGGCGCGTTTTTCCAGACGGTGGTGGGAATGCCGCGAATGACGCGCGTTTCCGTTTCGAACGGAGCGCCCGGGGCGGTAAGCCGGGCGTGGGCCGCGGCCAGTGACATGGCGGGCCAGTTGGCGGCCGGCTCGAAATTGCTGGACATGACTGCCTCCCGGACTGCAATGCAGGTTGGGGGACGGCGCAATACGCCGTCCTTCAGGGGAAATGCAGGAAATGCAGAATCGCCGGGCTGGCGCGCAATGCAGCCGCGCCGCCTTGCGTAAGGGCATCAGATCGTGACGCCGCCGTCGACGACCATGGCCTGGCCCGTCATGAACGTGCTCGCGGCGGAGGCCAGGAAAACAGCCGCGCCGGCGATCTCGACCGGTTCGCCGATACGGCGCAGCGGCGCCCCCTGGGTCGATTGCTTGTAGCGCTCGGGGTCTTCCCACAGCGCGCGTGCGAAATCGGTCTTGATCAGTCCGGGCGCGATGCAGTTCACGCGCACATTGTGCGGGCCGAATTCCACGGCGAGGTTGCGCGCGAGCTGGAAGTCGGCGGCCTTCGAGATGTTGTACACGCCGATGGTCGGCGAGCCGCGCAGGCCGCCGATGGACGAGACAATGATGATCGACCCGTCCTTGCGTTCGATCATCTGCGGCGCGACCATCTGGATCAGCCAGTGGTTCGAGATGACATTGTTGTCCAGCACCTTGCGGAACTGGTCGTCGGACACGCCGCTCATCGGACCGTAGTACGGGTTCGATGCCGCATTGCAGACCAGGACATCGATCTTGCCCAACGTGCGGTTGGTTTCATCGACGAGGCGCTGCAGGTCGTCCTTCGAGGAGATATTGGCCGGGATGGCGATCGCGGTGCCGGCGCCGTGGCGCGCATTGATCGCGTCGACCACTTCCTGGCACGCTTCGATCTTGCGCGACGATATGACCACTTTGGCGCCCTGGACCGCCATCTGTTCCGCAATGGCGCGGCCGATGCCGCGCGATGAGCCCGTCACGATCGCGACCTTGCCCGACAAATCGAACAATGACATGGAGTCTCCTGATATCGGTGCGGCCCGTTCGGGGCCTGCCTGTGTTCTGTTGGACAGCGCCCCTGGGGGCCTGCCGGCACATTATGGTTGGGGCCTCTGGCCCAGTCCACAGGCAAGCGGCCGCCTGCGGGCCCATATCAGTATTCTTTCTGCGGGCAATGCGCGGCATGCATGAGCGCGTCCGCACAGCGCCGGGGTTCAGCCGTGCAGCAGCGTGGGCAGCACACGTTCGAGCCGGCCGCGCGAGTCGGCGTCGAGTTCCACCTGGAAGCGATTGACGAGCGCGTCGATGACCTCGTCGGCCGAAGTCAGCGTCTGCCGCCGCAGGTTGCCTTTGGCGCCGCGTTCGGCCAGTTCGCCATTGGCGAGGGTCAGGCGCACGTCGCCGTCGGTGCGGGCCAGCATAAGCCGCTGCGTAAAGATGCTGTCCGGATGCGTGCTGATGTACCAGTTGCGCGGGATGAAGTCGATCCACGGCTGCGGCGACAAGTCGAAGCGGTAGACCTTGAGCCAGCCCTCCGTGCCGCGCACTTCCATATCCTGGCAATGGAACGCGCCGGGCATGGCGTCTTCCGGCGCCGCAACCAGGCGGTACGGGAACGACCTGGCGGCCGGCGCGGACAGGGGGAGCGCCTGGTAAGGCGTGGGGCCGCCAAAGCCTACATCGGCGAGATAGCTGCGATGCGCCACTTCCACGCGCAGCAGCATGTGCGAGGCCAGTGTCTGCACCGTGTCGGCCACGCCCCAGCGCACGCGTGCCGCCAGCGGCGTCACGGCGTAGCCCAGGGACGTCAGCGCGGCGGCGAGCAGCGTGTTGAGCTCGAAGCAATAGCCGCCGCGCCGGCGCGTCACGAGCTTGTCGAATATGGCGTCGATATCGATTCGCACCGGGCTGCCCAGCAGCGGGTCGATGTTCTCGAACGGGATGTGCGCAAGCTGCGCGGCGATCAGCGCGTTGAGTCCTTCCAGTGTGGGCGAGGACGGGGCACCGATGCCCAGGCGATCAAGGTAGGCATCGAGGCGGTTGGGGTCGAGCATGATCATTTCGCGTACTGGTTTCAGTTGAGCGCTTCGAGTGCCGCAAGGTCCAGCAAGTCGACGCTGCCGTACCGCAGGCGCAGCAGGCCGCGCGATTCCAGCTCGCGCAGCGCCTGGTTGACCGTCTGCCGCGACAGGCCGAGCATCTGCGCCAGCTGTTCCTGCGGAATCTTCACGGTCTGGGCGGCAGGTAGCGTAGTGGAGGCTGCGCCGTCCGCAGCGTGAGGCGGGTTGCCATAGCCGCGCGCAATGGCGGCCAGCCGGCGGGCGATGCGCGCGGCTGGCGGCAGCAACTGCATTTCCTCGACATAGTCGAACACCATGCGCGTCTTGGCGGCCAGCAACAAGCCGAACTCGCGCCACCAGGCTGGATGCTGCGCGAGCCGGCGCTCCAGGCTCGCGCGTGGGACATGCCACAGCAGCGCGGCGTGTACGGCGCGCGCGTCGTGGGTGCGCGGCAGACCGTCGAACAGGCAGATCTCGCCGAACCAGGCGCCGGATTCCAGCAGGCCAAGCAGCGCTGCCTTGCCGGATTCTCCGGCGGCATCGACCTGCATGGTGCCGCCGGCCACGCAATAGAGCCCGTCGAACGCGTCACCGCGCGCAAACAGGGCTTCGCCCGCGGCCAGCCGGCGCCAGGTGCCATCGTCAAGAAGCGCTTGCCGCAACGCCTCCGGCAACTGGGCAAACCACGGGCTGGCGTGCAGCGCGGCAGCGGCGTCCGGGCGCGAAGGTGCCGCGCGGCCTCCAGGTGTGGCGCGAGGGATGCCTGACGGGCCGCGCGTGTCGCCGGGGGACTGAGCCATGCCCATGTTGCCTCCTGTCTTGTTCTGTTCGGGTTGTCACGTAACCGCGCGGCGCGTCCGACTGTCAAAAATCGGACAGACGCCGCGGGACCCGCCCACTACTATAAATCCGAACCCACAACACAGCCGAGGCGCCGGGGCTGCCGTAGCCACCGGGCCCGCGTAAAAGGAGACGCCCCATGAAAACCCTGGTCGAACACCTGGCCAACTACGCCGCTTATCACCGCGACGCACGCAACGTCGCCACGCATTTCATTGGTATCCCGATGATCGTGCTTGCCGTCACCACGTTGCTCGGGCGGCCCGCCATGCCGCTGGGGGAAGGCTCGGCCTATCTGACGCCCGCCATGGTGGTGTACGTGCTGTCGTGCCTGTTTTACCTGCGTCTGTCGGCGGGATTCGGCCTCGCCATGGTGATCGTCCTGGCGCTGTTCGTGTACGCCGGCGCGCATCTCGCGGCGCTGCCCACGGGCGCATGGCTTGCCGCCGGCGTGGGACTGTTCGTCGCGGGCTGGATCATCCAGTTCATCGGCCACTACTATGAAGGCCGCAAGCCCGCCTTCGTCGATGACCTGGTCGGGCTCCTGGTCGGCCCATTGTTCCTGGTGGCGGAAACCGCGTTCGCGTGCGGTCTGGCGGCGGATACGCGCGACGCCATGCAGGCACGCGCGTCCTGACGCGGCAGCTTGCAGCGGTGTCGCTCACGCCATGCCGGCCGGCAATCGCAGGCGCGCGGCCAGCCCGCCCAGCGTGCTGGTGCCCAGCTCCAGCGATCCTTCATACATGGCGGCAATTTCGGTAACGATGGCGAGGCCAAGTCCACTGCCGGCGGCGCTTTCGTCGAGGCGCCCGAAACGGGCCGCGGCCAACCCGCGCGCCTCGGGCGGCATGCCGGGGCCATCATCCTCCACCAGGATTTCAAGGGCCGATGCACCCGTATCCTCATGCAGGCGGATGCGCACCTGCGAACGCGCCCACTGGCAGGCGTTGTCGAGCAGGTTCCCCAGCATTTCCACCAGATCCTGACGGTCGCCGGCGAAGTGTCCTTCGCCCTCCACGTCCATGTCGAGCTGGCGCGCATCATGCAGGCGCATCAGCGCGCGTGTCAGTTCGCGCACGGCGGGGCCTGCCTCGATGCGCTCGCCGCGTGCGGCCGCGGCGCCCGCCGCGCGCGCGCGCGCCAGGTGGTGGTCGACTTGCCGACGCATGGCATCCACCTGGCGCGCTATGGCCACGGCGGCCGGGTCCGGCAGGCTGACGGCTTCGTTGGCGAGCACCGCCAGTGGCGTCTTGACGGCATGGGCCAGGTCTGCCGCCTGCCGCCGCGACCGCTCCAGCGCCTGAGTGTTGTCATCGAGCAGCGTGTTGATCTCGCTGACCAGTGGTTGCACCTCGGTCGGCCATTTGCCGCCGAGGCGGCGCTCGCGCCGGGCCTGCATGGCCGCCAGCGCTCGCCGAAGTCGCTTGAGCGGCGCCAGCCCGAAGCGCACCTGGGCAGCCACCGCCAGCATCAGCCCCATGCCGAGCGCGCCCAGCGACCAGGCCAGCATGGTGTTGAAGGCGCGCCGTGCCGCGCGCAACTCGGTGCGGTCCAGCGCAACCGATACGTCGACAGGCGTGTCGGACGAGGCCAGCACGATGCGGCGCGACACGACCAGCAGCGACTGACGGTTGGGCCCGGCACGCACTTCCGCAGGGGTTCCGGCGACTTTGTGCGCGGCCTTTTCCGGCATCTCGGTATCCCACAGCGAGCGCGAACGCAGCAGCGCACCGGGTGCGCGCGCCTGCCAGTAGGCGCCGGAATAGGGGAGTTCATAACGGGGATCGGCGGGGGCGCGCGTCAACTGCAGCCGGCCATCGGGACTCCAGTCGAGCGCGGCCGTCAGGCTGGTGAGCTGGTGCTCGAGCTGCCGGACATAGGTGTCGTTGACATGCCGCTCGAATAGCGTCGACAGCATCCACCAGCTGGCCCCGAGCGCAGCGGCCAGCCACACGGCGGCCACGGCGAGCAGGCGTAGCGCCAGCGAGTTGCGCATGCTTTCCTTTACACGCCGCCGGCAGCGGGCGGGCGCAGCCGGTAGCCTTGCCCGCGCACGGTTTCGATCACGTCGACGCCGAGCTTGCGGCGCAGCCGGCCGATAAAGACTTCGATGGTGTTGCTGTCGCGGTCGAAGTCCTGGGCGTAGATGTGCTCGGTCAGCGTGGTCTTGCTGACGATCGAGCCTGGATGGTGCATCAGGTAGTCCAGCACCTTGAATTCGTGCGCGGTCAGCACCACGGCGGCGCCGTCCACGGTCACGGTGCCGGCGCGCGGATTGAGCAGGACAGGTCCGCAGCTGAGCTCCGGAGCCGGCATGCCGTGCGCGCGCCGGATCAGCGCGCGGATGCGGGCCTGCAGTTCTTCCATGCGGAAGGGCTTGGCCAGGTAGTCGTCGGCGCCGGCATCGATGCCCTCGACCTTCTCCGTCCAGCTGTCGCGCGCGGTGAGGATCAGCACGGGAACGTTGACCTGTTCCGCGCGCCAGCGGCGCAGCACGCTCAGGCCGTCCAGGCGCGGCAGGCCCAGGTCAAGGACCACCGCGTCGTAGGGCTCGTTCGCGCCGAGGTGCCAGGCGTCGAGGCCGTCGGCCGCCATGTCGACGGCATAGCCCGCCGCGGCCAGGCTCGCCTGGACCTGGCCGGCGAGCGTCGGTTCGTCTTCCACCAGCAGGATGCGCATGATGTGGGGCTCCGGAAGCGTCAGGGCTGCTTGCGCGCCTGCTCGAGGTTGCGGCCTTTCGCCTTGAGCAGCGCGCCGGTGCGCGCATCGTATTCCAGCTTGGCCACGGAGCCGCCCGGCAGCAGCAGCTTGACCTCGTACTGCCAGACGCCGTCGTCGCGATCGAGTTCTACGCCGATGACATCCCCGGCGTACTGCTGCGATACCGCCTCAAGGATCCGCGACAGCGGCAGGATTTCGCCGGACTGCACCGCTGCACGGGCGCGGTCGGCATCCTTGTCGGCATGGGCGGGGCCGGCGATCCCGAGCGCCAGCGCAACGGTGGCCGCGGCCAGCACGAACACAGGGCGGCGCGCGTGGCGGGGGCAGGCAGGGCGGGATGCGCGAATGCGGTTCATGGCCTGAAGTTTGCATCAAAACGGCTGAACGCAGGCTGAACGGATGCCTCAGCCGGCGTTCAGGTGCCGCTCGCGACAATGCTCGCCAACCGTTCGAGGAGTCCAGCCCATGTCGCACCGACCGTTTCCCGCATCCCTGTCACCGTCGACACCAAAGCGCCCTGCGGACCGGCGCGTGGCACTTCTGGCGGCTGGCGCGCTGTTCTCGCTGCTCTGCGTTTCGAGCCTGTTCTGGATGCACGCCGGCCTCGTGGCGATGCTGCGCGAGTGGTCGCGCGCCGATGCAAGCTTGTCGCTGATCGCCCTCGGCACCATGGTTGCCGGCCCGCTGATTGCAACGTGGCTTGGCGAATAGTCCCTGAAAAACAGGGGTAACGAGGGTTGGCGGGGATTCCTCACGCCGCGAATTTCTTGCCGCCGAACACGCCTGACCGCGCGAAAGTGGGGGGACGTAGTGCTTCTGCGCGTTCGCGCTGAGGTTAAGCCGCGACAAAACACCGGGTTTTCACGGGGTTTTTGGCGTTGCGCGCATGAAATCCCTTTGACACACGGATGTTTCCGCTATGATTCAGTGGCGCCGGCATGGGGTATTGGCAACGCGATGCGAAGCCGTCGAATGTCCGGCTCTGAATTGTTCAACTCTCGTAAATCGACATGGCGACCAAAGCGAAACCGACCGCGAAGACGACTGCAACCAAGCCCGCTGCCAAGAAGGCCGCGGCAACGAAGGCACCCGTGAAGGCTGCCGCCAAGAAGGCCGCGCCGGCCAAGAAGGCTGCTCCGGCTGCCGCGGTGACCCCGCGCCCGCTGAAGGACACCTTCAACAAGTCGAGCCTGGTCGCTCACCTGGTAGCCCAGACCGAGCTGGAACCCAAGACCGTGAAGACGGTGCTGGCCCATCTGGAAAACACCATCGTCAGCGCGCTGAACAAGAAGGGCGCAGGCGAATTCACGCTGCCGGGCCTGCTGAAGGTGACCGCGCAGCAAGTGCCGGCCAAGAAGAAGCGCTTCGGCAAGGACCCGTTCACCGGTGAAGAGCGTTGGTTCCCGGCCAAGCCGGCCAGCGTCAAGGTGAAGGTTCGCCCGCTGAAGAAGCTGAAGGACGCTGCTGCCTGAACGGCCAGTTGATCCGCATGAAAAAGGAGCCGCTAGCCGGCTCCTTTTTTATTTTGCCGGTCAGGCACCGCCCGGCACGGCCGGTCCGCCAGACTCGCTTCGACTTAACCCAGGTCAAACTGGCGGCAGGAGTGGTTGTCTAGAATCCAAAGCGTCATGGGTGCGGGGGCGCTCCCCATGGCAACTGGCTCCCGGTGTCTTCCCGGAAGCCCCGCCCGCTGCCAGCGATGGCCGCGGGCTTTCTTTTTTGTGCGCCGAGATCTGGGCACGGCACGCGTCAGCCGCCCACGATCTGCTTGGCGTAGCTGGCGCGTTCCATCTCGCAGACTTCGACGCTGATCTGCACGCTCTGTCCTTCGGCGGTGGCGGGGCGTACCGCTTCGGCGATGACATCGCAGACGGCCTGGCCCAGCGCGCGCCTGACCGCCAGTTCGCGGCCATCCAGGATGGACAGCCGTGCGTGCACGAAGGCGCGCTCGGCGGCCTGCACGCCCTGGCGGAACGTGGACAGCGTGATGCAGCGTGACTTGATATCGGCCTCGCCGAATTCGCCGGACGCCAGCAGCGCGGCGTTGGCCTCGTCGAGCAGTTCTTCCGGCGAACAGTTGAGGCGCGTGTTTTCGGTGATTTCGATGACGAGATGAGGCATGGCAAGGTAGGGTGAGGCGGTACAGGCCGGGCCGCTGGAGACCCGGGGCGAGTTGCCATGATAAGGGCATTCGGCCGTCATGCCCGGTTGCCTGAGGTAAGCTTGCATCAGCGCCTGCGGCGTCGGACCGGACACAAGAACACCTATGGAAACCATCAGCTTCGAAATCTTTCTGCGCCTGTTTTTGGGGTTGCTCGCTGGCGCCGTGATCGGCCTGGACCGCAACCTGCGCGGCAAGGCCGCCGGCATGCGCACGCTGGGGCTGGTATCGCTGGGCGCGGCAACGGCGGTATGCCTGGTGACGCAGTCCGGACACCCGATGGACGCCGTCTCGCGTGTGCTGCAGGGCCTGCTGACCGGCATCGGCTTCCTGGGCGTGGGCGTGATTGCACGGCATGGCACGCACCAGCGCCCGCAGGGGCTGACCACTGCGGCGGCAATCTGGTTGTCTGCCATCCTCGGCGCGGCGGCGGGCGCGGGCTACTACGTGGTCGGGGGCCTGGCGCTGGTGCTCGGCATGGCATTGCTATGGATTGGCGGACGCCTGGAAACGCGGCTGCATCGCGTGCTGGATCCGATCAATGGCGACAAGCATGGTGTTCGCGACAACGGCGCGGGCAAGCAGCGCAGTACCGACGAGCGCGGCGATCACGAAGACGATCTCTTTCCTTGAAGCATAGAGCGATCGGGAACCTTGCAAGTTGCCAGACCTGACAGGGACGGCGCTCTTCCCGGGGCACCGTTACCGGTCAAATGTCCACAGGAGCCCCCCATGAAGCCGATTACGCTGTTTGGCGCGCCGACGGATGTCGGCGCGAGCACCCGAGGCTGCACCATGGGGCCGGAGGCGCTGCGCATCGCCGACATCGTCCCGGCCCTCGCCAGGATGGGGTTGGATGTGCGCGATGACGGCAATATTGCCGGTCCGGTCAATCCGCTGGCAGCGCCGGTGCAGGGCTTGCGCCACCTCGATGAAGTGGTGGCATGGAACCGCGGCGTCTTTGAAGCCAGCACGCGTGTACTCGAAGCGGGCAGGATGCCGGTGCTGCTAGGCGGGGACCACTGCCTGGCGGTGGGGTCGGTGAGCGCCGTGGCGCGCCACTGTCGCCAGGCGGGCCGCAAGCTCGTGGTGCTCTGGCTCGACGCGCACGCCGATGCCAACATCGGATCCAGCACGCCGACCGGCAATATGCACGGCATGCCGGTGGCCTGCCTGTGCGGCGACGGCCCTGCGCCGTTGACCATGCTTGGCGGCCACGCTCCGGCGGTCTTGCCGCAGGAAATCCGGCAAGTAGGCATCCGCAGCGTCGACGCGCAGGAAAAGCTGCGGCTGCATGGGCTCGGCCTGAAGGTATTCGACATGCGCTATATCGACGAGTACGGCATGCGCCAGACCATGGAGCAGGCGCTGGCCGGCGTGGACGACGACACGCACCTCCATGTGAGCTTCGACGTGGATTTCATCGACTCCGCCATTGCACCGGGCGTCGGCACGATGGTGCTGGGCGGCCCGACCTATCGCGAGACGCAGCTGTGCATGGAGATGATCGCCGATACGGGACGGTTGTCCTCGCTGGACGTGATGGAACTCAACCCTGCCTGCGATGTGCGCAACGAGACGGCAAGGCTGGTGGTGGACTTCCTGGAAAGCCTGTTCGGCAAATCCACGCTGCTGCGGGCACGCTGACGGCGCCTCGCGGCGATGCAACAAAAAGGGTGCCGCGGCACCCTTTTTTCAGCAGGCGGAGGTCGCGCTCAGGCGTGCAGTGCCGCGGCGGCGGCCGGCTGCACAGGGGGATCGAAGCGGGCCGGTTCTTCGCGCGCCAGCCGCTGCAACTGGGCCAGCTTGGCCCGCAGGCCTGCGTCGAGCCGCGGCGGCGGCATCAGCGTGGACGGGCAGGCCACGCCAAGAATATCCAGCGCCTGCCGGAAGTTCGCGACCGTGAGGCCCTGGGCCGGGTCGACGCTGACCAGATGCTCGCGCTGCGCTTCGGTCATCGATTCGGCCGGTGCGCAAGACACGATCGCATAGGAAGACGGCAGCGCGCGGCGAGCAAAGTAGGCGTCAATTTCTGCGCCGTGACCGCCGGCCACCGGCGGCGTCATGCCTTCGACCTGCAGGTCCAGCTGTTGAAAGATGGCGGCCGGCGTGCCGCGTCGCCAGGCG
Organism: Cupriavidus sp. 21MJTG02-4; assembly: GCF_057798975.1. Lineage (NCBI taxonomy): Bacteria > Pseudomonadati > Pseudomonadota > Betaproteobacteria > Burkholderiales > Burkholderiaceae > Cupriavidus > Cupriavidus sp. 21MJTG02-4. The sequence continues at coordinate 74,431 of NZ_JBYOJP010000020.1, read as the reverse complement.
TCGGACACCACCACGCGGGCCCCGGCCAGGCCGAAGAGCCGACGGATATAGCCCAGCGCGATGGGATCGAAGAAGTGGACATCGCGCAAGGTGCCCGAGTCGGGAACCCCGCCGAGCCGGGCCTGGGACCGGTCGGAATACAGTACGCCAGGTACGTCCAGCATGATGAGTCGTTCGGACATGATTTCCTTGGGGGGTTACCCATCGGGTTGGTGTGAGCAAAGATTACTCGGCAACCCGCGGCCTGCGCGCAACTCGGCCGCCCCCAAATGAAACATATCTGTAACTTCCTCGCGGAAGTCGTAAATGCCGGTTACCTCTCAATGTCAAATGTTTCCGGCTGACACATCTTTACGTCTGCGGCGTCCACCCGGCTAAAAGCGGAAGCGCGCCACGTCCTGTTCCAGCCCGGCTGCAAGGGCGTCCAGGCGCTCCGCCTGTGCGGCAACGGTATCTACCAGCTCTGCGTTTTGTTGCGCGGTTTGTTCGAGCTGGCTGACCGAGTGTCCGGCCGTGCGTACGCCCATTGCCTGTTCGTCGGCCAGTCCGCACAGTTGGCTGGCCAGTTCGTGGCTATGGCTCACGGCGGCGTCGATGCGCCCCATGGCGTTGACGACTTCCGCGGTCAGCTGCGTACCGCGCTCGATCTCGCGCGTGGCGTTGCCGACGATGCCGCCGATTTCGCGGGCCGAGCTGGCGCTGCGCTGCGCCAATGCCCGGACTTCCTGTGCCACCACCGCGAAGCCGCGCCCGGCCGGGCCGGCGCGGGCAGCTTCGACGGCAGCATTCAGCGCAAGGATGTTGGTCTGGAACGCAATGCTCTCGATCAGCGTGACAACCTCGGCGATTTGCCGTGAATGCACGTGCACGGCTTCCATGGCGCCGCTCATCTCGCGCACGACAGCCGAGCCGGAGTTCGCTGCTTCACGCGCTTGCTGCGCGACGCCGCTGGATTCAGTGGCCTGCGCATGGGCCTGTTCGACCAGTGCGGCCAGGCGGCGCACGCTCCCGGCCGCCTCAGCCAGCGCGGCGGCCTGCTGGGTGGTGCGTGCCGCGAGGTCGTGGTTGCCGGCGGCAATGCCGGCGCTGGCGGCGGTGATGTCCGCGGCGGAATCGCGGATGCGCGCCAGCACGCCGGCCAATTGGTCGCGCATGCGCGACAGCAGGCCCAGCACGCTGTGCGCGTCACCGTTGCGCAGACGGATGGCGCCGGTCAGATCGCCGGCCGCAATGCGCGTGGCGGCCCCCGCAGCGTCCGCCGGTTCGCCGCCAAGCTCGGTGGTGAGGCTGCGCGCGGCAACCCATGCCAGACCGGCGGCAGCGAACAGGCTCGCGGCCAGCAGGCCGATCATCAGCGCCTGCGCCGCGGCCTGGCGCGAGCCCACGCTGGCCATGGTGTCGGCAGCCTGCCGCTCCTGGCGCGCGCGCGTATCTTCCATCATGCCGCTGAGCTTCGTGAGTTGTTCGCCAACAAAATGGCCATCTACGGAAACCGCGCTGTCGAACTGCAACGGGTCCAGCGGTTGCTGCCGCACCAGTGCAACGTAGGCCTGCAGCAGCTTGCCCGCCTGAACGCGTTCGGGCTGCAAGCGCTCGGCCTGAGCCGGTGCGGCGTGCCGGATACCGTCGAGCGCCGCATCGAGCCGGCCCAGCGCGGCATCGATGTCGGCGGCGGCTTCATCGCGCTCTGTACCACTGGTCGCCATGGTTATCGACAACTGGGCGCGGCCGAGCCGGGCCAGTGCCGATTGCGCGCGCTCGGCGGAGATCGCGCCGTGCATGTCCTGTCGATACAGGGCGTCACTGCGCTGGCGCAAGTCAATGAGATTCACAATGCCGGTCACGCCGACCGCGGCGCCGAACAAGTACACCAGCGCGAACGCTGCGCACAGTCGCGCCAGCAATGGCAGGCGCGCAAATCGCGATGCCCGGTGGACACGGCCTGTCGGACGGAACAACTTGAGTGATTGCAACACGAATACGACTCCGGCGGGCATGGTGCCCGCATGACCTGTCCGTCGGATCGCGCAGGTGCTGCTGGCACTGCCGCTGACACCGGGATCCCGGACGTTGCTGACCCAGGCCGGGCAATCGCGCTTATGGAAGGCGTGGAGTGCGCGAGCCTCGGCCGGCACGGATAGTCGAACAGGAATGTGACGCTGGCGTGACGGTCTGGCGGTGTGCCTCGATGTCATATTGCGGTCACATTATTGTCATGAAATGTGCGCCGGGCGCTTGCCCAGCAATCTTCCGGTCACTTTATGCCAGGCTCGCCTGCCGCCATGCCTTCCGATAGCCGCCCCGAGGCGGGCTGTTCCTTGCCATTGCAGTGGCCGTCGCTGCCACCCTTGCACGCCGTATTTCAGCCGATCGTGCAGGCTGAATCGGCGGAAATACTGGGCTACGAAGCACTGATCCGCGGGCCGGCCGGCTCCTCCTATGCCAGTCCGGAGGCACTGTTCAGGCTGGCGCAAAGCCATGCGGGCACCATTGCGCTGGAGACGCAGGCCGCGCGGACAGCGCTGGCGGCCTGGCGCGTGCTCGATCTGCCGGGCAAGCTCTTTCTCAATTTCAGCCCGCTTACCCTGCGCCATTTGCTCGCGGGACGCGGCAGCGGCTTTTCCATGCTGATCGGTGCCGGTGTCGCGCCGGCACGCATCGTGATCGAGGTCACGGAACAGACGCCGATCGGCGATGCGGCCACCTTCGGGCAGGCCATGGCCGTGCTGCGCGAACTCGGCATGCAATACGCGCTGGATGACTTCGGCACCGGGCATGCAAACCTCGACCTGCTGGCCCACCTGTCTCCGCAGTTCGTGAAGATCGACAAGTCGCTGGTCCGCGGCGTCGCCTCCTGTTCGCGGCGGCTGGAGATCCTGCGCGGCGTATTGCGGATGATGGGGGCATTTGGCGGCCGTGTGATCGCCGAAGGCATCGAGGACGAAGACGAGCTGGCCGTAGTCCGCGACCTCGGCGTGGCGGGTGCGCAGGGCTACTACCTTGGCCGGCCGGAGGCCGAGCCGCCCGCCCGGGTCGGCACGCAGGTCAGACGGGTGCTGACGTCGCGTCAGATCGCGGTGTTTCCCCAGATGGTCCGTTCCGGCTGGTCGGGCATCACGGCAGGTCGTCTGTTGCGCGCGGCCCCCGCGGTCTTGCCCGGGACGGCCAATGACGACGTGCTGCGCGTGTTTCAGTCGCAGCCGGAACTGCCGGCCGTGGCGATCGTCAGCGAAGACCAGAAGCCGCTGGCCATTATCAACCGGCAGAATTTCATGGATCGCTACGCGGCGCCATTCCATCGCGAGCTGTACGGCAAGAGGGCCTGCATTACGCTGGCGAATTGCGAGCCCGCCTGTTTCGACCTGCATGCGGGGCTGGAAACCATGACGCAGATACTGGCCGGCGAGAACCCGCGCTCGCTGGCCGACGGCTTTGTCATCACCAGCCACGGACGCTATATGGGCCTGGGCACCGGCGCGGACCTGGTCCGTGCCATCACCGAGATCCGCATGGAGGCGGCGCGCTACGCCAACCCGCTGACCTTCCTGCCAGGCAATATTCCGCTGAACCAGCATATCGATCGGCTGATCGAAGCCGGCAATGCGTTCTACGCGTGCTATGTCGACCTGAACCACTTCAAGTCCTACAACGACAAGTACGGTTACTGGGAAGGCGACGAGATGCTCAAGGGCGCCGCAGCCATCCTCACCGAGGCTTGCGACCCGGCACGCGATTTTCTGGGACATGTCGGCGGCGACGATTTCCTGGTGCTTTACCAGAGTGCGGACTGGGCGGTGCGCGTGGGCGCGGCCATTCGCCGCTTCAATGATGCGGCGCGAGACATGTACACGCCGGCAGACCGCGCCGCCGGCGGCATCCACGCCGAGGATCGCAACGGTCAGCCGGTTTTCTTCCCGCCGGTATCGATGGCGGCCGGTGTGGTGCGCGTGGAAGCAGAGGCGGTGAGTGGCTGGCAGCGCGTGGGCAGCCAGCAGATAGGCGCTGCGGCGGCGGCCGCCAAGCATGAGGCCAAGCGGGCGGCCAACGGCATTGCCGTACTCGACTTCAGGACGCTGGCAGACCGCCTGCCAGCATAGCCGGCGTCAGGTCAGGGCCAGTTTGAGGGGCGGTTTGCCCGATTGCGGATTGGGGAGCCGCATGGGAGCCGCCATCGTCATGGACGTCCAGGCGATAGCCATGCGCGTAGACCACCGTGATCGAAATGCCAGTTTCGGGACTGAGCCGCAAGGTCTTGCGCAGGCGCGACATCAGGCCGGCCAGTGCGCGCGACAAAGGCGGCAGTTCATGATGCCAGATGGCCTGTTCGATGCGGCGGTTGGCCAGCACGCGCCCGGCGTTGGAGAACAGCAGCATGGCCAGGTCGAATTCCTTGGGCGTGAGGGTGAGGCGTTCGCCGTTCAGCGTCGCGAAGCGGCCCACGCTGTTGAGCTGGTACTGGCCCGCGCGCACCACCAGGCCCTGTCTCTGGCGGTCCCCCGTCGCGCGCCGGCGCAGCGCGGCCATGCGCGCCAGCAGCACGCGCGTGCTCAGCGGCCCGCAAAGGTAGTCATCGGCGCCGGCGTCCAGGGCCTCGACCAGTGCCTCCTCGCTGCCGCTGCCGCCGCCACCCAGCATCATGATCGGCAGATCCCGCGAGCGTGCGCAGCGCACGGTGCGGATGACATCGATGGCAACGGTGTCCGGCAGTTCGTCGTGGATCAGCAGCATGTCGTACGAAGCCAGGCTGACGCCCTGGATGAGCGCGCGCGGCGAGGCAAAGACATTGCATCGGAAGCCTGAGCGGGCCAGCAGGTCCGGCACGGCTTTCAGCTGCGCTGACTGACCGCTCAGCAGCGCGATGTTCATAGGGTCAGGCATACGGTGGAGGCAGGAGTCTGGAGGTCGGGATTGCCGAAAGGCATTGATTCGAGAGCGTATAAAGGCAAACGGCGCATAACAATCGGACAAATCCGATTCCAGCCGGAAAATTGAGGTAGCGCAGAAGCGGCGCCGGATTGCGTTGCGCGCTTTTCACGTGGGGGAGGCGGGGCTCGGTTGGGCGTCGGCGCCGCGGCCGGCACTTTGCTGTGCCAAAATAGGGCTTATCGTGATCCGGTTCCGCATGGTGAGAACCTGGGAAGCCTGCAGATGCTAAGCGCGAGCGTTGTCGCGACGGTCATCCTGATATTCCACATCATCGGCGTACTGGCCGCCTTGCACGCCGTCATGACGGTGCGTACGGCGCCGGGCGCGATCGCCTGGGCAGGGTCGCTGGTGATGATGCCGTATTTCGCGCTGGTGCCCTACCTGATCTTCGGCAGGAGCCGGTTCGCCGGCTACGTCAACGCGCGCCGGTTCAACGACGACCGGCTGCGGGAGATCCGCCACGGCATGACGCCCGCGGACCGTGAGGCGCGCAGCGCCTGCGTGGTGCATGCGCCGGAGCAGGTCTGCATGCGCGCGCTGCCGCGGCTGACCGGCATGCCTTGCCTGGCCAATAACGATGTGCGGCTGCTGGTCAATGGCACGGCCACGTTTGAAGCCATTTTCAAGGCGGTGGCGGCCGCCACGCAGGTGGTGATCGTCCAGTTCTTCATCGTCCACGACGACGTGCTTGGCCGGCGCCTCCAGGCGCTGCTGTGCGAGCGCGCGCAGGCGGGCGTCAAGGTCTACTTTCTCTATGACAGCATCGGATGCCACGCCCTGCCGCGCGGCTACGTGAAAACGTTGCTGGCCGCCGGCGTGGAGGCGCGTGCGTTCTCCACTCACCGTGGCTTTGTCAACCGCTTCCAGCTCAATTTCCGCAACCACCGCAAGCTTGTCATCGTCGATGGCGCGCAGGCGTTCGTCGGCGGGCACAACGTGGGCGTGGAATATCTTGGCCTGCGGCCGCCGCTGGCGCCGTGGCGCGACACCCATATCAGCGTGCGTGGCAGTGCCGTGCTGGACCTGCAGATGGCGTTCGCCGAGGACTGGTACTGGGCCGCGCGCGAAGTGCCGTACCTGCTGATGCCGCCGCCGGACGAGGTCGGCCGCATGACCTGCCAGGTGGTGCCGACCGGTCCCGCTGATGCGCAGGAAACGTGCTCGCTGTTCTTTGTCGAGGCGATCCAGGCGGCGAAGCACAGGGTCTGGATCACGTCGCCTTACTTCGTCCCGGACGAGGCGGTCTTCGCCGTGCTGCGGCTGGCTGTTCTGCGCGGAGTGGATGTCCGCATCCTGATCCCGGCGCGGCCGGATCATCTCGTAGTCTTTGCCGCGTCCACGCTTTACGCGCACCAGGCGGTGACCGCCGGCATCAAGCTGTACCGCTACCAGCCGGGCTTTCTCCACCAGAAGGTCATCCTGATCGACGACGACGCCGCAGCAATTGGCACGGCGAACCTGGACAACCGCTCATTCCGGCTGAACTTCGAGCTGATGGTCATGACCGCTGATCGGTCGTTTGCCGGCCAGGTCGCCGAGATGCTGGAGGCAGATTTCGCCCAGGCGCGGCGGATCGGCGTCGAAGAGTTTCTCAGGGCCCCGGCGCCGTTGCGCGTCGCGATGCATGTGGCGAAGCTGTTTGCGCCGATCCTCTAGCCGCAGCACCGGAACAGCGCCGTTGCATCTATTGTGTACACTGTTCACTATTGGCAGGGCAAGATAAGAACAGCATGTACTGGGGGAAATCATGAGCCGGATTGCTTCACCTACGCCGGCCCGCGCGACGTATCGCCATGGCGACCTGCGCCGCGCGCTGCTGGAGGCCGGCATCGCCCTGGCGCGCGAAGGGGGACCAGATGCCATCGTCCTGCGCGAAGCCACGCGTCGCGTTGGCGTGGTGCCCAACGCGGCCTACCGGCATTTTTCGAGCCGGCAGGATTTGTTGCAGGCCGTGCGCGCGGCGGCGCTATCCGCGCTGGCCGTGGCCATGGAAGCCGAAATGGGCGATATCCGCCCCGGCAGCAGCTCGGCGGCGCTGGCTCGCGCCAGGCTGCGTGCGGTCGGCACCGGCTATCTGCGTTTTGCCCTTGCCGAACCCGGGTTGTTCCGAACAGCGTTTTCCGTACCGGACGATGTGGAGACCGATGCCGACCCGGCGAAAGCGGGCGACAGCGGGCTAAATCCCTTTGAATTGTTGTCGGCTGCGCTGGATCAGATGGTCGATGCTGGAATCCTGCCTGCCCGGCGCCGTCCCGGCGCCGAATACCTGGCCTGGTCAGCGGTGCACGGCCTATCCATGCTGTTGCTCGATGGGCCCTTGCGCGGAAGGGAGCCGGCGCAAGCCGAGGGGCTAGGGCAGCGTTTGATCGATATGGTGGAGCAGGGACTCCAGACGCCGGGCTGAGACCAACTGGCTCAAAAAAAATGCCACGACGGCGGGAACCATCGTGGCAGGGCAAGGAACCAGGAAGGGGGGCCCTGGCTCGTCGGGGCACCCGCGGGATGGGTGCCCGGCAAATCTATTCCGTTAGTTCTCATTCGAAAATCGGATAAGTCCTAAATTGGTTCAGGAATTGTGTCTTTGGACACCAAGTCGGGGAATTCTCGGGCAGGAAGGACGCTTGGGGGAATCGACCCGGGGCGCAGCCTGTCTAACAGGGACAAGGCGGACAATCCGGCCCGCAAGCAGGCTTTGGATGGATCATGCGATACATGGTCAACAGGATTTTCACAGCAGCAGCCGTGGCCGCGCTATTGGCGGGATGCGCGGTGTATCCGGACTATTACGACAGCACCTATCCGGCTTATCCGGCTTATCCGGCTGGCTCGCCGTACTACAGCGGATATCCCGTGACGCCTGGCTACCCTTATTACGGTCCGGGCTATGGTGGCTACTATGGCAGCTTTGCGTACGTCTACGGCGGCGGGCGATGCTGCTGGTATGGCGGCCACGGCGGCGGCTGGCACGGTCACGGTGGAGGCTGGCATGGCGGCGGTGGCGGTGGAGGCTGGCATGGCGGTGGCCGTGGGGGCGGGCGCGGCGGCGGTTCACACGGCGGACACGGGCGCTGAGCCCGACGCGGACGCCGTAAAGGATGCTTACCCAGGCCGCCAAAAAAGGAGTGTTGCCATGAGCACACGAGTACCAGCCAATGCGCCGAAGCCTGGCCGCACGCATGACAAGCCCGCGCCAGCGATGCCTGACGACCAGATCGAGCGTGACCTGGACGAGGCCCTCAAAGAGACCTTTCCGGCCAGTGATCCGGTTGCAGTGGATGCCGAGGTGTTGCGACAGCAGAAGAAGCCGTCGCGGAGCAAGGCCTAAGGCAACTGCCGCAACTGTCCGATGACGGACATCAAGCGGCCATGCGCCACGATGACGCCGGATTCATCCTGCAGCGCCTCCTGATATCGCTTGCGGAACGCGCCATCCCCCTTTTCACTGAACAGCCTTTCGGCGGCACGCGCGACGGCGCGGCAGGTTTCATCGTGGTGTTCGGGTGACTCCAGTTCTTCGTCGATCTCGATGATCAGGCGCGACAGCGGGTCAAGCCAGCGAAAGAAACTGTCTTCTGTCACCCGCTGCACGAACAAGCCTGCGGGGATGGGGCCGTTCAGGCGCTCATACTGGCCGCGGTCGTAGCCGATGACTTCCTTGTGGACCTGAAGCAGCGCCGCGCGCAGGGCCTGCAAGCCCGAGCGGCGTGTTTCCTGGGTCGCTAAAAATTGTTCGTTGGGCATGCCCTTCTCCATGTTCATGGCCCGTGGGCAGGCAAGCGGAGTGCATCCGAAGCGAAAGCCGCCGATGCCTGCAGAGAATTCAGAGCGCAGCGCGGACAGTTCCCTGTCGGTGCCCGGTTTGCCTGCCAGTATAGGCAGGCCGGTCAGCGCGCCGCGCTAGCGATATACCCGTATTGCAGCGCAAACAACAGGACCATCGCCAGACCACGCGCCTTGGCCGCCGGCCGCGCTTGTACTTATTGCAGTGCGGATTCCGACCCCCCGGTGGCGTTGTCAGCCAAACAGCCGCCAAGCCAGGCGTGCGGCCACGCGGGCACCGAGGTGGTCGCGGTCATATTGGGGGTTGTATTCCGCCAGGTCGGCGACGCGCAGCTTGCCGCTGCGGCGGGCGAGCAAGGCCACTTCCTCCACCACGGATAGCGGCACGCCATAGGGGGCTGGTGCCGACACGCCCGGCATCACGGCCGCCGGCAATGCGTCGAGGTCGATGGTCAGGTACACGTGGTCGGTGGCAGCGATGCGCGCTTCCAGCTCCGCCAGGCGCGATGGCAGGTGACGCTCCTGCATGTCGACGTCTTCCACATAGCAGACGCCCAATGCATCGGCGCGGCCGAAAAGCGCCGGCGTGTTGCTGAGGCGGCTGACGCCCAGGCAGACGTAGTCGAACGGCTGTCCGCGTTCTGCGCAGGCGTTGGCGATCTGGTCGAACGGTGTGCCGGAGCTTGCGGGCCGGCTGGTGCGCAGGTCGAAGTGGGCGTCGATATTGATGATGAGCACACGCCCGCCATCGTCCTGTGCGTCCAGATGCGCGCGCAGCCCTTGCCACGTGCCCCAGGCCACTTCGTGGCCGCCACCCAGCACCAGCGGAAGCCCGCCGCGCGCCAGCACGGCGCGCACGGTTTGCGCCAGCGCGAGCTGGGCCGATTCCAGGTCGCCGTCTTCACATCCGACATTGCCGGCGTCGTACAAGGCCGGCAGTCCGTGTGCCGGGACGTTGGCCAGCGCGCGGCGGATGGCGTCCGGACCTTGCGCGGCACCGGGGCGGCCCTGGTTGCGCAGCACGCCGGCATCGCAACTGAAGCCCAGCAGCACCGGCGCGCCGCCCAGGGGTGTCAGGTCTGCCGTTTGCAATGCATGCACGATGCGGAACAGGCGCGTGGTGTCGCCACGCTCGCCGCTATCGACGCGGCCCTGCCAGAGATTCTGGGACACAGCCATCCTCACGCCCGCGTCAGCACAGCCTGCAGGAAGCCGCGTGTGCGTTCCTGCGTCGGCGCCGAGAAGATGACCGATGGCGGGCCGGCCTCGATGATGCCGCCGCCGTCCATGACCACCACCACATCGGCCACTTCGCGGGCAAAGCCCATTTCATGCGTGACCACCACCATGGTCATGCCTTCGGCGGCCAGCACCTTCATCACCTGCAGCACTTCGCCGACCAGTTCCGGGTCCAGTGCCGAGGTCGGCTCGTCGAACAGCATCACGCGCGGTTCCATCGCCAGTGCGCGGGCAATGGCCACGCGCTGCTTCTGGCCGCCGGAGAGGCTGGCGGGCATGGCGTGGGCCTTGTGCGCCAGGCCGACTTTCTCGAGCAGGCTCGTCGCCTTGCGCTCGGCGTCTTCGCGCGAGACGCCGCGCAGCATGCGCGGGCCGACCGTGACGTTGTGCAGCACCGACAGGTGCGGGAACAGGTTGAACGACTGGAACACCATGCCCACTTCCGTGCGCAGCTGGTTCAGCTCGTGTTCGCCGATCAGCTGGCCTTCGGTCACCAGCCGCTTGCCGACGATGTCGATGGTGCCGGCTTCGGGTTGTTCCAGGCCATTGCAGCAACGCAGGAACGTGCTCTTGCCCGAGCCGCTGGGGCCGATGACGACCACGACCTGCGACGGCTCCACATCGAAGTCGATGCCGCGCAAGACCGTATGGCCGCCGAACGATTTACCCAGGTTGCGGATCCGGATGATTGCGGAATCGCTCATTGCACCATGCCTCCCATGCGCAGCCGTTGTTCTGCGCGTTGCAGGATTAGCCCGGCCGCGCTTGTCAGGATCAGATAAACCAGTGCGATCGCCAGATAGACCTCCAGCGACCGGTACGACACGCTGATGATCTTCTGGCCTTCGTGCATCAGGTCGGCAATGGTCAGCAGCGACACCAGTGCCGAGTTCTTGATGAGTGCGATGAACTCGTTGCCCAGCGGCGGAATCATCCGCACGATGGCCTGCGGCAGGATCACCGCGCGCATGGCCTGGCCGGAAGACATGCCGATCGAGCGGGCCGCCTCCATCTGGCCCTTGTCCACGGACTGGATCGCGCCGCGCACGATTTCCGACACATAGGCGCCGGAATAGATGCCCAGCCCGATCACGCCGCACACAAAGGCCGGCAGCAGGATGTTGAATTGCGGCAGCCCGAAGAACAGCAGGAACAGCTGCACCAGCAGCGGCGTGCCGCGGATGAACGTCACGTACGCCGTACAGATGCCATAGATGAAGCGACGCTTCGGGTCCAGGCGGCCGATGCCGACCAGCAGTCCCATGATGCAGCCAAGCACCAGCGCGCAGGCGGTCACCTCCACGGTGACGATGGCGCCGTGGAGGATGTCAGGCCAGCCGGCAAAGACAGGAGAAAAATCCAGTTCCATGATGATGATCCGCGCGGCTTATTTGGCGGCTGCGTTGGCGGCGGCGCCGAACCACTTCTGGGTCAGCTTGGCGTAGGTGCCATCGGCCTTCACCTTGGCCAGCGCGGCATTGAGGGCGCGGGTCAGTTCGGGCGTGTCCTTGCGCACGGCCATGCCGTATTCCTCGGTGGTCAGCGGCTGCTCCACCATGCGCAGGCCACCGCGGGTCTTGACGTACTGCATCGCGGCCGGCTTGCCGGTCACGGCGGCGTCGGCACGGCCGATCTCGACCAGGTTGAACATTTCCTGGTTCTTCTCCACCTCCACGCGCTCCACCTTCGGATACGTGTCGCGCAGGAAGCTGACCGACTTGGTGCCCACCTGCACGCTGACTTTCTTGCCGTTCAGGTCGGCCGGGGTATGGATGGAGGTGTTGCTGCTCTTGACCAGTGCCACCAGGCCGCCGGTGTAGTAGGGCTCGGTAAAGTCCACCACCTTGCGGCGCTCGGGGGTGATGTAGATGCCGGACACGGCCATGTCGAAGCGGCGCGAGACCAGTCCCGGGACCAGGCCCTTGAAGTCGATATCGGTCCACTCCACCTTCTTGCCCATGACCTTGGCCATGGCCTCGACGAGTTCCACGTCAAAGCCGGTGCGCTTGCCGTTCTCGACGAATTCCATCGGGGGGAAGGTGGCGTCGGTGGCAACGCGCAGCACGGCGCTGTCCTCGGCGTGGGCGGCGGCACCGAAAGTCAGGCCGATCAGGGCCGTCAGGCCGGCCATCAGGCATTTGCGACGAAGGTTCATGGAGGTCTCCTTTTTCTCGGGAACAGGGGGCAACCGTCGCAGGGGTGTATCGACGGCGGCGGTAATAAGTTGCGTGGTGTTTTCAGTAAGACTGCAGCCGCGCGGAAATTCGCATGGCTGCTGCCACGGTCATGTCGATCAGCGCGGTCTCGCGCCCTTGCCGTCGTGTGGCCGGCACCATCAGCGTGATGGAGCCCAGCGCGTCAGCCTTGCCGCGGCGCGAGAAGAGCGGGGCGCTCACGCCCCAGACTCCCGGATCCACCGCGCCTTCGCTGACGGCGTAGCCGGTCTGGCGAATCGCGCTCAGTTCGGCCAGCAGCCCTTCGGCTTCGTCCGGTGCGCACAGGGCATGGACAAGACGCTCGCGCGCTTCGTCGCGCATGAACGCCAGCAGCGACTTGGCCGATGCACCGGCGCGCAGCGGCACGCCGCGGCCCTTTTCGAACGAGCAGCGCAGCGACTGGCGGCTTTCCACCATCTCCAGGCACACGGCGTGATCCTTGACGGCGACGACCAGACCCACGCTTTCATCGGACTGCTGGGCCAGCAGCCGCATATCGGGCAGGGCTTCGCGGGCCAGGTGCGAAGCCATGTCAAAGCCGAGCGCCAGTTGCAGGCTGATCGGGCCCGGCGCGTATTCGCCGTCGGACTCCAGCACAAAGCCCCAGCGCTTGAGCATCAGCAACTGGCGGTAGAGCGTGCTCTTGGGCAGTCCGGTCTTGGCAACGAGCTCGCGCACCGAGATCGGTGCGCCATGCTGTGCCAGCGCCGCCAGCACGAACAGCACGCGATCGGCGCCGCCCGCGGGCTGGCCGGATTCGCCAGGCGTGGAGGTCGGGGGCGTCACGGCGCCAGGGTTGTCGACAGCATTCAGCATAGGGACGAAGAATAGGACTTCATTCCCAAAAATCAAAACCATCAGTCCCAAAAAATGGGATTGATGCGATAGGGATAACCCTTAAATTCGCACATTGAATGCGCCAAGTGCGCGCCGCGCCATGCGGCGCCGCCAGCCAACGGAAGCGCCAATCGACTCACTCGGGTGATGACAGTCCGGCCCGCCGGCGGCATAGTTTTCTCATTTCGCGGTTCCCCCTCAAGACGGTCGCCGGAACGGCGCCAGGGCAGGGGCGAGCTACCACCACGCAGCATGCAAGATGACAAGAGACGTTCGCCTGCGGGCTGCTTTGGCCAATGACCTGGCGATCATTGCGCATGTACTGACCCAATGTGGCGTGACGCTCGCCGAGGCAAGTGACATGCCCCGGCTGTTCCATGTGGCGGAACTCAATGGCCAGATCATCGGCTGCGCGTACGGCGAACAATACGGCCGCACGCTGGCCGTGCATACCGTCGCGGTCCTGCCCGAATTCCGCGGACGACGGCTGGCCACGTATATCGTCAGCGCCTTGCTGATGCGAGCCAGGGCCGGTGGCTGCCTCAATGCCGCCGTGCTGACGAACCAGCACCCGGGCTTCTTCGCGCGCCACGGCTTCACCCTGACCGCGGTCGACAGCCTGGTACGGGAAACGCAATTGCCGCTGGCCGTGCTGCGCAGCTTCGGAGAGCGAACCCATTACATGGCGCGGCAGCTGACCTGAGCCGGGTCGACGGTGGCCGGTGGCCGGTGGCCGGGACGGTCGCCTGCTAGACTTGCCTCACCACCCCCGCCCCTGTATTCCACCGTGAACCCGTCCAATCTGGTACGCCAGCTGTCCTTCCTCCGCGAGATCGACAAGCTGAAGAGCGTGGTACGGCTGTCGCCGCTGATTGACCAGTCGCGCCGCGAGAACAGTGCCGAGCATTCCTGGCATCTCGCCATGTACGCCCTGGTCCTGTCGGAGCATGCGGCAGCGCCCGTCGATGTGCCTCGCGTCGTCAAGATGCTGTTGATCCACGATATTGTCGAGATCGATGCGGGCGATGTGCCGTTCCATGTCCCCTCGACCCATGCCGGCCAGGCGGAACGTGAGCAACTGGCGGCCGAGCGCATCTTCTCGTTGTTGCCGCAAGCGCAGGCGGCGGAGTTTCGCGATCTCTGGTTCGAGTTCGAAGCCGGCGAAAGCGACGACGCAAGGTTCGCCAAGGCCTTGGACAGGTTTCAGCCGATGCTCCACAACGCGGCGACGGAAGGCGGTACCTGGGTCGAGTGCGAAGTCACCGAAGAACAGGTCATCGCGCGCTGCCAGCCGCCGATCGAACGCGGTGCGCCGGCGCTCTGGGAAGCCGCTGCCAGGCTTGTCCAGGAACACTTCCGCAAGCCCGACGCTGAAGGAGCCGCCGACAGGCGGTAACGCGCGTTCCCCAGCCTTACCCGTTGAGCAGCCGAAGGATTTCCTCATGCACGCGGGCGTCGCCACAAGCGACCACGGCTCCGCCATGTTGGGGGTCGCCGCCGGTCCAGCTCGTCATGATCCCGCCGGCGCCTTCGATGATCGGGATCAGGGCCTGCACGTCATAAGGCTGCAGTCCCGCCTCGACCACGGCGTCGACCTGGCCCGCTGCAACCATGCAGTATCCGTAGCAATCCCCGCCGTATCGCTGCATCCTGGCTGCCCGCGCCACGCGCTGGAAAGCGTCCCATTGCACGCCGGCCTCGAACATGTCGGGCGTGGTGCAGAGCAGCTTGGCCTCCGACAACGACTGGCAGGGCCGCACCCGCAATGGCTTGCCATTCAGCCAGGCCTGGTTGCCGTCGCCCGAGAAGCGCTCGCGCGTGAACGGCTGGTCCATGATGCCCAGTACCGGATGCTGGCCATCATTGAGTGCGATCAGCGTTCCCCAGAGCGGCAGGCCGGTAATGAATGCGCGGGTCCCGTCGATCGGATCGAGTACCCAGGAGAACGGCTCGGTCCCGGCGACCCGCTGTTCCTCTTCGCCAAGGATGCCGTGGTTGGGATAGCTACTTCGGATCAGGTCGCGCATGGCGCGCTCGGCTTCCCGGTCCGCGACGGTAACGGGGTCGAAGCGTGCGGCGCCTTTGTCCACCACTTCCAACGGTGCACGAAAATGGGCCAGCGTGACAGCGCTGGCTGCATCGGCCAGGCGGCCGGCGAAGGCGAGAAATTCGGCGTGCTGATTTGCGTGCATGGGGCGTGGCGATTTAAAGGTGTGGCATAGGGAAAACGTGCCCGCGATTGTAGTCGCTGGTGTGGTTTCGCTCGGTTCTGTTCCTGCCTAATCTGGAGGATTAGAAGCCATCTCTTCGTTGGTAGCAATGGCCGGCACATGCCGGTTATGTCACACGAATGCCGTCGACCAGTCGTTTCATCGGATTTCATAGTTGCAATTATGAAATCCGATGATGAAATCGTCATCGCGCGTCGGCACTGCAATTCCAAATAAAAACAATGGTTTAGACATGCCGCACGGCGTTGGTGCGCTTCTTGCGATGTCGGCATACAACTGGGGCGGAGGAAATCGCGCCCGCAAATCTCGTATTGAAATCGCCATTGCAATGGCGGCAAGCGTTTGAGGAGGAGTACACGGTGACGTATTACGGAGAGATCGAAGCAGGCGGGGAGCACGAGGCCGCCGCCGAGGGAAGCAAGCTGCAAGGCCAGGCACGGGGCGAAGGCGGACATCGCGCCGAGGCGCTTCCCCGGCGTTCCCATTGGGCCTGGGCCGTCGGCAGGGGACACCACGACTGGATGGATTCGCACACGCCCTTTGCCCGTCACGAATAAAGCTCCCTTCGCTTTGGCCCGCCGACAGGTGGAGGCTGCGTCTTCCTAACCGCTTTCTATTCGCCCCATGAACTACACCCCAATCAAATCCCTGCTGATTGCCAACCGTTCCGAGATCGCGATCCGCGTGATGCGCGCCGCGGCCGAGATGAATATCCGGACCGTGGCGATCTATTCGAAGGAAGACCGCCTCGCGCTCCATCGCTTCAAGGCAGACGAAAGCTATCTGGTTGGCGAGGGCAAGAAGCCGCTGGCGGCCTACCTCGACATTGACGACATCCTGCGCATCGCCCGCCAGGCGAAGGTGGATGCCATTCACCCGGGCTATGGTTTTCTCTCGGAGAACCCGGATTTCGCACAAGCGGTGATGGACGCCGGCATCCGCTGGATCGGCCCGTCGCCGGACGTCATGCGCAAGCTGGGGAACAAGGTGGCGGCGCGCAACGCGGCGATCGAGGCGGGCGTGCCGGTGATGCCGGCGACCGATCCGTTGCCGCATGACCTGGACGAGTGCAAGCGCCTGGCGGCCGACGTCGGCTACCCGCTGATGCTCAAGGCGAGCTGGGGTGGCGGCGGGCGCGGCATGCGCATGCTGGAGAACGAACAGGATCTGGAGACCTTGCTGCCGGCCGCACGCCGCGAGGCGTTGGCCGCATTCGGCAACGATGAGGTCTATGTCGAGAAACTGGTGCGCAACGCGCGCCATGTGGAAGTGCAGGCGCTGGGCGATACGCACGGCAACCTGGTGCACCTGTACGAACGCGACTGTACCGTGCAGCGTCGCAACCAGAAGGTGGTGGAGCGCGCGCCGGCGCCGTACCTCGACGACGCCGGCCGGGCCGAACTGTGCGACGCGGCCATGCGGCTGATGCGCGCGGTCGGCTACACGCATGCCGGCACGATCGAATTCCTGATGGATGCCGATTCGGGCCAGTTCTATTTCATCGAAGTCAACCCGCGCATCCAGGTCGAGCACACGGTCACCGAGATGGTCACCGGCGTCGATATCGTCAAGGCGCAGATCCGCATCACCGAGGGCGGCCATATCGGCATGACCGAGAACACGCGCGATGCCGACGGCAAGATCGTCGTGCGCGCGGCCGGCGTGCCGGAGCAGGCGGGCATCTCGCTGAACGGGCATGCCCTGCAATGCCGGATCACGACCGAAGATCCCGAGAACGGGTTCCTGCCGGACTATGGCAGGCTCTCCGCCTACCGTAGCGCGGCGGGCTTCGGCGTGCGGCTGGACGCCGGTACGGCCTACGGCGGTGCCGTGATCACGCCTTACTACGATTCGCTGCTGGTCAAGGTCACCACCTGGGCGCCGACTGCCCCCGAGTCGATCCGGCGCATGGATCGCGCGTTGCGCGAATTCCGCATCCGCGGCGTCGCGTGCAACCTGCAGTTCCTCGAGAACGTCATCAACCATCAGGCTTTCCGCTCGGGCGAGGTCACGACGCGCTTTATCGACAAGACGCCGGAACTGCTGGCCTTCGCCAAGCGGCAGGACCGAGCGACCAAGCTGCTGCGCTATCTCGGCGATGTGTGCGTCAACGGGCATCCGGAAATCAACGGCCGCTCGCTGCCGCCGCTGCCGTTGCCGAGCCCGGTGCTGCCCGCGATGGATACCGCCGGGGCGCTTCCAACGGGCACGCGTGACCTCTTGCGCGAACTCGGCGCGGAGAAATTCTCGCGTTGGATGCTGGAACAGAAGCGCGTGCTGCTGACCGACACGACCATGCGCGATGCGCACCAGTCGCTGTTCGCCACGCGCATGCGCACCGCGGACATGCTGCCGATCGCACCGTTCTACGCGCGCGAACTGCCGCAACTGTTCTCGATGGAGTGCTGGGGCGGCGCCACCTTCGACGTGGCGCTGCGCTTCCTTAAGGAAGACCCGTGGCAGCGTCTCGAGCAACTGCGCGAGCGCGTTCCCAACATCCTGTTCCAGATGCTGCTGCGCGGCTCGAACGCGGTCGGGTACACCAACTACGCGGACAACGTGGTGAAGTTCTTTGTCCGCCAGGCCGCCAGCGCCGGCGTGGACGTGTTCCGCGTGTTCGATTCGTTGAACTGGGTGCGAAACATGCGCGTGGCCATCGACGCCGTGGGCGAGAGCGGGGCGCTGTGCGAAGGCGCGATCTGCTACACGGGCGACATTTTCGACGGCTCGCGTCCCAAGTACGACCTGAAGTACTACGTCGGCATCGCGCGCGAACTGCAGGCGGCCGGCGTGCACGTGCTGGGCATCAAGGACATGGCGGGCATTTGCCGTCCGCAGGCTGCGGCCGCGCTGGTGAAGGCGCTCAAGGACGAGACGGGCCTGCCGGTGCATTTCCATACGCACGATACCAGCGGTATTTCGGCTGCCTCGGCCCTTGCCGCCATCGGCGCCGGCTGCGATGCCGTCGATGGCGCGCTCGATGCCATGAGCGGGCTCACCTCGCAACCGAACCTGTCGAGCATTGCCGCGGCGCTGGCCGGCAGCGAGCGCGACCCCGGTCTCGACCTGGAGCGCCTGCACGAAGCGTCGATGTACTGGGAGGGCGTGCGTCGTTACTACGCGCCGTTCGAATCGGAGATCCGCGCCGGCACGGCTGATGTCTACCGCCACGAGATGCCCGGTGGCCAGTACACGAACCTGCGCGAGCAGGCCCGCTCGCTCGGCATCGAGCATCGCTGGACCGAGGTGTCGCGCGCGTATGCCGATGTCAACAAGATGTTCGGCGACATCGTCAAGGTCACGCCGACGTCCAAGGTGGTCGGCGACATGGCGCTGATGATGGTGGCCAACGACATGAGTGCCGCCGATGTCTGCGATCCGGCCAAGGAGATTGCGTTCCCCGAGTCGGTGGTATCGCTGTTCAAGGGCGAACTGGGCTTCCCGCCCGATGGTTTCCCGGCGGACCTCTCGCGCAAAGTCCTGCGCGGCGAGCCGCCCGCGCCTTACCGGCCCGGCGACCAGATCCCGGCAGTGGACCTCGATGCCGCACGCGCCGAGGCGGAAGCGGCGTGCGAACAGTCGATTGACGATCGGCAGCTTGCGTCTTACCTGATGTACCCCAAGCAGGCGGTCGCCTACCACGCGCACGTGCGGACCTTCAGCGATACGTCGGTCGTGCCGACACCGGCTTTCCTGTATGGACTGCAGCCCCAGGAAGAGGTCGCCATTGATATCGCGGCGGGCAAGACTTTGCTGGTCTCGCTGCAGGGCACGCATCCCGATGCCGAAGAGGGCAACATCAAGGTCCAGTTCGAGCTGAACGGACAGTCGCGCACGGCGGTGATCGAACAGCGCAGCGCCGCGCAAGCCGGTCCGGCGCGCCAGAGCAGGAACGTTGCGGATCCCGACAATCCACTGCATATTGCCGCGCCGATGCCGGGCTCGATCGTGACGGTGGCAGTCCAGCCGGGGCAAAAGGTCGCGGCTGGCACGACGCTGCTGGCGCTGGAGGCGATGAAGATGGAAACCCATATCGCGGCCGAGCGCGACTGCGAGATTGCTGCCGTGCACGTGAAGCAAGGCGATCGTGTGGCGGCGAAGGAGTTGCTGATCGAACTGAAAGGTATGGATTGAGGTTGGGTGACTGGCCGGCGTCCGCACCGGTCGCTGATCATTGGCATTGAGTGGAATAGGGCAATCTCGCGATTGCCCTATTTTCTTGGATTCTTCGGTCGTCCCGCTTGCCAACTACTGAGCCGCGCAGCAGCCGTAGGCGATGATGCGATAACGCTCGCAGTGTCGGGCCACGGACAGGTTCGGGGCTGGTTCAATCATTGTGTGAGAGCCTGCAGACGGACGCGCTCCACGCGGCAGGCAGCCGGGCATTCTCTGAAGCCCATACCCGTACGAAATTCTCCGCACGCTACGATCAATATTCGCCCGTTAGGGCAAGTAAACGCGTTTCTTGGTTACTTCTTGTCGCTTGGACAAGAAGTAACTCGCCGGCTACGCCGGCGAAACAGCGGCGCCTGCCAAGAACGACGACCTGGTCATAACCAGAGACCCCAGCCGGCCACGCCTGCGAAACAACGGCGCCTGCCAAGAACGACGACCTGGTCATAACCAGAGACCCCAGCCGGCCACGCCGGCGAAACAACGGCGCTTGCCAAGCGCGACGAACCAGTCATCCCCCCAAAGCCCCTGCCGGCAACGCCGGCGAAACAGCAGCACCTGCCATCGCCCGGCATGTCGCCTTTTTCAGACGGTATTTGGCATTGCTGGCATCGGGTTTTGCCTGATCAGGACACGGACTTTCCAATTCGCGACTTCCGGGTCGCGGCCGCGTCAGGCAACGGCGCTGTTCCGTAGGATTGCCCCGTCGTAGCGAGGAAGGCTGGACAAATCAAACAGACAAGGGCAGAGGAGACAAGGTAATGAGGAAGACGATGATTGGCCTGGCGGCGGCATGCGCCTGCGGAGCGGTGCAGGCGCAATCCAGCGTGACGTTGTATGGCGTGGTAGACGTGAACGTCGAGTACGTCAACCACGTCGGAGCGGTGCCGTCGGCGAGCAATAACTTCAATCCGGGGCAGGGCGGCAAGGTGATCCGCGAGGACGCTGGCGGCTACTCGGGTTCTCGCTGGGGCTTGCGTGGCACGGAAGACCTGGGCGGCGGATTGAAGTCGATTTTCGTTCTGGAGAGTGGCTTCAATTCCGATACCGGCACCATGCAGCAGGGCGGACGGCTGTTTGGTCGCCAGGCCTTCGCTGGCCTGACTGCGCCCTATGGCCAGTTCACCTTCGGCCGGCAGTACCATTCCATGTTCTCCACGCTGGCCAACTTTGTGCCAGCGCGCTACGCCACGCAGTATGAGCCCGTTGGCGTGATCGCCGGCGGCAACTTCCGCGAGGACAACACCGCGAAGTATACGGGCACGTTCGGCGGCCTGACCGTCATGGCAAACTGGTCGTTCGGCGTCGGCACGGCACTGCCGCAAGTCATCGCGACGGTTCCGGGTGCGGGCGGCAATGGCGAGGTGCCAGGCCAGTTCCGTCGCGACTCGGCCTATGGTGCCGGCGTGAGCTACCTTTCGGGGCCCTTCGGCGTAGGTGTCGCCTATGACCAGTGGAATCCGACGATGGCGACCGGCAACGGTGCTTTCAAGAAGGCGGCGGTCATGGGCAGCTTTGCCTTCAATGACACGGCAAAGATCATGGGTGGCTACCGCTGGGGCCAGAACAAGAACCAGAACGGTACGCTGATTCTGCGCGACGACTTCTACTGGATTGGCGGTCAATACCGCTTGTCTTCCGCGCTGGACTTCACGCTCGAGTATGACTATCAGAACGTAAAGAATATCGGCGGCAACACCGGCGTCGCCAATCCGTGGCAGATCGCGCTGATCGCCGACTATTCGTTCTCGAAGCGTACTGACTTGTACCTGACTGCGGCCTACTCCAGGAACGCCGGCCTGGCCATGGAATCGGCCGCAAGCAACTATGCCACCAGCCTGACGCTGAACAGCTACGCGCTGCCGAATGGCAAGACGTCGATGGTCGGCGCTGCCGTGGGTATTCGCCACATCTTCTGAGCCAGCCGGGAGCAGAGCAGGGCTCCCGCATCACATACGAGCGCCAGCGCGCGCTGCCCGAATTTCGTGGCAGGGCGCGCTGGCGCTTTTGCGTTGGCGACGGCCACAGCAAGCGGGTCGACATTTCCGTCTTGAGCGATGCCTGCGCAGCCATGCTCATGCGCCGGCGTGTCACAAAAGGAAAAGCTCGAGACGTCATCGGCAAAGCGAAAAGTCGCGCCAGGCCAGAAGATTGGTTGTCGCTTTGGCGCGCCTGAACGGCAAGCCGCGGGTGAACGATCAGATCAGATCAGATAAAGAACAGGAGACGACATGGCGAAAGCCGTGAAATTTTACGAAACAGGCGGACCCGAGGTCCTTCGCTTCGAGAACGCCAGCGTGGGCGAGCCGGGGCCGGGGGAAGTCCGCGTGCGCCATGTGGCCGTAGGGCTGAACTTTGCCGATACCTACTTTCGCAGCGGCACTTACCAGGTTCCACTACCCAGTGGCCTTGGCAACGAGGCCTCCGGCGTGATCGAAGCCGTCGGCGCCGGTGTCACGCACCTGGCGGTCGGCGACCGCGTGACCTATACGGGCTTTACCAACACGCTCGGTGCCTACAGCACGGAGCGGATTATCGCTGCCGCACCGCTGATCAAGCTGCCGCAGTCCATCAGCTGCGAAGTCGCGGCGGCCATGACCATGCGGGGCTTGTCGGCGGCGTACCTGATGCGCCGGATCTACCCGTTCAAGGCCGGCGACACCATCCTGCTGCATGCCGCGGCAGGCGGCGCCGGGCTGATCATTTCGCAATGGGCCAAGCTCCAGGGACTGACGGTGATCGGAACGGTTTCCACCGACGCCAAGGCCGAAGTGGCGCGCGCCCATGGCTGCGACCACACCATCAATTACAGCCATGAGGACGTGGCGAAGCGCGTGCGCGAACTGACGGACGGCGTGGGCGTGAACGTGGTCTTCGACAGCGTAGGCAAGGACACCTTCATGTCCTCGCTGGACTCGCTCAAGCGCCGCGGCCTGCTGGTGTGCGTGGGCTTCGCCTCGGGCCCGGTCACGGGGTTCGATCCGGCCATCCTGGCCCGCAAGGGCTCGGCATTCCTGACGCGCCCGGGCCTGGCCGACTATATCGCCGACCCTGCCGAAAAGGCGGAACTCGTCGACGAGCTGTTTGGCCACGTGGCGGCAGGCCGCATCCGCATCGGGATCAACCAGCGCTATGCGCTGGAGGACGCCGCGCAGGCGCATCGCGATCTCGAGGCCCGCAAGACCACGGGCTCTTCCATCTTCGTCATCTGACAGCACGCTGTTGTCTGTTTCGACTTTTTCAGCCTTTGCATAGCAACCTGGATATCCATCACCATGAACTTCCTTGACGGCCACCTGTATCCCGAGAACCAGCAGCCCCTGATCATCACCGCCGCGCCCTATGCACCGGGCTGGATTCCTTCCGACTTCCCGGAAGATATTCCCGTCACGATGGAAGACCAGATCCAGAAGGCGGTGGATTGCTACGAAGCCGGTGCGCGCGTGCTGCACCTGCATGTGCGTGAAGCCGACGGCAAGGGCAGCAAGCGCCTGTCCACGTTCAACGAGCTGATCGCCGGCGTGCGCAAGGCTTGCCCGGAAATGGTCATCCAGGTGGGCGGCTCGATCAGCTTCGCTCCCGAAGAAGGGCAGGCCGCCAAATGGCTGGACGATGACACGCGCCATATGCTGGCCGAACTCGATCCGAAACCCGACCAGGTGACGGTGACCGTCAACACGGCGCAGATGAACGTGACGGAGCACGCCGGCGTCGACGACTTCAAGGGGGTATCGCGTGGCTTCCCGCACCTCTACGACACCTACAAGGACATGGTCGTGCCCTCGAACCCCAGTTGGGCCGAGGAGCATATCCGGCGCCTGACCGCCGCCGGAATCCAGAGCGAATTCCAGTGCTACAACATCAACAGCTTTGAAACGATCGAGCGGATGATTCGCCGCGGCGTCTACAAGGGGCCGCTGGTGATGAACTGGGTAGCGATCAGCGGCGGCATGGACCAGGCGAACATCTACAACCTGGCCAACATGCTGCGTGCCGTGCCCGATGGCGCCGTGCTGACGGTGGAGAGTTCGGTGCTGAATGTGCTGCCCATCAACATGATCGGGATGGCCCTGGGCCTGCACGTGCGGTGCGGCATCGAAGACGTGCTGTGGAACCAGACCCGCACGGGAAAGATGAGCACGGTCGAGCAGATCAAGCAACTGGTGCGTATCGCCGGCGAATTCGGCCGTCCCATCGCGACTGCGCAGCAGACGCGGGAAATCCTGAAGCTGGGGGTGTTCTACGACACCGTGGAAGAAACGCTTCAGGCCAACGGCTTCGCGCCCAATCGCAATGGTGGCCACCAGGGATTCCTGCGCAAGCAGGAAAACATGGCGGCCTGAGGTTAAGCGAGCGGGCCAGATCGATTGGCAACAGACCGGGTACATGGAGGATGACAATGGCATTTCGATTGAAGAAGCTGGTTGCGGCCACGCTGGGCGCGGGTGCGTTGCTGGCGTTGTGCGCTTCAGCGCAGGCGCAGGGCGGCGCCTGGCCCTCGCGCCCGATTCAGATGATCGTCGCGTCGTCGGCAGGATCGGGAACCGATGCCCTGGCACGCGTGATGGCGCAACGCCTGTCGGTGGCCCTGAAGCAGCCGGTCGTGGTCGACAACCGGCCGGGCGCCGGTGGCGTGATTGGCACCAGCGCGGTGATCAAGGCGCCGGCTGACGGATACACGATCCTCTACACCACGGCAACGAACATGGTCATTGCTCCGGCGGTACTGAAGACCATTCCCTATGATCCGAAGAAGAGCCTGGTACCCATTGCCGAGACGGCCGAGGGTGGCGTGATGTTGCTGGTCAACAGTGACCTGCCGGTCCACAGCCTGCCGGAACTCGTCAAGCTGCTGAAGGCGAATCCGGACAAGTACAGCTACGGTACCTGGTCGGCGGGATCTTCGGGGCAACTGATGATGGAGTGGCTCAAGAAGCAGACCGGCATGGAAACCGCACACGTTGCGTACCGGACTTCGAATCAGCTGTTGACCGACCTTTCCGCGGGCGTATTGACGATCGGCTGGACCGACCCCGGCGCGCCCGTCCCCTTCCTTCGCTCGGGGAAGGTCCGCGCCATCGCCATTGCAGGCAACTCGCGCGCGCCGCAGTTCCCCGACGTCAAGACCATGACGGAACAGGGCTATAAATTCGATGCCGTGGGCTGGTTCGGCATGTTCGCGCCAGCGGGAACCGACCCGGCGATCGTGAAGAGGCTGGCCGATGAAGTCAACAAGGTCCAGAAATCCCCTGAGCTTGCCACCATGATGCACACCATGAACTTTGCGCCGCCGCCTGTGAAGACCACGGTGCAGTTCGGCGAGATCGTCGGCCGCGACCTGCAGGTCTGGTCGAAAATCGCGGCGGATGCGGGAATCCGGCTCGATTGATCGGCCGTGCCCGGTCCGTGTGGACTCACCGGGCCGCAAGCGCGAACATGGGCGGACACTTGTCCGCCCATGTTCGCGCTTGCGCTCGGCGTTGCTGCATGGCTATGCAGTATGCCGGCTTCGACAGCCGGATGCGCCTTCTTGATGCTCCTGTCGCGTCAAGCATGGCCACGCCATGAGGCGCGGCCCTTGCGAATCAGTAGGGGATATCGCCGATGATGCCGGCGCGCTCCAGCTTGCGCGGTGCCGGGAAGTAGTCGTTGAGGGCATAGTGCTGCGTGCAGCGGTTATCCCAGATCGCAACGTCGCCTTCCTGCCAGGACCAGCGCACCTGGTATTCGGGAATGGTGGCGCGGCTGTTCAGGTATTGCAGCAGCAGCGGGCCGCCGGGCGACTTGTCGATGCCGTAGCGCACGTTTTCCGGGGTGCTGTAGTTGGTGAAGTGCGTCGTGAACGAAGCGCCGACGAACAGGATCTTCTCGCCGGTTTCCGGATGGGTGCGTACCACCGGATGCTCCACCGGCGGATGATCCTTGGCCAGCTTGGCGCGGTTCTCCGGCGTCATGACGGCACCGAAGCTGTGCTCGATGCTGGCCCTCGCGCGCAGGCCGTCGATCTTTTTCTTGATGTCTTCCGGCAGTTCCTCGTACGCCTTCACCATGTTGACCCAGATGGTGTCGCCGCCGATTTCGGGGCACTCGATACAGCGCAGCACGGCTCCCATGGCCGGGTTGGGGCGCCAGAGGCCGTCGCAGTGATAGCTGTTCTCGTAGCTGTGCGGGTTGTCGCTGCGGTAGACCTTCACGAGGCCCGGGTGTTCGGGAACACTGCCGGCGACAGGATGGTCTTCCAGTTCGCCAAAGCAGCGCGCGAAGGCTACGTGTTCGGCGCGCGTGATCTCCTGCTTGCGAAAGAACAGGACCCGGTGCTTGAGCAGCGCCGCCTTGATCTCGGCGAAGAGCGCCGGATCGCGCGCCGCGTCGCCGAGGTTGACGCCAGATATCTCGGCCCCGATGGCGGGGGTGATTTGCCTGATCTTCATTTCCAAGTCTCCTACGGTGCCCATGCATGCAAGGGAGGTTGCAACGCGTTCGGGCGGTTCTTGATTTGCACTCCGGATCATCCGTCGTGACGACATCTTCCGCTTGGCCTTGCACGCCGTGAACTTGGCTTTCTACGACAGGGATGGCGCCCGAAGCGCACGGGTTATCGTCAATTGACAATACGTGACAGCCATTTATCATGAGCCGTCAACTTTCTGCGTGGTCCCTGATGTCGTTACTTGTCCGCGCCGCGGCCCTCACCAACTACAGCGAGGTGGCTCGTGCCGCCGGGTTGAATCCGGAGCGGATGATGATGGACGCAGGGATCAGTCCAAGCGTGCTGCACGAGCCGGACCTGATGATTCCGGTCGAGCGTTTCGGGCGCCTGCTCCAGGCATCCGCGACCCTGTCGGGCAATGAGAGTTTCGGGCTGTGCATGGCCGAATCGCGCTTGTTGTCCAATCTCGGCGCGGTGGGCATGCTGGTCCGCGACCAGGCCACGCTGCGCGACGCGCTCGGCATGTTGATGCGCTACCAGCCGATGCTCAATGGCGCGCAGTCGCTCGGGGTCGAGGAATGTGGCGAACTGGTCATCATTCGTGAAGCGCTGATCGCCGGCAACCCCAATCAGCCGACCCGCCAGCGGGTGGAACTGGCGCTTGGAGTCATGGTGCGGTTGATACGCCAGCTCATCCGGCCGGACTGGCAGCCGCAACGGGTGTGCTTCGAGCACGCCGCGCCGGTCGATCTCAGTGCTCACCAGCGGTTTTTCGGTCCTTACGTCCAGTTCGACTGTGACTTCAACGGCATCGTCTGCGCAAAGGCCGATCTGGACGCGCGCAACCCCTGGGCCGATCCGGCCATGGTGCGCTACGCGCAGCGGCTGATCGACGATTCCGGCGTGCCGCAGCAGTCGACCATGCTGGAAGACGTGCGGCGCACAATTCCCCTGCTATTGCCGAGCGGGCGTTGCAGCATCGAGCAGGTGGCCGAACACATGGGCGTGGTATGCCGCACGGTCCAGCGCCGGCTGGCGGAGCAGGGCCAGAGCTTCTCGTCGATCGTCAACGACATCCGCATAGAGCTTGCGACGCGCCATGTTATCGAGAGCGATCGACCGTTGACCGAGGTGGCGACGCTGCTCGGCTTTTCCGCACCCAGTGGGTTCTCGCGCTGGTATCACGCGCAGTTCGGATGCAGCCCGAAGGAAAGCCGGGCTGCAAGCGGCGCCGCGCGCCGGCAGGCCGGGGCTTCGGGGGAGAGCGGGGCATAACCCCGGGTGGCACACCAACAATGCAAAGCCCCGGAAAGACACCGTCTTCCGGGGCTTTGCAGGTCAGCGCTTCCGTTCAGTCGGCCGCCATTACTCGTTCACCGCCAGCCCGGCATCCGGGACCTCGACCACCGGCGCCTTCTTGCCACTGCGCGCGCGCCATGCGGACCATGTGACCGCGATCACCAGCAGCGCGGAGATCACCACGAACACGCAGCTGATCGGCCGTTCCACGAACACCGCCAGGTCGCCGCGCGACAGCAGCAACGCGCGGCGGAAGTTCTCCTCGACCATCGGCCCGAGCACGAAGCCCAGCAGGATCGGCGCCACCGAGAAGTTCAGGTACATTAGCAACGCCCCGATCAGGCCGAAGGCCAGGACTTCCCAGATCTGGAACAGGCTGCTTTGCGTGCTGAACACGCCCACGGCGATAAAGAACATGGCCGACGGGAACAGATAGCGGTAGGGCACCTGCAACAGCTTCACCCACACGCCGATCATCGGCACGTTCAGGATCATCAGGATGACATTGCCGATCCAGAAGCTGGCAATCAGGCCCCAGAAAATGTCCGGGTGATCGCTGATCAGCTGTGGACCCGGGGCAATCCCCTGGATCATCAGCGCGCCCAGGATCAGTGCCATCACCGCATCGCCGGGAATGCCGAGGCTCATCGTCGGGATGAAGTCGACCTGCGTCTTCGAGTGCGACGATGCCTCCGGCGCGGCCACGCCGGCGATCATGCCCGTGCCGAATTTCTCGGGCGACTTCGAGATCTTGCGCTCCAGCGCATAGGCCACGAAGGTCGTGATCGTCGGGCCGGTCCCGGGCATGGCGCCGAACAGTGTCCCCACGCCGGTGCCCCGTACCATCGGCCAGAACGCCTGCTTCAGCTCGGCCAGGCTCGGACGCATGTCGCGGATGCGCAGCTTGGCGTTGCTGGTCACCGTCTTCATGCGGTTGACGTTGAGGATGAAGTCCGCCACGCCGAACAGGCCCATGGCGATGGCCACCAGCTCCAGTCCGTCGCTCAGTTCGGGAATGCCCATCGCAAAGCGGAACGTGCCGGTATTGACGTCCGTCCCCACCACGCCGCAGAGCAAGCCGAACAGCGTCATCGCCACGCCCTTGAGCGGCGACCCGCGCGACATCGTCGATCCCGCCAGCAGCCCGAGCAGCATGATCGAGAAGATCTCCGCCGGGCCGAACTTGAACGCGATGGCGGTCAGCAACGGCGACGCGAAGATCATCACCAGGATGCCCACCGACGCGGCAAAGAACGAGCAGATCATGGTGATGCCCAGCGCCGTGCCGCCCTTGCCGGCACGCGTCATCGGATACCCGTCGAGGCACGTCACGGCGTGCGGCGGATGCGAGGGCAGGTTGAGCAGGATGGCGCCAATGGCGCCGCCATATTGCGAACCATAGAAGATGCCGGCCAGCATCAGGATGGCGGGCACGGGATGCATCGCGTACGTCAGCGGCAACAGGATCGAAATGGCGGAGAGCGCGCCCATGCCGGGCAGCACGCCGATCAGGTTGCCGACCAGCACGCCAAAGAACGACCACATCAGGTTGCTGCCCTGGAACGCGACACCGAAGCCGAACCAGAGGTCATGCAGAGCATTCGATACCATGGCTTCACCTTCCCCAGATAAACAGCGGCAGCTGGATCTGCAGCAGCCAAGAGAACACCACGGCCGCGATCACGCACATCGCCACCGCCAGGCCGGCAGCCTGCTTGACGTTGTTGGTGCGGTCGCCGAGCGCGGAAATGAAGACGATGGCAAACGTCGCCGGAATCATGCCGCCATAAACGCCGAACAGCAGAAAGGCAAGCGTGCCGAGCACGATGCAGACCGTGCCGCGCAGGTCGGGCGCCGCATGGCTGTGCCCATGTCCCGACGCCTGTTCGGCTTGCGCCGAGGGCGCCGGCTCATTGCGAGCCGACATGGCGATCAGCACGCCAACCAATGTCAGCAGCGTGCCAATGGCCACGGGGAAGAAGCCCGGACCCATATGGCTGAGCGTGCCCGTGTGGTACTGCAGACCGGCAAATACCGCTGCCAGCCCCGTCAGCACCATCAGGGCGCCGCCGTAGTAGTCCTTCTTGAAGCGCAGGGCCTGGCTCATTGGTCGGCCCCCCGGCAGCCCTGCGATGGGCGCTGCATAGTGTGATCGAACATCGTCTGTCTCCTTCTGTGCCCGCGCATGCGGGTCAGGCAAATCTACAAGCGATGTCTTGCAACGGGCTTTCAGGCGGCTTGCGGAAAGCTTACGAAATGCATCACAACGTGATGTATTTGGCGCGAAGGAGGAGAGCCTTGGTGTAATCCCCTGTATTGAACGTAAGGCGCGGCTGGTTGTATTGAGGAGAGGACAGGCATCGCGCCTGAAAGGGGGAAAGCACGCCGTGGGGGCGACAGGATGGCGTGCAAGCCGACGAGGAAAAGTGCTGCCGGAGAGGGGGCGCGCACCAGAAATGCTTAACCGTACCGTAATGATCGGACGTGGCTGGTTGATTGATGCCGGGCAGCGCGGTTCCTAGAGTTGTCTGCAAATGACCGGCTCCGCGACATGCGGTGCCTAAAACGCCAACTGGAGACAACCATGATCATCTACGGCACCGCATTACTGGCCATCTGCCATCTGGTGGGCCTGTATCTCGGCGACCTGCTGGGCGCCGCCATCGGCGTCAAGTCCAACGTCGGCGGCGTGGGCATCGCCATGCTGCTGCTGATATTCCTGCGGCTCTACCTGCATGACCGGGGCCTGATGCCGAAAGAGACGGAGGCCGGTGTGGGGTTCTGGGGAGCGATGTATATCCCCGTGGTCGTGGCGATGGCGGCGCAGCAGAATGTGGTGGCGGCGCTGCGTGGCGGCCCGGTTGCATTGCTGGCGGCCATCCTGTCGGTGGCTGCCTGCGCCTGCCTGATTGCGCTGCTCAGCCGCTCCGGCGACCACGAGCCGCTGCCGCCGCTGCCGGCCGAAGCCGTTTCCCGATAAGCCAGGAGATCGCCATGACTATCGCTTCCCCGGCCACGATGTTCGACAACGTCCTGCTCCACAACGGCCTGGTAACGGCATTCGCCACCGTAGGCATCGTGATGTGGGTGTCTTCCCAGATATCGAAACGGCTCACGAAAGGGCGCCTGCATGCCTCGGCCATCGCCATCATGATCGGCCTGGCGCTGGCGTACTACGGCGGCGTGGTGACCGGCAAGGAAAAAGGGCTGGCCGATTTCGCGCTGTTCTCGGGCATCGGCCTGATGGGCGGTGCCATGCTGCGGGACTTTGCCATTGTCGCTACCGCCTTCGAGGTGCAGGTGCGCGAGGCCCGCAAGGCGGGCATGGTGGGTGCCGTGTCGCTGTTGCTGGGAACCGTGGTGCCGTTCATCGTCGGCGCGCTGGTGGCGCGGGCATTCGGCTACAGCGATGCCGTCAGCATGACGACCATCGGCGCCGGCGCGGTGACCTATATCGTCGGCCCCGTGACGGGCGCGGCGCTGGGCGCCAGCTCCGACGTGATTGCGCTGTCGATTGCCACCGGGCTCATCAAGGCCATCATCGTGATGGTCGGCACGCCGTTCGCCGCGGGCTTCCTCGGACTGAACAACCCGCGCGCCGCGATGGTGTTCGGCGGGCTGGCGGGTACCGTCAGCGGCGTATCGGCGGGGCTGGCGGCCACTGACCGCCGGCTGGTGCCCTATGGCGCGCTGGTGGCCACGTTCCACACCGGGCTCGGATGCCTGCTCGGGCCGTCGGTGCTGTACCTGGCCACCAAGGCGCTGGTGGGCGGCTGATCCGACGTTTCACATCCGTGCAGGCCTGCAGCCGTGGGTATGGCACAGGCCGCGAGCCTGAGGTGCCGGTCGCGGCCAGCGGACCTCATCAGGTGCACAGCTCGCTCCACGCCTTCCCTGATGTGCCTTGGCCGCACTGGTCTCGTAGACAGGACCACGCGGTTCCATTGAACGGCCTGGCGGCCGGGCATACAGTCGGACTGCCCCTGAAGCAGACAAGACAGCGGTGGAGACCGATATGCCCCTGAGCAGAAGACAATTACTGGCCGGCGCTGCGCTGGCTACCCTCGCCACGATCGCACCCGCCGCGCAGGCCGCCGCCGACAAGCCGATCACGATCGTGGTCGGCAGCCCCGCCGGAGGAACCACCGATTCACTGGCGCGTTTGATTGCCCGGTCGATGGGCGAGACGCTGCATCGCAGTGTGGTGGTCGACAACAAGCCCGGCGCCGGCGGCAATATCGCCGCGCAGTACGTGGCGCGCGGCGCACCGGATGGTTCCACGCTGCTGATGAGTTTCACCGGCCATACCATCAACGCGTCGCTGTACAAGAACCTGCCGTTCGACGCGGTCAGGGACTTCACGCCGATCTCGATGGTCGCGCGCGTGCCCAGCGTGCTGGTGGCGCGCAAGAGCGCGCCGTTCGACAGCACCGCGGGCCTGATCGATTACGCGAAGCGCAATCCCGGCAAGCTCAGCTTTGCCATCGGCGCGCAAGGTTCATCGCTGCATTTGGCCAGCGAGCAGTTCAAGCAGCAGACCGGCACGGACATTCTCAACATCCCGTACAAGGGCACCAATCCCGCGCTGACCGACCTGCTGGCCGGCACCGTGGACCTGATGTTCGCCAGCACCGTCAATGTGCTGCCGCACGTCAGATCCGGCACGCTCAAGATCCTGGGCGTCAGCAGCAAGCAGCCGCTGGCGCAGTTCCCGGGCGTGCCGGCGATTGGCAGCACCGTCAAGGGCTTCGAGTCATCGGCGTGGTTCGGGCTGTTCGGGCCCGCGAAGCTGCCGCAGGCCACTACCGACCAGCTTTATCGCGCGGTCAGGATCGCGGTGGAAGATCCTGCCTACAAGCAGCGCATGGAGGCCGAGGCGGCCAGCGCCGTCAGCATGACGCCACAGGCGTTCGCACAGTTTGTGCGCAGCGATATCCAGCATTGGGCCAAGGTGATCCAGGCGTCGGGCACGCGGGTGGAATGATGGCGCAGGATTCAGTACAGGACGCGCCGCAGACCCTGGCGCAGAAGCTGCTCGCGCGCGCGGCGGGCCGCACGCACGTCACGCCGGGAGAGATTGTCACCTGCCGCGTGGATCTGGCGATGATGCACGACTCGGGCGGTCCGCGCCGGGTGCAGCCGCTGCTGGAGAAGATCGGCGCGCGGGTCTGGGATCCGTCCAGGGTGGTGGTCGTCACCGATCACTACGTGCCGGCGCATGACCCCGACAGTCAGAGGATCGTGCAGATCGCGCGCGACTGGGTCAGGGAAACCGGCGTGGCGCGCTTCCATGACATGGAAGGCATCTGCCACGTGGTGGTGCCGCAGAAAGGCTATCTACGCCCCGGCATGTTCGCGGTAGGCGGCGACAGCCATTCATCGACTGGCGGCGCGTTCGGGGCCTATATGTTCGGCATCGGCGCCACCGAGATGCTTGGCGTGCTGGTGACCGGGGAGATCTGGGTGCGCGTGCCCGAGACCCTCCGCATGCAGTGGCACGGCAGGCTGGCCGCGGGCGTGTCCGCCAAGGACATGATGCTGCGCATGTGCACGCAGTTCGGCATGGACGGCGGCCAGTACCAGGCCGTGGAATACACGGGCGCTGCCGTGGCGGCGTTGTCCATGCAGGAGCGCATGACACTGTCCAACATGACCGCCGAGCTTGGCGGCCAGGTCGGCCTGGTCGCGCCGGACGCGGTCACGCGCGACTGGTTGTGCGCCGCCGGGGTCGAGGCCGACGCCATCGACCTGGCGCGATGGACTTCCGATGCCGGCGCCAGATACCTGGCCACGCATGACTTCGACGCCGCCGCGCTCGCGCCGCAGGTGTCGCGGCCGCATACGCCGGCCGACGCCGGGGACGTCGACACCCTGGGTAACGTGGCCATCGACATCGCCTATATCGGCGCTTGCACCGGTGCCAAGCTCGACGACCTGCGCATGGCCGCGGAGGTGCTCCGGGGCCAGCGCGTGGCACGCGATACGCGGCTGCTGGTGGCGCCCGCCAGCGCCGCCGACCAGGCCCAGGCGGCGCGCGAAGGCACGCTTGCCGCGCTGGTCGGCGCAGGCGCCGAATTGCTGCCGAACGCCTGTGGCGCGTGCGCCGGCTACGGCGAGCACCGCTTTGGCGAAGACACCGTGGTGATCAGCGCCACGGCGCGTAATTTCAAGGGACGCATGGGCGCCGCCTCGTCGCAGGTCTATCTTGGTTCGCCTTACACGGTCGCCGCCTCGGCGATCGCGGGGCGCATTGCCGATCCACGGGAGATGCTGGCGTGAACCTGGCTACATCGCATGAAACGGGCCGCGCCTGGGTCTTCGGCGACGATATCAATACTGACCTGCTGGCACCTGGCGCCTACATGAAGTTCGGCATCGGCGAACTGGCACGCCATTGCATGGAACATGTCGACCCTGCGTTCGCCGCCACGGTGCGCCCGGGCGACATCGTGTTCGGCGGGCGCAATTTCGGCGCCGGGTCGTCGCGCGAGCAGGCGGTCGAAGTGCTGCGCCACCTGGGCGTGGTCGCGGTGGTGGCGCGGTCGTTCGCCGGCCTGTTCTACCGCAACGGCTTCAACCTCGGCCTGCCCCTGTTCATTTGCCCCACGCTGCCGCAGATCCAGCCGGGACAGCGCGTTGCCTGCGATATCGACAACGCCCGGGTCGTCATCGAAGGGGCATCGCCGGTGCAATGCGAGGCGATTCCGCCCCACCTGGTTGCGATGATCCGCGACGGGGGGCTGGTGCCGCACCTGGCGCGCAAGATCGCGGCGGGCCAACTTTCCCTGACCAGAACCACACCATGACCTTCAAGCAGCGCCTGCAACAGCCCCGCATCGTCACCGCCCCGGGCGTCTACGATGCCTTTTCTGCCTTGCTGGTGGAACAGGCCGGTTTCGAGGCGGCCTACCTGTCGGGCGCCAGCATCGCCTATACGCGCTTCGGCCGGCCGGACATCGGCTTCCTGTCGCTCGACGACGTTGCCTCGGTCACGCGCAATATCCGCGAACGCGTGGCGTTGCCGCTGATCGTCGATGCCGACACCGGCTTCGGCAACGCGCTCAATGTCGTGCAGACGGTGCGCACGCTCGAGCGTGCCGGAGCCTCGGCGATCCAGCTCGAAGACCAGGCGAGCCCCAAGCGCTGCGGCCACCTCGACGGCAAGACCGTGATCTCCGCGGCGGAGATGGCGGGCAAGATCCGCGCCGCATGCGACGCGCGCCGCGACGCCAATACGCTCATCATCGCGCGCACCGACGCGGTGGCGGTGGAGGGCATGGCAGCGGCGCTGGAGCGTGCCGAGCGCTATGCCGAGGCCGGCGCGGACTTGCTGTTCGTGGAAGCGCTACGCGGCCGCGACGACATGTCGGCGGCGATCGCGCGGCTGGGGCAGCGCGCGCCGCTGCTAGCCAATATGGTCGAAGGTGGCAAGACGCCGGTGCTGCCCGCGCCGGAACTGGAAGAGATCGGCTTCCGGGTCGTGATCTTTCCGGGCGGCACCGTGCGCGCGCTGGCCTTTGCGCTGCGCGACTACCTGCAGAGCCTGGGCGCGCACCACACCACCACGCCTTACCTGGACCGGATGCTGTCGTTCCAGGCGCTCAACGAACTGATCGGCACGCCCGAGATGCTGGCGCTGGGCAAGCGGTACGAGTAGGGCGCGGGGTCGGCTTGCTCTGGCGGTGCCACGGGCGTACCGTGGCGCCATGTTTTGCCACCGCAGTCTTCCATGCCGCTGATGACCTTCGACGCCAGTCCCGACCTGCCGCGCTTCCAGCAGGTCCGCCTGATCCTGCGCGACCGCATACGCGGCGGCTATTACGAGACCGGCATGCCGCTGCCAGGCGAGCGCCAGCTGGCCGAGGAATTCGGCGTGGCGCGCGTGACCGTGCGCTCCGCGCTGGCGCGGCTGCAGGAAGAGGGCATGGTTGCCCGGCTGCGCGGCAAGGGCACGGTGCCGACTTTCCGGCATGAGGCGTCAGCCGCCACGGTGCAGGGCGGCCTGCTCGACAACATCGTCAGCGTCAGCATGCGCACGCGCGTGACCGTGTTGCAATGGAAGCGCATGCCGGCGCCGCCGGCGGTCAGCGCCGCGCTGGGCCTGCCGCCCGGCGCGCCCGTGCTGAAGGTGGTGCGCGTGCGCAAATTCAAGGCGCAGCCGATCGCCTACACCGAGGTCTTCGTTCCCGACGACCTTGCCGGTGCGCTCGATCGCCATACGCTACAGGACACGCCGATGCTGGTGGCACTGGAACAGCATGGCGTGCATGTCGTGTCCGCCGACCAGACCCTGGGCGCCGCCGTGGCCGACCTGGATGTCGCGCGCATCCTGCGCATCACGCCCGGGGTGCCGCTGCTGCGCGTCGCGCGCATCGCCACGGACCGGCACGGCCGCCGCGTTCAGTACCTGGTCGGCCTATATCACCCGGAGCGGTACACCTACCAGATGCGGCTGTCGCGCGTGGGCGGCTCCACGCGCGTCTGGATCGACGCGGATGCATCCAGGGCGGCGGAACAGGGCGGGGCGACGCCGGCGTTGCCATTGGAGTGAGAGGGCGTGACGCCGATGCCTCAATAGATCGCCACAGAGGATGCGACAGACGTGGAGGTATGCACGCGGACGGAATCAGCTCTCGCTTACGCCCGTATCGAGAATGCGCTTGTAGAAGCCGATTTCATTGATGATCGCCACGCCGGTGTTGGCCCTGAGCAAAGCCATCTGCTGTTGCGCCCGCGCTTTGTCTCCCCGCTTCGCCGCCACATAACCCAGCAGCATCCACGGATAATTCGCGCTCGGTTCGATCTGCGTGGACCAGGTTGGCGCATGCGCGTTCAAATAGGCATAACCAATGTCATAGCGATTTTGCGTTGCCGTGGAATCCGCGGATAGCGGAACGTCGTACAACTGCGGAAAGACCTGGGTGACCGTGCCGGGATAGAAGCCCGGACTGACGGTCTGTTCGACATCGGCGGCATAGAAGTTGGTTCCATTGGACAACTGTTGCATGCCGGCCGAGACCGACGCGGCCACTTGTCTGTAGTAACCGGCATCCGCTTCGCCAATCGAGTCGAGGGCACCGGCAAAGTCGACCAGACCACGGTAGTTCTCGGTATTGTCTTCGGTGTACGCGATATCCGATTGCCTGAAGACCGGACAATAGCTGGGATCCGTGGGCGGTGCGTAGTCTCGCCGAAATACCGGAATCAACCCGTTCGGCTTTTGCGTCGCGGCGAGGTTTGAGTAAGCAATGGATTTGAGGATTGGCAGGTTATCGCGGAACCATGCGACATCGCCAGTGACCTTCAGGTATTCGGACGCCAACGAAAGGAAGCTCGAGGCATACGAATCATTTGAGTCTGCCGGACATGAAACGGGTAAATTTGTGTCGCCGCCAAATTTTACGTCATTGATGGTGTAATTCGATTTGTCTACGTTCCGGATGTAGACGTTCATATAATTCCGGACTTCACTGGGCCGTTCCCTGATGAACGGGAGCAATCCGAGATTTGCAAAATACCAGTTCAAATAATTGCTGCCGATGCCGACCTGATAAGCGCCGGCGAATGGTCCGGTGGCAATCCTCAGTGCATCCAGGTGATCGACGATATTGAAACCTGTCGTCGAGGCACTCTGCGGCGAAGTGATTTGATTGGTTGAATTTTGAGTGGACGATGCCGAGGTCGAGTTTTCCCCGCCACCGCCACAAGCAGCCAATGCCAAGGGAACGGCTGCCATAAATATCATATTTTTTAAAGAAAATTGCCTGCTGAAACAGTTTGTTTCTTTTACATCCATGCTAATTTAAGTTTGTGATTTAAATTTGGAACGATAATATCCCTTTCCGTCTGCAAGACAGATTATTAAATGCTGGGATTGACCGGATTGACGATTGGACGGACCGCAGTGGCGGTCTCGCATTGCGCGTAGATGACGGGCGAGCGGAAAGTCCGAAACGCTACTTCGAGGCGAATTCGTCACAAAGTGTCCGATTCGTCTCTGAACGACTCTACTGGTCGTAATTTGCAGAAGCGGAATGATAACCGATTGCGTCAGGGCGACGGTCAAACGCTGGTTACCGAGGAACTCCGCGCCGGCACCCACCGCAAAACTGTGCTCTCCGGGCAAGCACCCGTTTGTATGTACCTGGGTGCACGCGGGAAATCTAATCTGGTGACACCACGACGATCCGCACCCGCCCACGGACAGCACGGGCAGGCCGGACGCCGTTCCAGTCGTTACAGGACACCACGCCAATGAGCTCCCCGACCCCTGAAAAAGGCCACATCGCGCCCTACACCCACCCCGCCGCCGGCTGGGGTGCGCTGAAGTACGTTGCCATCAACCTGATCAAGGAGAAGGTTGCCGGTGGCAAGTACAAGATGCTGTTCAAGCAGAACCAGGCGGATGGCTTCGACTGTCCGGGGTGCGCGTGGCCGGACCGGCAGCACGCCTCCACCTTTGAGTTCTGCGAGAACGGCGTCAAGGCCGTGGCAGCCGAGTCGACCAGCATGCGGGTCACGCCGGATTTTTTCGCGCAGCACACCGTCACGTCGCTGATGGCGCAAACGGATTTCGAGCTGGAGCAGCACGGGCGGCTGACTCACCCCATGGTCTACGACCCGCAGACCGACAAGTATCGTGCGATCGCCTGGGATGAGGCCTTTGCGCTGATCGGGCGCCACCTGCGGTCCCTGACGGATCCGAACCAGGCCGCATTCTATACGTCGGGCCGGGCCAGCAACGAGGCCGCGTTCCTCTATCAGCTGTTCGTGCGCGCCTATGGCACCAACAACTTCCCCGACTGCTCGAACATGTGCCACGAAGCCACCAGCCGCGGCTTGCCGCTGACGATAGGCGTGGGCAAGGCCACGGTGGTGCTGGACGACTTCGAGCATGCCGACACGATCCTGCTGTTCGGCCACAACGCCGCGACCAATCATCCGCGCATGCTGGGCGAGCTGCGCGAGTGCGCGCGACGCGGTGCCACCATCGTTTCGATCAATCCGCTGCGCGAACGCGGGGTGGAACGCTTTACCAGCCCGCAGCACCCGGTGGAGATGCTGACCGGCTCCAGTACCCGGATTGCCTCGATGTTCGTGCAACCCAGGCTCGGCGGCGACTTTGCGCTGATCAAGGGGATGGCCAAGCGCCTGGTCGAACTGGACAACGAGGCGATCAAGCACGGCCGCGAGCGCCTGATCGACGTGGATTTCGTGCGCGAGCACACCATCGGCTTCGGCGACTTTGTCGAAGACCTGCGCGCGCAAAGCTGGACGGACATCGTCGCGGAATCGGGCGTGTCACAGGAGGACATCGATGCGCTGACCCAGGTCTACGCCCGGGGCAAACGCGTGATCGCCTGCTGGGGCATGGGGCTGACGCAGCACAAGCATTCGGTGCCGACGGTACAGATCCTGTCCAATCTGATGATGATGCGCGGCAATATCGGGCGCCCCGGTGCCGGGCTGCTGCCGGTGCGCGGGCATTCGAACGTCCAGGGCGACCGCACGGTGGGCATCGAGGAACAGCCGGAACCGGCGTTCCTGGACCGCCTGCAGGCCGTCTTTGGCTTTGAGCCGCCGCGCAAGCATGGCTATGACGTGGTCAACACCATTTCGGCGATGCTTGAGGGCAAGGTCAAGGTCTTTGTCGGCCTGGGCGGCAATTTCTCCACCGCCACGCCCGATACCCCGCGCACCTTCGAGGCTTTGCGCCAGTGCGCGCTGACCGTGAATATCGCCACCAAGCTCAACCGCAGCCACCTGGTGCACGGCAAGGAGTCGCTGATCCTGCCTACGCTGGGCCGCACCGAGATCGACCAGCAGGACGGCGTGTCGCAGGGCGTGACCGTCGAGGATTCGGTTTGCATGGTCCATATCTCCTTTGGCATGAATGCGCCGGCGTCGCCGCACCTGCTGTCGGAAATCGCCATCGTCGCGCGCATGGCGGCCGCCACGCTTGGCTCGGAGAAGATCGACTGGCTCTGGTACGCGCAGGACTATGCCCGCATTCGCGATGCCATTGAACAGGTCATCGAAGGCTTCGAGCGCTACAACG
Organism: Cupriavidus sp. 21MJTG02-4; assembly: GCF_057798975.1. Lineage (NCBI taxonomy): Bacteria > Pseudomonadati > Pseudomonadota > Betaproteobacteria > Burkholderiales > Burkholderiaceae > Cupriavidus > Cupriavidus sp. 21MJTG02-4. Next base: position 35,242 of record NZ_JBYOJP010000020.1, on the reverse strand, counting down.
AGCGCGTGGCTGTGCCGGGTGGGTTCCACCTGACGCCTGCGGCATGCCACCGCGTCTGGCAGACGCCTTCGGGCAAGGCGCAGTTCCTCGTCAACCGCATCGACAAGGACACTCCCATCAACCGTGCCCGCGCGCAGTATGGCGACAAGCTGATGGTGATGATGACGACGCGCTCGCACGACCAGTACAACACCACGATCTATGGCCTGGATGACCGCTACCGCGGCGTGTTCGGCCTGCGCCGGGTGGTCTTCATCAATCCGGCCGACCTGGCGCGGCTTGGCCTGAAGGCGGGGCAGCACGTGGACATCACCAGTGTCTGGGACGACGGCGTGCAACGCCATGTCGAGGACTTCGTGCTGGTCGAGTACGACATTCCACAAGGCTGCCTTGGCGCGTACTACCCTGAGACCAATCCGCTGGTACCGCTGGAAAGCACCGGCGATGGCTGCGGCACGCCCACGTCGAAGTCGGTGCCGGTGTTGCTGACGCCGTCCCGTCGTCAGCCCGCAGTGGCGGCGTAACGCGCGCGGCACCATGATTGGCGAGGAATCCATGGATTGCACCGAACTGGTTGAACACTCAGGCTATGAAGCGCGCAGCATTGTGCGGCACAGGGAATGCACGGCGCAGCCAGCCATCGACGACGTGGCCGAAGAACTGCCGGTGGCCCTGGTGTACAACGGCATCTCGCACGCCGTCATGATGGCGACGCCGCTGGACCTCGAGGCATTCGCGGTCGGCTTTTCGCTGACCGAGGGCATCGTCGGCCGCAACGCGGAGATCCACGACCTGGAAGTGCGCGTGCACCGGCACGGCGCCGAAGTGCAGATGGAGATCAGCGAGCACGCCTTTGCCGCCATGCGGGCGCGCCGGCGCGCGCTGGCTGGCCGCACCGGCTGCGGTGTCTGCGGTATCGAGAGCATCGAGCTGCTCGACCTGCAGCCCGCGCGCATGCCGGCGCCGGCCAGGCTGCTGGAGCCGTCGCGCGAGATGATCGAGCGCGCGGTCGCGGCGCTGCCGTCGCACCAGCGGCTGATGCGGGCCACGGGTGGCGTCCATGCGGCGGCCTGGTGCGATGCGCGCGGCGAGATCCTGCATGTATTCGAGGATGTCGGCCGGCACAACGGTCTGGACAAGCTGATCGGCCACCTGGCGATGCAGCGCGTGGCGATGGACGACGGCTTTGTGCTGCTGTCCAGCCGCGCCAGCTATGAGCTGGTGCGCAAGGCGGCGCGCATGAACATCCAGCTGCTGGCCACGATCTCGGCGCCAACCTCGCTGGCGATCCGGATCGCTGAGCAGGCGGGCCTGCGCCTGCTCAGCTTCTGCCGCAAGGACGGCTACGTTGACTACACCGGCGCCGCCCTGGGCCTCGGCAATGACGCGCAAGCCGCGAGCGCGATACGGGGAGGCGAGGCATGCTGAGCTTCGACGAGGCCCAGGCAGTCTTTGCGATGAGCGCGGAGCCGGTGCGGGAGATCGAGACGGTGTGGCGGGGCCTGCTGACAGGCCGCGTGCTGGCCAGCGATATCCACGCGGTCATCGATACGCCGGCGGCGGACCGCAGCGCCATGGACGGCTATGCGGTGCGCTGCGAAGACTGTCGCGGCGACGCCCGCCTGCGGCTGCAGCAGGTGGTCTATGCCGGCACGCGGCCCCAGCCGCTGCTGCCCGGCCACGGCATTCGCATCTACACCGGCGGCGTGATCCCGCCTGGCGCCGATGCTGTCGTTGCGCAGGAAGACGCCTCCGAGACCTATCTGGGCGTCGCGTGCGCAAGGGTGCCCGAGGCGGGCCAGCATATCCGGCGCAAGGGCGAGGATGCCCGCCGTGGCGACCTGCTGCTGCCGGCCGGAACGCTGCTGAACGCCGGACATATTGCCGCCCTGGCTTCGCAGGGACTGACGGAGGCGCCGGTCTGCCGGCTGGTGGAGGTGGCGATCCTGACATCGGGCGATGAGGTGGCGGCGCACGATGAGCCGCGCGACGTGTACCAGGTGCATGACGTCAATGGCCCGATGCTCGAGTCGCTGGTGCAGTCGATGGGGGCCGTGGTGTCTTGCCACCGCCATGTGCGCGACGACGAGCGCGCCCTGCATGACATGCTGCGGGAACTGGCGGCCGATGCCGACCTGGTGCTGGTGGCCGGCGGGGCCTCGGTCGGCCAGCGCGACCTGGTGACAGCGGCGCTGGCCTCGGCGGGTGGCGAACTGCTTTGCCGCGGCGTCGACATGAAACCCGGCAAGCCGGTGACGGCGGGGCGCCTGCGCGGCAAGCCCGTCGTCTGCCTGCCCGGCAATCCGGCCGCGGCCTATGCCACCTTCGCGCTGCTGGTAACACCGTTGCTGCGCCGCCTGCAGGGGCGGGTGGAGCTGTTCCCGCCGGTCGGCCGGATCAGGGCGGCACTGACCGGCCTGCGCACGCACCGCGGCGACGCGTTCTGGCGCGTGGGCGAGATGGGCAACCCGGACGGCCGGGAGAGCGTGGTGCAGCTCAACGCACAGCAAGGTGCGGCGTCCGTGTCGGCGCTCGGCCGGGCCAGCGGCCTTGTGCGCGTCGAACCGCATTGCGCCGGACAACGCCAGAATGTGCCGCTGCCATACTATGATTTCCATCATTGGCTCAGCTGACGACGGCCCGGTGGGAAGCCAGTTCAGACACCGACCGGGCGGAAGCGACTGGCAAGGGGCGCAGCGTGAAACTATATGAAAAGCTGGCTGCGGATATCGAGGCATTGGTGCAGCAAGGCGTACTGCTGCCCGGCGAGCGGATTCCCTCGGTGCGGCAGACCAGCCAGCACCACCGCATGAGCATCACCACGGTGATCCGCGCCTATGTCACGCTGGAGAGCCGCGGCATCATCGAATCGCGGCCACAGTCCGGGTACTTTGTGCGCGCGCGGCCCGGCGCGCCCGCTTTCGAACTGCGGCCGTCCAGGCCCAGTGCCAAGCCTTCGGCGGTGGATGTCAGCGCACTGGTGCTGTCCACGTTGCGTTCGATCCGATCCGATGACGCCGTGCCGCTCGGCTCGCCCTATCCGGACCCTTCGCTGTTTCCGTGGCAGCGCATCAACCAGTACGCCAACAACATCGCGCGCCGCTATGCCAAGTGGACCATGCTGGACGATCTGCCGCCCGGCAGCCCCGAGCTGATCCGGCAGATTTCGCGCCGCTATCTCGAGAACGGCTACGCCATCGACCCCAACGAGGTCATCGTCACGATCGGCGCCACCGAGGCAATCAACCTCTGCCTGCAGGCCGTGGCCAGGCCGGGCGACACCATCGCGGTGGAGTCGCCGACGTATTACGCCATGCTCCATGCCATCGAGCGCCTGGGCATGCGTGTCATCGAGGTGGCGACCGATCCGGTGGAGGGCATCGATATCGGCGCGCTGGCGCGGCTGATCGACGAGAAGGGCGTGGCGGCTTGCATGGTGATGCCCAATTTCCAGAACCCGCTCGGCTTCCAGATGCCCGATGACAAGAAGCGCAGCCTGGTGGCCATGCTGACCGAGAAGGATATCCCCGTCATCGAGAATGACGTCTATGGCGAGCTCTATTACGGAGAGTCCCATCCCAGCTCGCTGAAGGCCTTTGACAAGGCCGGCATCGTCCTGCATTGCTCTTCATTCTCCAAGACGCTGACCAATGCCTACCGGATCGGCTGGGCGCTGCCGGGCCGCTACCGCGAAGCGGTGGAACGGCTCAAGTTTCTCAATACGCTGACCACGCCCGCCATCCCGCAACTGGCCATCGCGGAGTTCCTGAAGAATGACGGCTACGATTTCCACCTGAGGCGGGTGCGCAAGGCCTATGCACAGCAGGCCAGCATCATGGCCGCCACCGTGCGCAGGTTCTTTCCGGACGGCACCACCACGTCGCGGCCGGCGGGGGGCTATGTGCTGTGGGTCCAGTTGCCAGAGGGCATCGATGCCATGGAGATGTACCACGCCGCGCTGGAGCACCGCATCACCGTTGCGCCGGGGCATATGTTCGCGCCCGGGGCCACTTACGGCCACTGCATCCGGCTGAACTACAGCGCTGAATGGTCACCCGGCATCGAGTCGGCCGTGCAGACGCTGGGCAAGATCGCGCAGCACCTGCTTGCGCACAGCGGCGAGTCTGCCGGGGACGGGCACGATCATGCCAGACACTGATATCGATCCCTCCATCCTCGCAGTGCTCCAGGTCCTGTGCCAGGCCGGGCGCGAGGGCAGCGCCAGTCCGTGGTCGCTTGCCAAGGTCGCCAAGCGGGCACAACTGCCGATGAGCGTGCTGCGGCGCGTGCTGACGCAACTCCAGTCCGCCGGGCTGGCCGACGTTGCGATCAACGAGGATGGCCGCGGACACGCGAGCCTCACCCAAGCCGGCGCGGAGCTTGCCGCGCAGGTGCTCCCGGATACCGCCTGAGACCCGCGCAGCGGCGGTTCAGCCGCCCACCAGCGACATGCGCACCGTCGGGTATTGCCGCTTGCCGCTGGCCAGCCGGTCCGCGCGCAACTCGGAATAGCGGTCGCCGCGCGCCTGCCATGCCTGGCGGACCTCCTGCGCCACGGCGTCGGCCGGGCGGTCGGCACCCAGATGCGGGCGCAGGTCGACGGAATTCGTGGCGAACAGGCACAGGTGCAACCGGCCGTCGACCGAAACGCGCGCGCGGGTGCAATCGCCGCAGAACGGGTGCGACACGCTGGAAATAAAGCCCAGCTTCAGGCTGCCGTCCGCGAGCCGATAGTTGCTGGAGGTCTCGCCGTGCCGCCTGGCGACCGGCAAGAGCGCATGGGCGCGCTCGACCATGCCGCGGATCTCGTCGGAGGGGACGACGCGTGACTGCGACCATGCGCTGGGGCCTTCCACGTCCATATATTCGATAAAGCGCAGCGTGACGCCGCTGCCGCGGAAGTGTTCGACCAGCGGCAGCACCTGTGCGTCATTGGTGCCGCGCTCGACCACGCAGTTGACCTTGACCGGCGCCAGGCCAGCGGCGCATGCCGCCTCGATCCCTTCGAGCACGCAGCCGACCGGGACATCGACGTCGTTCATGGCGCGGAAGATCTGGTCGTCCAGGCTGTCCAGGCTGACCGTGACCCGGCCAAGGCCTGCGTCCCGCAGCGAACGGGCCTTGCGGGCAAGCAGGCTGCCATTGGTGGTCATGGCCACTTCCACCTGGCCACCGTCGACCGTGTGCATGGCGGCAATGGCTTCGACCAGCGACTCGATGCCCTTGCGCAGCAGCGGCTCGCCGCCGGTCAGGCGCACCTTCTCCACGCCAAGGCTGACAAAGGCCCGCACGATGCGAAGCAACTCCGCGTCGGACAGACGTTGCTCGGAGGACAGGAACGGATAGTCGCGCCCGAAACGCTCCCTGGGCATGCAGTAGGTGCAGCGGAAGTTGCACTGGTCGATCACGGAGAGCCGCAGGTCCCGCAGCGGACGGCCCAACTGGTCCCGGCAGGCGGTCGCTGGCGGGGCCGCTACAAGCGCCTCAAGGCTGGAGGCGGCGGGCACTTCTTGCACAAGCGTGGCGTGCATGGCGAATCTCCCTGGGGCTATGGCGTGGGGCGTGGCGCGACGGCTGGATGCCCGCGCCATGGAGTCCATGGTAGGGACGGATGGCTGCCCGGCAGGCGCACAAATCCCCGGAACTGGCAGCAGAACAGTTGGCCGGGCGCGCCCGTGCCGCGCCCCGATGTGCGCTGGGAGGCGCTGCCTCACCCGCGCGGCCCGCTGATGCTGACCGTGGCGGTCTGGCCGGCGACCAGGCGTGCATCGGGTGGCACCTGGTCCAGCGAGATGCGTACCGGTATGCGCTGCGCCAGCCGTACCCAGTTGAAAGTCGGGTTGACGCTGGGAAGCAGGTTCGGCCCCCTGCCGCGGTCCTGGTCCTCGATGCCGGGCGCAATGCTCTGGACATGCCCGCGCAAAGGCGTGCGCAGGCCCATGATGCGGACTTCGGCAAGGCTGCCGACGCGGATAGCGGGCAGCTTGGTTTCCTCGAAATAGCCCTCCACGTACTGCGAGCCGCTGGCCACCACTGACAAGGCGGGCTTGCCGCGGGTGGCAAAGTCGCCAGCCCGCGGCAGGCGGTCGCTGACGTAGCCATCCACCGGGCTGGCCACGCGGCAACGGGCCAGGTTCAGCCTGGCCAGGTCCACCGCGGCATCGGCGTCTTCCACCCGCGCCTGCGCGACAGCCACGGCCTCGGTGCCCGCCGGGTTGCGCCGCGCCTGGGCCAGCGCCGCGCGTGCCGACACGGCCTCTGCCTGCGCCCGTCTCAGGGCCAGGCTGAAGCGGTCCTGGTCGACCACGAACAGGACCTGGCCGCGATGGACCCGGGTGTTGTCGCCGATGAGCACGGTCGTGACCAGGCCCGAGACGTCCGGGGCCACCTGGACCACGTCCGCCCGCACATGGCCGTCGCGCGTCCACGGCGCCTCGGTGTAGTACTGCCACAGATGCCAGCCGGCCAGCGCCGCGGCGGCCGCGGCCGCCAGGGTCACCACGATGGGGCCGATCAGCGAAAGCTTGCGATTCATGATGGAGCCTGCCAGACGAGCGCGACGATCGCGCGCAGTATGAGGATGTAGAGCGAGAAATTGAACAGTGAGCGGTGCCACACCATGCGGTAGAAGCCGAACCGATCGAGCACGGCGCGCACGCCGGCAGTCACGGCGAATGCGGCCAGCATCCATGCCACGGTGGCCGGCACAAAGACGCCGTACACGTCGAATTCAGTGGCGTGCATGGCGGCCTCCGTCGGTCAGCGGCAACTGCGGGAACAGGGCAAGCCGGATGCTGGCGAGCGCCGCCAGCGCGGCGCGCAAGCTGCCGTGCGTTGTCGCGGACAGTGCCGCGAAGGCCGCGTCGATCTTCGCGGGCAACTCCGGCGGCGGCGTGCAGGCATGGCCGGCGCGCGAGCATTGGCGGTAGTGGCGCGCCACCCCCGCCAGCACGCGTTCCACGGCACGGCGGCGTGGCGCCGGCAGGCGCATGGAGGTGCGCCGCAGCCCTAGCGCGGCCGCTTCGACCAGGAAGTCGGCAACGGCGCCGCCGGCCTGCTCACCGTTTGCCATATGCCGGCGCGTCAACGGCGGCCACTGGCGCAGCAGCCGGTCCAGCATGCGCCCGCGCAGCCGGGCGCTGTTGACCGACGCACGCGGATGCGCGGCCAGCGCAATCTCGTCCCAGTTTGCCCGGGCCAGCCGGTAGGCCACAAGCTGCTGGCCGAAGGGCTGCATCAGCACCGCCCACAATGTGGAGAAGGCCAGCGCAGCCAGGCTCGCCAGGCTGCTGTTGAAGATGCCGGCAAAACTGGCGGCATTGAGGTGCTGCGGGCCTGGGAACGACGCCGCCGTGACTGCCAGCAACACCCCGAACAGCGCGAAGCGCGGTTGCGTCGTCATCGCGCCAATGACCAGGTAGGGCCCCAGCAGCAAGGCGGCAAGCGAGCCAAAGTCATGGGCCAGCACCAGTACCACGAACTGGTAGTACCAGGACAGCAGCGCGCACGCGACGCTCCATGCGATCACCCGGCCGGCCATTAGCCGTGGATCCTCGGTGGTGGCAATGAAGCAGCTGGCGAGCGCGGCCAGGCCGACCGGGCCGGCCCCGTCCACCCAGCCCGAAGCCATCCACAGCAGGCCCGCCACGAACGTGGCCGTGCCGGCCGTGGCAGCCCGGAACAACAGCTGGGCGTGATCATGGTGCCGTGCCTGCCCAGCGGGTTCCACGCGATGGCGCAGCGCGGCGGGCTCGCGCCCGTCCCGGCGCAGGCTCGCCTGCAGCAGGCGGCAGTCGTGCCACAGGTCGGCCAGTTCGTCGAGGTAGGTATGGGTCGTTGCGACCAGCCGTGCATGCCAGTCCGCCGGTGCGGCCTGCGCCACGCCTGGCAGGAACCAGGACGGCACCGGCCGGCACGCATCCTGCTCGCCGGCGATCCATGCCAGCGTGGCGCGCAGCCGTTGCGCGACGGCATCGGGCAGGCCCGCCGGGTGCCGGCGCAGGGCGCTGGCGGCATCGGCAAGTGCCAGCACCAACGGCAGCAGGGACTTCATCCGCCGGTGCAGGGCGCGGGCACAGCGCAGTGTCTGCGCGCCATCGGATTCATAGGTCAGCTGGGCAATCTGTGTTTCCATCGCCAGGATATCGGCGGCAAGCAGGCCGAAGCGGTCATGGCGCTGCGCCGGGCTGGTATCGGTGGCCAGCATGCCGGCGATCCAGCCCGAGGCGTGGCCCAGCCACGCGGATGTGCGCGCGGTCAGCGCCGGCCTTGTCCTCACCGGGAAGACCACTGCGCTGACCACGCTGGCGCAGACGATGCCAATCACGATTTCCTCGATCCGGGCGAGCGCCATGTCGAAGACGCCGGCCGGTGCGGTCACCGTCGGCAGCGCCACGATCGGCAGCGTATAGGCAGCCAGCAGGCAGATGTAATTGCGCGGCGCCGGCTCCAGCAGGGACAGGTAGAGCAGGGCCCCAGTCCAGCACGCGATCGCCGCCATCAGCAGCACGGGCTCGTCGACCAGCCAGGGGACCAGTGCCACTGCGCAGACGGCACCCAGCAGCGTACCGGCAACGCGGAAAGTACCCTTGGCATAGGTGGCGCCGGCCTGCGGGCTGGAAACCAGGTAGGCGCTGGCCATGGCCCAATAGGGACGCGGCAGGCCCAGCGCCAGCGCCGCATAAAGCGCCAGCATCGCGGCACCGAATACCTTGAGGGAATGGATCCACGGCCGAAGCTCCGGAGATGCGCCTCGTATCGTTGCCAGGGCGCCGAGCGTGAATGGCGCCGCGCGTGAAAGCAGGCTGGAGGACGGCATGGCTTCAGCTGGCAAGCCCGGCCGCGCGCATCAGCAGCCGCATCAGGCTGGCGCAGACGAAGACCGTGCCGACGCCCGCCAGCCAGAGGGCCAGCAGCCAGCCAAGACGGGCTGCCAGCCGCGCAGTGGCCCGGGAACGCAGGATGTCGGCCATCAGTGGTAGCCCTCCCCGCGCTTGACCTTGCCGCGGAACACGTAATACGACCACGCGGTGTAGGCCAGGATGATCGGCACGATGAACAGGGTGCCGACCAGCGCGAAGCCCTGGCTTTGCGGCGGCGACGACGCATCAAAGATCGTGATCGAAGGCGGGATGATGTTGGGCCAGATGCTGATGGCCAGCCCGGTATAGCCCATGAAGATCATCAGCAGCGCATAGAGGAACGGCGCCACGTTGGGCTGGCCACGCAGGGCGCGGTAGATGCCGGCGGCCGAGGCCAGCACCAGCAGCGGTACCGGGAGGAAGAAGAACAGGTCAGGCAGCGCGAACCAGCGTTGCGCGATCTCGGGATGGGTCAGCGGTGTCCACACGCTGACCGCGGCGACCATCGCCAGCATCACGCCGGTCAGCACGTTGGTCACGCGCAGCATGGTCCATTGCAGCCGGCCTTCGGTCTTCATGATGAGCCAGGTGACGCCGAGGAAGGCGTAGGTAATCACCACGCCCACGCCGCAGAAGAGCGGGAACGGCGCCAGCCAGTCGAGCGCGCCGCCGGTGAAGGTGGTGCCTTCCATGGCAATGCCGTCGATATAGGCGCCCAGCGTCACGCCCTGGAAGAAGGCCGCAGTGATCGAGCCCCACGTGAAGGCGGCGTCCCAGTAGGGGCGGCTGCGGTCGCTCGCCTTGAAGCGGAACTCGAAGGCCACGCCACGGAAGATCAGCCCCATCAGCATGAACATCAGCGGCAGGTAGAACGCAGTGAGCAGCACCGAGTAGGCCAGCGGGAAGGCGCACAGCAGCGCCGCGCCGCCCAGCACCAGCCAGGTTTCGTTGCCGTCCCAGACCGGCGCCACTGTGTTCATCATGACGTCGCGGTCATGACGGTCGCCGACGAAGGGGAAGAGAATGCCGATGCCCAGATCGAATCCGTCCATGATGACGTACATCATGACGCCGAAGAAGATCAGGGCGGCCCAGATAACGGGAAGGTTGATACCCATGTCGATCACCAGTTCAGATTTCGCGGCGGCCGTGCCGGGCCATCGCGTTGGGTGCGGAAGCCACGGCGATGGCGGCGGGAACGACGCTGCCCGGGCCGTAGGACGGCTCGTCGTGGGAATGCGCGTCAGGGGCGGGGCCGGCGCTGGCCAGCTTGAGCATGTAGCGGATGCCCACGCCGAAGCAGACGAAGTAGATCACCACGAACAGCGCCAGCGACAGCGCCACCGGGGCCGCGGCATGCGTGGAAACGGCATCATGGGTACGCAGCAGTCCATAGACCACCCACGGCTGGCGGCCGATCTCGGTGGTCATCCAGCCGGCCAGCAGCGCGATCAGGCCGGCGGGGCCCATCAGCACCGCCAGGCGCAGGAATGCCCTGGACCGGTACAGGGCGCCGTTGCGGCGCAGTAGGCAACCCAGCAGGCCGAACAGGATCATTGCCACGCCCAGGCCAACCATGGCGCGGAAGGTGAAGAACAGCACCGTGGCATTGGGGCGGTCTTCCTTGGGGAAGTCCTTCAGGCCGCGGATCTGGCCATCAAGGCTGTGCGTCAGGATCAGGCTGCCCAGGCGCGGGATCTCGATGGCGTAGCGGGTTTGCTCGCGCTCCATGTCCGGAATGCCGAAGACGATCAGCGGGAAGCCGCCCTTGTCATCGCTGGCGGCGGTGTTCCAGTGCCCCTCCATCGCCGCGATCTTGGCGGGCTGGTGCTCCAGCGTGTTCAGGCCATGGGCGTCACCCACCACCGCCTGAATGGGCGCCGCGATCAGCACCATCCACAGGGCCATCGACAGCATCTTGCGGGCGGCGGGCACGGCGCGCTCGTGCAGCAGTTGCCAGGCCGAGGCTGCCGCCACGAACAGTGCCGTGGACAGCAGCGCGGCGATGACCATGTGCGCAAGGCGGTAGGGGAATGACGGATTGAAGATGACCTCGAACCAGTCGGTCGGCACCACCTTGCCGGCAACGATGACGTAGCCGGCAGGGGTATGCATCCAGCTGTTGGACGCCAGGATCCAGGTGGAGGAAATCATGGTGCCGAGCGCCACCATCACCGTCGAGAAGAAATGCAGCCCGGGCCCGACGCGGTTCCAGCCGAACAGCATCACGCCAAGGAAGCCCGCTTCCAGGAAGAAGGCGGTCAGCACCTCGTAGGTCAGCAGCGGTCCGGTGACGCCCCCCGCAAACTGCGAGAAGCCAGACCAGTTGGTACCGAACTCATAGGCCATGACCAGGCCGGAAACGACCCCCATGCCGAAGTTCAATGCGAAGATCTTGATCCAGAACTGGTACAGGGTCTTGTACACGGTGTCCTGGGTGTAGAGCCAGCGTGCTTCCAGGAACGCCAGGAAACACGCCAGCCCGATCGTGATGGCGGGAAATAAGATGTGAAAGGAAACCGTGAATCCGAACTGGATTCGAGCGAGTTCCAGCGCTGTGAGTCCGTGCATCGATGTGCTCTCCGTGGGGTTGCCGCCGGCACGACGGCGTGTCGCGCGACACTACGGACAAGCGTACGGATGACAGCCTGCCCGCGAGGGATACAGTTCCTGCCGAACTGCTCATGCTCAGTTGTGCAGGCCGGACGCGGCGCTCGCCAGGCGCCTTGCGCCACCGGTACAGATGGCACGGTCGCGCAGGATCACAGTCATGGATCGATCCTGCGCGTAGTCGGTCCGGAACACGCTGCGGGGACCGCGCCGGCGTCCTGCGGCGCAGGGCCGGCGCGGTCGCTCAGCTGAACAGCTTCATGGCCTTCCCGAGGGTCGACCAGATGCCCGTGCCCAGCGGGATGAGCACGTAGGCCCAGAACGCGAGCAGCAGCAGGGTCTTGCCGAAAGTCCGGTCGTTTTGCATGGCTGGGGTTCCTGTGTGTTGGGACATGGCGTTCAGGCGGCGCTGGCCACTTCGCGCAGGTGGTGGCGATCATGCACGGGCCGGATCAGCAGGTTGCAGACGAAACCCACCACCAGCAGGCCTGCCATGATGTGCAGGGTGTCGACGTAGACCTCCGACCTGGGCACGCCCAGTGCCAGCTTGTGCTCGCGGATGTAGTTCACCAGCGCCGGCCCGGCAATCCCGGCGGCGGCCCAGGCGGTCAGCAGGCGGCCATGGATGCCACCGACGTAGGCGGTGCCGAACATGTCTGCCAGATAGGCGGGAATGGTGCTGAAGCCGCCGCCATACATGGTCAGGATCAGGAAGTAGCAGGCCACGAACAGGGCCACGTTGCCCGACGCGCCGACGGCCGGCACGGCCATGTAGAGCGCCGCGCCAAAGGCGAAGAAGATGGCGTAGGTCACCTTGCGGCCGAAGTAGTCGCTGGCGGAGCTCCACAAGAAGCGTCCCGTCATGTTGCCGATGCTGAGCAGCCCCACGAAGCCCGCGGCGGCCGCGGCCGTGATGGCGCCCTTGAAGGTTTCCTGGATCATCACCGCGGCCTGGCCCAGCACGCCGATGCCGGCGGTAATGTTCAGGAACAGGATCAGCCAGAGCAGGTAGAACTGCGGCGTCTTCAGCGCCTGGTCGATATGCACGTTGGCGTGCGTGACCATCTTGCTGGCCCTGGTGGCGGGCACGTAGCCCGGGGGCGCCCAGCCCGGGGCGGGGATGCGGATGGCCAGCGCGCCGATCGACATCGAGATGAAATAGACCACGCCCATGACCAGGAAGGTCTGCGCCACCCCGGCACTGGTCGCGCTCTTGAAGTGGTTCATGAGCGCAACCGACAGCGGCGCGCCGATCATCGCGCCGCCGCCGAAGCCCATGATTGCGAGCCCCGTAGCCATGCCGCGGCGGTCGGGGAACCACCGGATCAGCGTGGAGACCGGCGACACATAGCCGAGCCCCAGCCCGATCCCGCCCAGCACGCCGTAGCCCAGGTACAGCAGCCAGATCTGGTGCAGCCAGATGCCCAGCGCCGACACCAGGAAACCACCGCCGAAGCAGCAGGCGGCGGTGAACATGGTGCGCCTGGGCCCGACCTTTTCCAGCCACTTTCCAGCGAACGCGGCCGAGATGCCGAGGAAGAAGATCGCCAGCGAGAACACCCAGCCCAGCGTGGTCAGTTGCCAGTCGCCCGGCGCGGATTGGGTGACGCCGAGGATCCGGGTCAGCGGCTCGTTGAAAACCGAGAAGGCATAGGCCTGGCCGATGCACAGGTGCACGGCCAGCGCGGCAGGCGGCACCATCCAGCGGTTGAAGCCCGGGCCGGCGATTATCGCCTCCTTGGAGAAGGCCGAGGGGCGCGACGATGGCCCGGACGGCGACGCGTGTCGGGACCGCTGTGGCGAGGATTGCGACGGCGTTTGCGCTTGCGCGGGATATGACATGAAGTTGTCTCCTACCTGGAAGTGGCAGCCTCTTTTTGCATCGGGGTGCGATGGGCTGGAGCGCGTCGTTTTGCAAGAGCCGTGCCCATGGCGGATGCCCTTTGCCGTCAATGGTTTGCGCCGCGCGGTGCGGGCGTTGCGGCGAAGCCATGGACAAAATGTCCAGGCGGCGGCCCGTTGCACGGGCCAAACTGTCCATCTCTGGCAGCGGCTTTGGCGGCTGGCTCGGTTTACCCCCAATACAGCCGGTTAGCGCGCTGTCGCTAGACTCTCCTATTGCCCGGCGGGCGGTATCTCATAGCGGGCTCAATGACCAAAGTGATGGGCGAACGACAAAGCAACGCAGCTGAAACGGACAATTGGCAGCACCGCACGATCCTTGTGGTGGACGACGAGGCCGGCATGCGTTCGTTCCTCTCCAAGGCGTTGGAAAGCAAGGTCGGCAGCGTGGTGACGGCCGACAGCGCCGAAGCCGGCGCCGCGCTGCTGGAGCAACGCCGTTTCGACCTGATCCTGCTCGATGTGGCGTTGCCTGGTGCCAGCGGGGTGGAGTGGCTCCAGGCCCTGCGCGCGGCCGGCAACCCCGCCGACGTGATCCTGATGACGGCCTTCGCCGACATGGAGACGGCCATCGAGGCGCTACGCTCCGGCGCGGCCGATTTCATCGTCAAGCCATTTCGCGTCGACCAGATGCTCAACGCCATCCGGCGCTGCTTCGACCGGACCCGTCTTGCGCGCGAGAATTACCTGCTGCGCCGCGAGCTGGACAAATACACCATCCACAAGCACTTCATCGGCGAGTCGGAAGCCATGAAGAAGGTCATGGCGCTGGTGGCGCGGGTGGCACCGATGCCATCGACGGTGCTGGTGACGGGCGAATCCGGCACCGGCAAGGAAGTGGTGGCGCGCGAGCTGCACCGCCTCAGCGGGCGGCAGGGCCAGTTCGTGCCCCTGAATTGCGGCGCGATGGCGCCCGAGATCATCGAAAGCGAATTGTTCGGCCACGCCAAGGGGGCCTTTACGGGCGCGGCCGGGGCGCGTCACGGCCTGTTCCTCTATGCGGACGGCGGCACGCTGTTCCTGGACGAGATCTCGGAGCTGCCGCTGGCGATGCAGGCCAAGCTGTTGCGGGTCATCGAAGACCGGCGCATCCGGCCGCTCGGCAGCGAGCGCGAGATTGGCGTGGACGTTCGCATTGTCGCCGCCGGCAACCGCAACCTGGCCAACGAAGTTGCCGCCGGGCGCTTCCGGCAGGACCTGTACTACCGGCTCGACGTAGTGTCCATCGCCATCCCGGCGTTGCGCACGCGGCCGGAAGACATCGTGCCGCTGGCCGAGCATTTCTCGGAGGAGTTGTCCGCACAACTCGGACTGCCCCCGGTGCCGCTGTCGCCTTCACTGGTCCGGGTCCTCAAGGGCTATGACTGGCCAGGCAATGCGCGCGAGCTGCGCAACCTGGTGGAGCGGGCATTGATCCTGGGCGAATACCCGGTCGAATTGCTGGCGCAGCATGCCGAGCTGGCGTTGGCTACCCTGCCGGAAGAGGCCTGCGAGGACGCGGCCACGCCGCCCGACGACGCCACGCTGCTGGAATCTGTGGAGCGGCGGCACATCCTCCAGGTGCTGGCGGCGGAGGGCGGCAACCGCGTGGAAGCGGCGCGCCGGCTAGGCATCTCGCGCCGCACCCTGGACCGCAAATGCCTGCAGTGGGGCCTGCGTCCTTGAGCCCGGCCGCGCTGCTGCGCCACTATCGCGCCTCGCTGCGCGCCAAGCTTGTGTCGATCGTGGTCGCGCCCCTGCTGGTGGCGCTGGTGGCGCTGCTGTTGATCATCGGATTGTGGGGCAACCGCGCGTTCCAGGCGCTGCTGGCCTACAAGGTCAACAGCGACCTGCTGGTCGCCCACGAATACTTCGAGCATATGGTGGGCGGCGTGGGCGACCGTGTCCTGCAGGAGGCAAGGTCGTATGCGCTGGTGGACGGACTTGGCCGCCGCGACGCCATGCCCGGCATCCTGGCCGACGCGCGGCGCACGCACGGGCTCGACTTCCTGCAGTTGCTGGATCCGCACGGGCGGCTGCTGGCTGCTGCGCCGGCCGGCGCGGCAGGGTCGGACTACGCCGCGTGGCGCGTGGTGACCCGTGCCGCGGCCGGCCGCGCGGACGTCGCCACCGACGCCTGGTCCGCCACGCAGCTGGCCGCTGTCTCCGGCGAGCTTGCCCGGCGCGCACAGGTGGCGCTGCGGCCCACGGCCAATGCGGCCCCCACCGACAAGACTCTGGAAACCCGCGGCATGGTGGTGCATGCGGCGGCGCCGGTGTTCGACGAAGCGGGCAATCTGGTGGCGATCCTGCACGGCGGCACGCTGCTGAACAACAACCTCGGCTTTATCGACACGATCAACGCGCTGGTCTACCAGCCCGAATCCCTGCCGCGCGGCAGCCAGGGTACGGCGACCCTGTTCCTGGACGACACGCGCATTGCCACCAATGTGCGGCTGTTCCATGGCGAGCGGGCGCTCGGCACGCGGGTCTCGCGCGAGGTGCGCGACAAGGTGCTGCTGCGCGGCGAGAAATGGCTGGACCTGGCCTTCGTCGTCAGCGACCGGTACATGAGCGCCTATGAGCCGATCGCGGACAGCCGCGGCCAGCGCATCGGCATGCTGTACGTGGGCTACCTGGCCAGGCCGGTCAGCCAGGCCAAAGACCTGGCGCTGGGCGTGCTGGTGGGCTTGTTCCTGCTGCTTGCCGTGGCCGGGGCGCTGTTTTCGCTGCGATGGGCCAGGCGCGTGTTTGCGCCGATGGTGCGGATGGTCGGCACCATGCAGGCGCTGAAGGCCGGCGATGCGCAGGCACGGGTAGGTCCGGTGGACAGCGAAGACGAGCTGGGCCAGCTTGCCGGCCAGTTCGACCAATTGCTGTCGGACCTGCAGCAGCGCAATGCCGAGCTCAGGAACTGGGCCGACTCGCTCGATCGCAAGGTGGCCGAGCGCACCCGCGAGCTGGAGGCATCCAATGCCATCTTGCGGGCGGCCCGGCAGCAGCTGATCACGTCGGAAAAGCTCGCCGTCGCGGGGCAGCTTACCGCTGGCGTGGCGCATGAAGTCAACAACCCGATTGCCGTGATCCAGGGCAACCTGGACGTGGCACGCGAGATCCTGGGCCCGGCGGCGGAGCCGATCCGGCATGAACTGCGGCTGATCGACGAACAGGTCCGACGCATCCAGCTGCTGACCAGCCGGCTGCTGCAGTTTGTCCGGCCGGAGGCCTACGCCGGCAATGTCGAGACCCTGGATGTGGGCGAGGTCGCGGCAGGCTGCGTCGACCTCGTCCGGCACATGCTGAAGGGCGCAGCGATCCGGGTCGAGCTGGACTGCCTCGCCACGCGGCAGGTGCGCATCAGCCGCAGCGAGTTGCAGCAGGTGGTGGTCAACCTGTTGACCAATGCCATCCACGCCATGCAGGACGGCGGCACGCTCACGCTGGGCACGCGCGATTGGGACGGGGACGGGGACGGGCAGGGCGTGACGCTTTCTGTGCGCGACACCGGCCAGGGCATCCGGGAAGAAGACCTGCCCAACCTGTTCAACCCGTTCTTCACCACCAGGAAACAGATGGGAACCGGGCTGGGCTTGTCGATCAGTTATGCGCTGGTGGAGCGGTATGGCGGCCGCATCACGGTGGAAAGCACGCTGGGGCAGGGCGCCGAGTTCGTTGTGTGGCTGCGCGGCGACGGGGTCCCGGCGCAGTCAGAGGCTGGCGGCGAAGTGTGCTGACGCGGCATGCGGCAGCGCCATGCTGCGCGATCACGCGCGCATCGCGTCGGGCAGGACTTCATCCCGGCAGGGCGAACGGATTGAATCCGGTGCGTTGATAGCCCTCCGCCGTCACGGCATCGTCCAGCGCCAGCGTGGCCAGGTCATCGGCCACGGCCTCGGCCTGCTGGTCGCGTTCCAGTGAAATGACCTTCAGATAACCGTGGCACACGCCGCAGCTTTCGGCGCGCACCGTGGCTTCGGCGGTGTCGAAGCTGAGGTAGTCAAGGTCCGAGGCTTCACCACAGTTGGTGCATTTCGCCCGTACCATGTGCCACTCGCTCTCGCAGAGGGCGCAATGCAGATAGCGCATGCCCTGACGATCGCCGATCAGGATCAGGCTTGCCACGGGGGCAGTGCCGCAGACCGGGCAAGACGCGTGCTCGGCGGGGCCGCTGGCGGGCGCGGGAGCGGCGCGCGCGGCGCTGGCACATTGCAGCGAGAGCGCAGCCCAGAGGATGGGAGCGATGGCCGCTGGCACCGCCGCGAAACGACCCTCGGTCAGCGCCTGGGCGGCGCCAAGGCGAGCATCCGCGGGGAGGTCGCGCAGCGCCGCAAGATGCGGGGCCACCGTGGCGGGAACATCGTGCGCAAGTCGCGCAACCAATCGATCGAGCAGGGCGCCCCAATTCCCCTCCTGCGGGATGTCCCTGGCGTTTGTCGGACCGGACCCGCCGGCCTCGGGCAGAAGCGCTGCCTGCACCTCTGCCACGCGGGCGGCCAGGCGCAGGTAGTCGGCAAGGCCGTGCCCTTCGGCCAGCGCGCGCAGGCGCGTGGCGCGGCGGCCATAGAGACCGGCAAGGTCTGGCTGGAGCAGCGGGCTGAAATGCCGGGAGGCCTCGCCCGATGGCACTGCGCCCGGCGTTGTCCGATGTGGGTTCATGACGCGTGCCCCTTCGCTTCGGCCGTTTCGGCCGCTTTCGATTCTTTCGCCGTCAACTCGCCAACCCAGCGGTCATGGTGCTGCCGGGCCCAGGCGCGCGAGACGTAGCCCGTCACCATGCCCATGATCGATCCGCGGACCCAGATTGCCAGATAGATGTGGCCCACGATCAGCAGGATCAACCCGATCCCCGCGACGGAATGCGCCATGATCGCCAGACGGAGCACAGGAATCGCGAAGTATTCTGCGAAATAGGCGCGCCACATGATCAGCCCCGATACAAGCAGGACCAGTATCGAAGCCATGATGAGCCAGAACAGCACCTTCTGGCCGGCGTTGTACTTGCCGATCTGCAGCGGTTCGCCGCCATGCTGGTTCAGGAGCACCTCCCTGGCGCGGCGGAGCCAGATCGCGTCGGTGCGCGCGGGAAGGTTGTAGCCGACGAAGCGCACGAACATGTAGCAAAGCCCCGCGAATACGGCGATGCCAAGAAACGGGTGGAGCAGCCTCGCCATCTGTGGCGTGCCAAGGACGCCGCTCATCCAGCTCACCGTCGGGAAGAACCACGAGATTCCCGAAGCCGCCGCGAGGAAGAAGCAGAACACGATCGCCCAGTGACACAGCCGCTCGGAGAATCTGGTGCGCAGGATCCTGTCGTTGTGGGTCGCCATTTCCGGTCTCCGCTTATGCCGCGCCGTCAGCCGGGGCGTCGTGATCGTCCGTTTCGGTGGTGTTGGGGCCAACCGCCATGAAATGCGCCGCCATGCCTGCCACGGCCGCCGCGCCGACGACGGCGGCGACAGGTTTCAAACCATCCTTCCAGCCCGAGACGACCGGGCTGATCTCCGGGGCCTTCGGCAAGCCCGCGTAACGCTTCGGTTCGTCGGCATGTTGCAGCACGTACATCACGTGGGTGCCGCCGACCCCCGCAGGGTCATACAGGCCAGCCTTGGCATAGCCGCGCTCGTTCAGCTCGGCCACGCGCTCGGCGGCGAGCGATTGCATCTCTGCCTTCGAGCCGAAGGAGATGGCACCGGTCGGGCAGGTCTTGACGCAGGCAGGCTCCTGCCCGACCGAGACGCGGTCAGAGCACAGCGTGCATTTGTAGGCCTTGTTGTCGATCTTGGAAATACGCGGCACGTCGAAGGGGCAGCCGGCGACGCAATAGCCGCAGCCGATGCACAGGTCGGACTGGAAGTCGACGATGCCGTTCGCATATTGCACGATGGCGCCGGGCGCCGGGCAGGCTTTCAGGCAGCCGGGATCCTCGCAATGCATGCAGCCGTCCTTGCGGATCAGCCATTCCAGCTTGCCCGCCTGGTCTTCATGCTCGGTGAAGCGCATCAGGGTCCAGGTATTTGGCGACAGATCGCGCGGATTGTCGTAGACGCCGACATTCTCCTGCACGTCGCCGCGCAGGTCGTTCCATTCGTTGCAGGCGACCTGACACGCCTTGCAGCCGATGCAGGTCGACACGTCGATCAGCTTGGCCACTTCCATCTGATGGTCGCGGATGCGAGGGGCCGGCGTCAGTTCCGATGAGGCCGAGCGACGGATGATGTTCTGTGAGTTCATGCCTGTGCTCCCGCCATCTTTTCAATGTTTACGAGGAATGCCTTGAATTCCGGAGTTTGCGAATTGGCGTCGCCTACGCCCGGCGCCAGCGTGTTGGCCAGATAGCCCTTGCGCGTCGCCCCCTCGAAGCCCCAATGGCAGGGGATGCCGATTTGCTCGACGGTCTGCCCGGCCACCCGGAGCGTGCGCATGCGCTTGGTCACCACGGCCTTGGCAGTGATGTGCCCGCGCCTGGTGGTGATCTTCACCGTGTCGCCATGGGCGATGCCCTTGTCCGCGGCAAGCTGTTCGCCGATCTCGACGAATTGCTCGGGCTGGAGCATGGCGTTCAGGTGCGAGTGCTTGGTCCAGTGGCGGAACAGTTCCGTGATCGAATAAGTCGTGGCGACATAGGGAAACTCGGTGCGGTTGCCCATCCGCTGCGCATCGTTCTGGAAGATGCGGGCGGTGGGGTTGTGGGTGACTTTTTCGTGCAGCGGGTTTTTCGCGATCGGGCTTTCGACCGGCTCGTAATGCTCCGGAAAGGGACCGTCGATCATGCCGCCGGCCGAGAACAGGCGCCCCACGCCCTCGGGCAGCATGATGAAGGGCCCGACGGGCGAGCCGGGCGCCGCAGTGAGCGGAAAGTCGGGCACATCCGCGCCCACCCATTTCTCGCCGTTCCAATGCAGGATCTGGCGCTTGGGGTCCCAGGGGTTCCCCATCTCGTCCATCGAGGCGCGGTTGTAGAGGATGCGGCGGTTAGCGGGCCAGGACCACGCCCAGCCCGGCGTGTTGCCAAGGCCGGTGTCGGTGTTGTCGCGCCTGGCCATCTGGTTGCCCGCCTCGGTCCAGGAACCGGTGAAGATCCAGCAGTAGCTCGAGGTCGTGCCGTCGTCGCGAAGTTGCGAGAACGAATCCAGAAGCTGGCCCTTGCGCAGGATCTTCTTCCCGGTCTCGTCGAACACGTCTGCCAGCGCGTAGCCGTTGGCCTCCTTGGCCATTTCCTCGGGATGGGGCCTGCAGGGATCGTGATAGGTGTCCTCGTCCCAGGTCATGTGCAACACCTGTTCGGGACAGGCGCCGCCTTCTTTTTCGTAGAGCCGCCGCAGCTCCATCATGATGCCGCCGAGGATGGCCGGATCATGCCGCGCCTCGCCCGGCGGCTGCTGGCCCGCATAGTGCCATTGCAGCCAACGGCCCGAATTCACGACGGTCCCGTCTTCCTCGGCAAAGCAGCTCGACGGCAGCCGGAAGACCTCGGTCATGATCTCTTCGGTTTTGACGTCGTTGAACTTGCCCTCGTTGCGCCAGAAGTTCGAGGTCTCGGTCACCAGCGGGTCGATGACGACGAGGAATTTGAGTTTCGACAGCGCGGCCGAAGACTTGTTCTTGTCAGGCATCGCCGCCAGCGGGTTGAATCCCTGGACGACATAGCCGTTGACCTTGCCTTGGTACATCAGGTCGAAATAGGCCAGCATGTCGTAGCTGCGGTCCCATTTCGGCAGCAGGTCAAAAGCCCAGTCGTTGTCCGCCGTGGCATGCTTGCCGTACAGGTTCTTCTGCAGCGAGACGAAGAATTTGGGCAGGTTCTTCCAGTAGTTCACCTGGTCGGGCAGCAGCGCTTTCGGGGTGGCATCGGCGAGGTATTGCTTCAGCGTCTGCTGCCTGTCGGTGGGCAGGTCCATGTAGCCCGGCAGCCGCACCGACAGCAGGCCAAGGTCGGTATAGCCCTGGATATTGGAATGTCCGCGCAGCGCGTTCACGCCGCCGCCCGACATGCCGACATTGCCCAGCAGCAGCTGGATCATCGCCGCGCCGCGGATGATCTGCGCGCCGCCGGTGTGGTGCGTCCAGCCGAGCGCGTAAAGCCAGGTCAGCGTCTTGTCCTTCGCCGCGCATGCGCCCACGATCTCGGCGATCTGCAGGAAGTCGGCCTGCCTGACGCCGGTGATCTCCTCGACTTTTTCGGGCGTATAGCGTGAGACGTGCCGCTTCAGCAGGCTCAGCACGCAGCGCGGATGGCGCATCGAGGGATCGCGTTTCGCGTTCCCCGCCGCGTCGAGTTCATAGGTCCAGGAGGATTTGTCGTAGGCGCGCTTCTCGGGATCGAAGCCCGAGAACACCCCTTCTTCGAAGCCGAAATCCTCGCGCACGATCAGCGGCGCGTTGGTGTACGCGCGCACATAGTCGTGCTGGATCTTGTCGTGCTGCAGCAGCCAGTTGACCATGCCCATCAGGAAGGCCGTGTCCGACCCCGCCCGGATCGGCGAGAAGATATCGGCAACCGAGGCGGTGCGGTTGAAGCGCGGATCGATGACGATGACCTTGGCCTTGTTCCTGATCTTGGCCTCGATCACCCATTTGAAGCCGACCGGATGGGCCTCGGCCGGGTTGCCGCCCATGACCATGACGACATTGGCGTTCTTGATGTCGACCCAGTGGTTCGTCATCGCGCCGCGGCCGAAAGACGGCCCCAGCGCTGAAACCGTTGGCCCGTGACACAGGCGCGCCTGGCAGTCCAGGCCCAGCATGCCCAGGGAGCGGGCGAACTTGAAGTCGAGAACCCCCGTTTCGTTGGAGGCCGCCGAGGAGGCGAGCATGCCCGAGCTCAGCCAGCGGTTCACCAGCTGGCCCTTCTCGTTGCGCGCGATGAAGTTCTTGTCCCGGTCGTCCTTCAGCAGGCGGGCGATGCGCCTGGTCGCATCGTCCCAACTGATGCGCACCCACTCCTTCGACCCCGGCGCGCGGTACTCCGGATACTGCAGCCGGTTTTTCGAATGGACGATGTCGAGCAGCCCCGCGCCCTTGGGACAGAGCGAACCTCGGCTGACCGGGTGATCGGGATCCCCCTCGATGTGGAAGATGCGCGCCTTCGCGTTCCTGGCGCCGTCACCCAGCGAATACATCAGGAGGCCGCACCCGACCGAGCAATAGGTGCAGTTGTTGCGCGTCTCTTTCGCGCGCAGCAGCTTGTAGGGGCGCACGCCCGCCGGAGCCTGTGCGCAGGCTGTACCCAGGCCCAGGGCAGAGGCCGAGACGGCAACGGACCCAGCCCCAAGGATCTTGAGGAACTGCCGACGTCCGATATGGGTGGGTTTGATCATCGTGGTCTCATCGTCATGTCTCCTTCCGCCCAAAGATATCCGCCTGTCCACTCAAGGTAAATTCAGCGATTCTTTGGCCATCCATAAGTGATCCCTTAAGTGATGGCTTTCTGACGAAGTTGATCTGACCGGAAGCGACGATCTGCACAGACACAAGTTGTGTCGGGCGTCCGGAATGAAAAACCGCAGCCGAAGCTGCGGTTCAGATTGCTGGCCACGCCGCTGGTTGTGGGTCAGGCCACCCGCCGCCCAGGCATCAGCCCCCCATACTCCTTCCCCAGAAACTCGGCCGTGTGCTCGAGCAAATAGGCACGGCAGCTCTCGCCGGCCGGCGACAAGCGCTTGCTTGCCATATGCGCGACATGCCAGATGCGCTCGATCGGCGTGCCTGTCACGTCCAGCAGCGCGATCTCACCGGTGCGCAGTTCCAGCGACAGCGTGTGCAGCGACAACAGGCTGATGCCCATGCCGGCCATCACGGCCTGCTTGATGGTTTCGTTGCTGCCCAGCGTGATCACCTTGGCCGGCGTGAACAGGTGATCACGGAACATGTACTCCGCCACGGTGCGCGTGCCGGAACCCGGTTCGCGCAGCAGGAAGGTCTCGTGACGCAGTTCCTGCAGGTCGAACGCCTTTGCGTCGTGCAAGGGGTGGCGCGGCGCGGCCACCAGCACGTGCGGATGCGCGGCGATGGGCTCCGACACGGCATCCAGCTCGCGCGGCGGCCGGCCCATCAACGCGAGGTCGATCGCATTGTCCTGCAGCAGTTGCAGCAGCGTTTCGCGGTTGCCTTCAGCGATGCGCAGGTCGATGCCCGGGTGCAGCGCGGTAAACCCGGCGAGCAGCTTGGGCGCGAAGTACTTGGCCGTGCTGATCAGCCCGATCGTGATCGAACCCTGCTCGACGTTCTTGACCGCCTGCAGGCCTTCCTCGGCGTCCTTGACCTCGCCGAGGATCCGGGACGCGTGGTGCAGCAGGCGGTCGCCGGGCTCGGTCAGCGTGAGTTGCCCTTTGACGCGTTCGAACAGCGCCAGGCCGACCACGGATTCCAGCTGCTTGACCTGCATCGAGACCGCTGGCTGGGTCAGGTGCAGTTCCTCGGCCGCGCGCACGAAGCTGGCGTGCCTGGCCACGGTGACGAAGATCTGCAACTGACGAAGGGTGAGGGCGCGCAGGAAGGACATGGAGTGAGGGCGGCTTTTGGATGTTCCCGTGATGTGCTGTCTGGTTCGCACTTAAGGGATTGCTTATACAGGCACTAAGAATATCTGAATTTACCTTATGGAGGCGAGCTTATATCTTTGCATCAACGCAGCAGCCACGACGCTCAACCACGCAAGGAGACCAGCATGAATGCACCTGAACCAGTCCAAGCCAAGCCGCGCAAACGCTATGACGCCGGCGTCATGAAGTACAAGGAGATGGGGTACTGGGACGCGGACTACGAGCCCAAGGACACCGACCTGCTGGCGCTGTTCCGCATCACGCCGCAGGACGGCGTGGATCCGGTCGAGGCCGCCGCGGCGGTGGCCGGCGAATCGTCCACCGCCACCTGGACGGTGGTGTGGACCGACCGCCTGACCGCCTGCGACATGTACCGCGCCAAGGCCTACCGGGTCGATCCGGTGCCCAACAATCCCGAGCAGTTTTTTTGCTACGTGGCCTATGACCTGTCGCTGTTCGAGGAAGGCTCGATCGCCAACCTGACCGCTTCGATCATCGGCAACGTCTTCAGCTTCAAGCCGATCAAGGCGGCACGCCTGGAAGACATGCGCTTCCCGGTCGCCTATGTGAAGACCTTCGCCGGCCCGTCCACCGGCATCATCGTGGAGCGCGAGCGCCTGGACAAGTTCGGCCGTCCGCTGCTGGGCGCCACCACCAAGCCCAAGCTGGGCCTGTCGGGCCGCAACTACGGCCGCGTGGTGTATGAGGGCCTGAAGGGCGGGCTGGACTTCATGAAGGACGACGAGAACATCAACTCGCAGCCCTTCATGCACTGGCGCGACCGTTTCCTGTTCGTGATGGACGCGGTCAACAAGGCCTCGGCCGCGACCGGCGAGGTGAAGGGCAGCTACCTGAACGTGACCGCCGGCACCATGGAAGAGATGTACCGGCGCGCCGAGTTCGCCAAGTCGCTGGGCTCGGTCATCATCATGATCGACCTGATCGTCGGCTGGACCTGTATCCAGTCGATGAGCAACTGGTGCCGCCAGAACGACATGATCCTGCACCTGCACCGCGCGGGACACGGCACCTATACCCGCCAGAAGAACCACGGGGTGTCCTTCCGTGTCATCGCCAAATGGCTGCGCCTGGCAGGCGTGGATCATATGCACACCGGCACCGCGGTGGGCAAGCTGGAAGGCGATCCGCTGACCGTGCAGGGGTACTACAACGTCTGCCGCGATGCCTACACGCGTACCGATCTGACGCGCGGGCTGTTCTTCGACCAGGACTGGGCTTCGCTGCGCAAGGTGATGCCGGTGGCTTCGGGCGGCATCCACGCCGGCCAGATGCACCAGCTGATTCACCTCTTTGGCGACGATGTGGTGCTGCAGTTCGGCGGCGGCACCATCGGCCACCCGCAGGGGATCCAGGCCGGCGCCACCGCCAATCGCGTCGCGCTGGAAGCCATGGTGCTGGCGCGCAACGAAGGGCGCGACATCCTCAACGAAGGGCCGGAGATCCTGCGCGATGCCGCGCGCTGGTGCGGTCCGCTGCGGGCGGCGCTCGATACCTGGGGCGATATCAGCTTCAACTACACGCCGACCGATACCTCGGACTTTGTGCCGACCGCGTCGGTGGCCTGAACCGGATGCCACGCAACCGAAGCACGAAGACCGAACCCAAAGAACGAGAGGACATCATGCGTATTACCCAAGGCACTTTCTCCTTCCTCCCCGACCTCACCGACGCGCAGATCACCAGCCAGCTCGAATACTGCCTGAACCAGGGCTGGGCGGTCGGCATCGAGTACACCGACGACCCGCATCCGCGCAATACCTACTGGGAGATGTTCGGGCTGCCGATGTTCGACCTGCGCGATGCGGCCGGCATCCTGCTGGAGATCAACAACGCGCGCAACACCTTCCCCAACCACTACATCCGCGTCACGGCCTTTGACTCGACGCATACGGTGGAATCGGTGGTGATGTCGTTCATCGTCAATCGTCCCGCTGACGAACCGGGTTTCCGCCTGGTGCGTCAAGAAGAGCCGGGCCGCACCCTGCGCTACTCGATCGAGAGCTACGCCGTGCAGGCACGGCCAGAGGGCAGCCGCTACTGAGCGGCACCGGCTGAGCCGCCGCGCAGCGCCACCAAGGCGCTGCCGCCGGCGATTTCCTGACGCTGCAATCCAGCGGCTGCGCGGCCTGATGGCTGCGCGCCGGGGGGGAAGCTGCGCCTCGAATTCAGCGAACCGATTGATCGATTGACTCCCAGGAAGCCCGTCATGTCCGCACCCGAAACGACCGCGCCGCTGCAATCGCCTGCTGCCTTGCCTGCGGGTCTGCCAGCGAGTTTGCCAGCGAGTTTGCCAGGCTCGCTGGCCGAATCGCTGGCCAGCTCGGGCATTGCCGAACTGCTGGCCCAGCTCGACCGCGAGCTGATCGGGCTGAAGCCGGTGAAAGCCCGCATCCGCGATATCGCAGCCTTGCTGCTGGTGGACAAGCTGCGCGCCGCGCGCGGCTTCAGCGCGGGAGCCCCCAGCCTGCACATGTGCTTCACCGGCAATCCCGGCACCGGCAAGACCACCGTGGCCATGCGCATGGCGCAGATCCTGCACCAGCTGGGCTATGTGCGCCGCGGCCACCTGGTGGCGGTGACCCGCGATGACCTGGTCGGCCAGTACATCGGCCATACCGCGCCCAAGACCAAGGAAATCCTGAAGAAGGCCATGGGCGGCGTGCTCTTCATCGACGAGGCCTATTACCTCTATCGCCCCGAGAACGAGCGCGACTACGGCCAGGAGGCCATCGAGATCCTGCTGCAGGTGATGGAGAACAACCGCGAAGACCTGGTGGTGATCCTGGCCGGCTACAAGGACCGCATGGACCGCTTCTTCGAGTCCAACCCGGGCATGTCGTCGCGCGTTGCCCACCATATCGATTTCCCCGACTACCAGCTGGACGAGCTGCGCCAGATCGCCGACCTGATGCTGGGCGAAATGCAATATCGCTTCGACGAGGAAAGCCGCGCCGTTTTTGCCGACTACCTGGCCCGGCGCATGGCCCAGCCGCACTTCGCCAACGCCCGCAGCGTGCGCAATGCGCTGGACCGCGCGCGCCTGCGCCATGCCTCGCGCCTGCTCGACGACGCCGGCACGGTGGTGGATGACCGTGCCCTGACCACCATCACGGCCGGCGACCTGCTCGCCAGCCGCGTGTTCTCGCAGGCTGCGGCCGCGGAGTAAACCATGAAAGCCCTGATCTTCGATGTCGACGGCACGCTTGCCGATACCGAGACCGCCCACTTGCAGGCCTTCAACGCCGCCTTTGCCGAGGTCGGCCTCGACTGGTGCTGGGACGAGGCGCTCTACACCCGGCTGCTCAAGGTGGCCGGGGGCAAAGAGCGGCTGATGCATTACTGGCGCATGGTGGACCCGGAAGAGGCCCGCGGCTGCAAGATCAAAGAGACCATCGACGCCGTGCACGCGATCAAGACGCGCCACTACGCCGAGCGCGTCGGCAGCGGCCAGTTGCCGCTGCGGCCCGGCGTTGCCCGCCTGATCGAAGAGGCCGGCAAGGCGGGCGTGCCCATCGCCATTGCCACCACTACAACGCCGGCCAATCTGGACGTGCTGCTGCGCACGCCGTTCGGCGCCCGCTGGCGCGAGCGCTTTGCCGCCATCTGCGATGCCGGCACCACCGCCGTCAAGAAGCCGGCACCCGATGTCTACCTGGCCGTGCTGGAGCGCCTTGGCCTGGAGGCTGGGGATTGCCTGGCCATCGAGGACTCGGCGAACGGGCTGCGCGCCGCGCAGGCGGCCGGCATTGCCACCGTAATCACGCCCACGGCCTACACCGCGCAGGACTGCTTCGACGGCGCGCTGCTGGTGCTGCCGCACCTGGGCGACCCGGAACAACCGATCCCGCAGCAGCCCGGCGCGGCACACCGCTGGGCCGACCTGGCCGCACTGCGCAACTGGCATCGCGGCACCCTGTTCGAGGCAGCCTGAGATGCACGTTCCTGACCACGATGCAAGCCACGGCGGCAAGCGCGCAGTTCGCCTGGCGCCATCCATCCTGTCGGCCGATTTTGCGCGGCTGGGCGAAGAGGTGTGCGCGGTCGAGGCCGGCGGTGCGGACCTGATCCACTTCGATGTGATGGACAACCACTACGTGCCCAACCTGACCATCGGGCCGATGGTGTGCGAGGCGATCCGGCCGCTCGTCTCCGTTCCCATCGACGTGCACCTGATGGTGGAGCCTGTGGACGCCCTGATCCCGCTATTCGCCAAGGCCGGCGCAGGGATCATCAGCTTCCATCCGGAGGCGAGCCGCCATGTCGACCGCACCATCGGCCTGATCCACGACCACGGCTGCAAGGCTGGCCTGGTACTCAACCCAGCGACGCCGCTGGGCTGGCTGGACCATACGCTGGACCAGCTCGACCTGGTGCTGCTGATGAGCGTGAACCCAGGCTTCGGCGGCCAGGCCTTCATTCCCGGCGTGCTCGACAAGGTGCGCCAGGTGCGCGCGCGCATCGACCGGCAGCAAGCGGCTGGCGGGCGGGCGGTCTGGCTGGAGATCGATGGCGGCGTCAAGGCCGACAACATTGCCGAAATCGCACGCGCGGGTGCCGACACCTTCGTCGCCGGCAGCGCCGTCTTTGGCGCGCCGGATGCCGACGGCGGCTACTGGAGCATCCTGCGCCGCCTTCGCGAGGCCGCCACCGTCACGTAGCCGGCAGCCGGCACCACACAAGAACACATCGCCAATCTAGAGGAGACCTGTCATGCCTGAAGTCCAAAGGATGACCCTGACGCAATTCCTGATCGAGGAGCGCCGCCGCTATCCGGACGCCAGCGGCGGCTTCAACGGCCTGATCCTCAATGTCGCCATGGCTTGCAAGGAAATTGCGCGGGCCGTGGCATTCGGCGCGCTGGGCGGCCTGCACGGCCAGGCTGGCGCCCAGGGCGGAGCCGAGGCAGCCGTCAACGTGCAGGGCGAGGTCCAGCAGAAGCTGGACGTGCTCAGCAACGAGACCTTCCTGCGCGTCAACGAGTGGGGAGGGTACCTGGCCGGCATGGCCTCGGAGGAAATGGCGGCGCCGTACCAGATCCCCCGCCACCATCCACGCGGCAAATACCTGCTGGTGTTCGATCCGCTCGATGGCTCATCCAACATCGACGTCAATGTCTCGGTGGGCAGCATCTTCTCGGTGCTGCGTGCGCCGGAGGGCACGGCCGATGTCACCGAGCAGGCCTTCCTGCAGCCCGGCACGGCCCAGGTCGCGGCGGGCTACGCGCTCTACGGCCCCACCACCATGCTGGTGCTGACGGTCGGCAACGGGGTCAATGGCTTCACGCTGGACCCGAACCTGGGGGAATTCTTTCTCACGCATCCGAACTTGCGCGTGCCGGCCGATACCAGGGAATTTGCCATCAACGCGTCGAACAGCCGCTTCTGGGAGGCGCCCATCAAGCAATACGTGTCGGAGTGCATGGCTGGCCAGACCGGGCCCCGCGGCAAGGATTTCAATATGCGCTGGATCGCCTCGATGGTGGCCGAGGCGCACCGCATCCTGATGCGCGGCGGCGTCTTCATGTACCCGCGCGACACCAGGGATCCGGCCAGGCCGGGGCGGCTGCGCCTGCTCTATGAAGCCAACCCGATTGCGTTCCTGATGGAGCAAGCCGGCGGGCGCGCCAGCACTGGCCGGCAAGCGCTGATGTCGGTGGCGCCGGGCGCGCTGCACCAGCGCATCGGCGTGATCTTCGGCTCGTGCAATGAAGTGGAGCGGATCGAGCGCTACCACACCGAGCAGACCGACCCCGACCTACCCAATCCCCTGTTCAACGAGCGCAGCCTGTTCCGCGCGTCCACCTGAGGTACCTGGCCATGTCAGAACGTTATCCCATCATCGCCATCACCGGCTCTTCGGGCGCCGGGACCACATCGGTGACCCGTACCTTCGAAAACATCTTCCGCCGCGAGGGCGTGAAGTCGGTGGTGATCGAAGGCGACAGCTTCCACCGCTACGATCGTGCCGAGATGAAGGTCAAGATGGCCGAGGCCGAGCGCACCGGCAATATGAATTTCAGCCACTTCGGCTCGGAGAACAACCTGTTCGGCGAGCTCGAGAACCTGTTCCGCTCCTATGCGGAATCCGGCACCGGCATGCGCCGGCGCTACCTGCACAGCGTGGAGGAAGCGGCCCCCTTCGGGCAAGAGCCCGGCACCTTTACCGAGTGGGAGCCGCTGCCGGCCGACACCGACCTGCTGTTCTATGAGGGCCTGCACGGCGGCGTGATCACCGACGAGGTGAACGTTGCCCAGTATCCCAACCTGCTGATCGGCGTGGTGCCTGTCATCAACCTGGAGTGGATCCAGAAACTGTGGCGCGACAAGAAGCAGCGCGGCTACTCGACCGAAGCCGTGACCGACACCATCCTGCGCCGCATGCCGGACTACGTGAACTACATCTGCCCCCAGTTCGCGCACACGCATGTGAATTTCCAGCGCGTGCCGTGCGTGGACACGTCCAACCCGTTCATCGCGCGCGAGATTCCCGCGCCGGATGAAAGCATGGTGGTGATCCGCTTTGCCAACCCGAAGGGGATCGACTTCCAGTACCTGCTTAGCATGATCCATGACTCCTTCATGTCGCGCGCCAACACCATCGTGGTCCCGGGCGGCAAGATGGAACTGGCCATGCAGCTGATCTTCACGCCATTCGTGCTGCGCATGATGGAGCGCCGCAAGCGCGCCACCCAGTAAGGAGCCCAGATGAACGCACCCGAATGCATCGACTCCGCGGCGCGCTGTGCCAACGCGTTGCGCTTCCTCGCCGCCGACGCGGTCGAACAGGCCAGGTCCGGCCACCCCGGCGCTCCCATGGGCATGGCCGAGATGGCTGAAGTCCTGTGGCGGCGCCACCTGCGCCACAACCCGGCCAACCCCGCCTGGCCCGACCGTGACCGTTTCGTGCTGTCCAACGGCCATGCTTCCATGCTGCTGTATTCGCTGCTGCACCTGAGCGGCTATGACGTGCCGATGTCCCAGCTGCGCCAGTTCCGCCAGCTGCACGCGAGCACGCCAGGCCATCCGGAAGTGGGCGTGACGCCGGGCATCGAGACCACCACGGGTCCGCTGGGGCAGGGCCTTGCCAATGCCGTCGGCATGGCGTTGTCGGAAAGGCTGCTGGCCGCTACCTTCAACCGGCCCGGCATCGATATCGTCGACCACCGTACCTATGTCTTCCTCGGCGATGGCTGCCTGATGGAAGGGCTCAGCCACGAGGCCGCTTCGCTGGCGGGAACGCTCAGGCTGGGCAAGCTGATCTGCCTGTACGACGACAACGGCATTTCCATCGACGGCGACGTGGCCGCATGGTTTGCCGACGATACGCCCAAGCGCTTTGCCGCCTACGGCTGGCATGTGATCGCCGGCGTCGACGGGCACGATGCGCAGGCCATCGACGCCGCCTTGGCCGCGGCCAAGGCGGAGCACGAGCGGCCCACGCTGATCTGCTGCAGGACCGTGATCGGCAACGGCGCGCCCGCCAAGGCCGGCGGGCATGACGTGCACGGCGCGCCGCTGGGTGCGGCGGAAATTGCCGCCATGCGCGACGCGCTGCGCTGGGAGGCCGCGCCGTTCACCGTGCCAGCGGACGTGGCCGACGCCTGGGACGCACGCGCGCAGGGCGCCGCGCGCGAGGCCGAATGGGAGGAGCGCTTCGCCGGCTATTGCGCCGCGTACCCCGAACTGGCCGAAGAGTTCCTGCGACGTGTCCAGGGCTGCCTGCCGAACGGCTTCGATGCGGAATTGCTCGCGCAACTGGAGGCGCAAGCGGACGCACCTTCGCCGCTGCAAGGCAAGATCGCCACGCGCAAGGCCTCGCAGCTGTGCCTGGAGGCGCTGACCTCTGCCTTGCCCGAACTGCTGGGCGGCTCGGCCGACCTGACCGGCTCCAACCTGACCAACGTCAAGGCCTCGATCTGGGTCAATCATGCCGGGCACGGCAACTACGTGAGCTACGGCGTGCGCGAGTTCGGCATGGCCGCGGTCATGAACGGCATTGCGCTGCACGGGGGGCTGATTCCCTACGGCGGCACCTTCATGACCTTCTCCGACTACTCGCGCAACGCCATCCGCATGGCGGCGCTGATGCGCCTGCGTGTGATCCACGTGCTGACCCACGATTCCATCGGGCTGGGCGAGGACGGCCCCACGCACCAGCCGGTGGAGCATGCCGCCAGCCTGCGGCTGATTCCCAACAACCGGGTCTGGCGCCCCTGTGACGGCGCGGAAACCGCATACGCGTGGCTGGCGGCGCTGCGGCGCGAGGACGGGCCGACCTGTCTGGTGCTGTCGCGCCAGGCGCTGACCCCGTTCGCGCGCGATGCGGCGCAGCGCAACGCCATTGCGCGCGGCGGTTACGTGTTGCGCGATGCGCCGGCGCCGCGCGTGGTGCTGGTCGCCACCGGCTCCGAGGTGGAAATCGCCGTGCGTGCGGCCGGGCAGCTGGCCGATGCCGGCATCGCCGCGCGCGTGGTGTCGATGCCCTGCGTCGAGCTGTTCTATGCACAGGACGCGGCCTACCGCGATACGGTGCTGCCGCCCGGCGTGCCGCGCGTCAGCGTGGAGGCCGGCGGCACCTGGTTCTGGCGCGGCGTGGTGGGCGAGCGGGGCAGGGCGCTGGGCATCGACACCTTTGGCGAGTCCGCGCCCGCCGAGGCGCTGTATCAGCACTTCGGCCTGACCCCGGCCCATGTCGCGGCTGCCGCGCTGGCCCTGCTGGAGGACGCATGATGGCAGCCCTGTCCGTGATACCCACGCCCTGCGCCGCGGTGCTGATCGACCTGGACGGCACGCTGGTCGATAGCGCGCCGGACATCGTCGGGGCCGCCAGCCTCATGCTGGCCGACCTCGGCAGCCCGCAGCTGCCGTTCGAGACCGTGGCCGGCTTTATCGGCCGCGGCGTGCCCAACCTTGTGCGGCGCGTGCTTGAGACTGCGCACCTGGCAACGCGGGTGGACGCCGCCGACGCCGTGGCGCTTTTCCATCGCCACTATGCCGATACCAACGGCCAGTTCGGGACCGTCTTCCCGGGCGTGGAGGCAGGCCTGCACGCGCTCCGGCGCGAGGGCTACCGCCTTGCCTGCGTGACCAACAAGCCGCAGGCGCTGGCGGCGCCGCTGCTGTCCATGACCGGCCTGGCCGCCTGCATGGATGTGCTGGTGGCCGGCGACTCGATTGCGCAGATGAAGCCCAGTCCCGAACCGCTGCGCCATGCCTGCCGCCTGCTCGACGTCGATCCCGCGCAGGGCGTGCTGGTGGGCGATTCGCCGGTGGATGTGGAGGCGGCGCGCTCGGCCGGCATGCCGGTCTGCCTGGTGCGCTACGGCTACGCCGGTCCTGGCGGGCCGGCGGCGCTGGGCGCGGATGCGCTGATCGATTCGCTGGAGGCATTGCCGGCACTGCTGACGCCGGTACGGCTGGCGCCAGCCGCCTGAGCCCGGGCCGGCACGCGATTCCGGCAGGCAAAGATATCAAGACAACGACACGGAGACAGCATGACTATCAAGGTTGCCATCAATGGCTATGGCCGCATCGGCCGCAACGTGCTGCGCGCCCACTATGAAGGCGGCAAGCGGCACGATATCGAGATCGTCGCCATCAACGATCTCGGCAACGCCGCGACCAATGCCCACCTGACCCAGTACGACACCGTCCACGGACGCTTCCCGGGCGAGGTCTCGGTCGACGGCGATGCCTTCCTCGTCAACGGCGACCGTATCCGCGTGCTGGCCCGGCGCAATCCGGCCGAGCTGCCGTGGGGCGAGCTGGGCGTGGATGTGGTGATGGAGTGCACCGGGCTCTTCACCAGCAAGGAAAAGGCCTCGGCCCACCTGAAGGGCGGCGCGAAGAAGGTGATCATCTCCGCCCCCGGCGGCAAGGATGTGGACGCGACCATCGTTTACGGCGTGAACCACGACGTGCTGAAGGCGACCGACACGGTCGTCTCCAACGCCTCGTGCACCACCAACTGCCTGGCGCCGCTGGTCAAGCCGCTGCATGACAGGCTGGGCGTGGTGAACGGGCTGATGACCACGGTGCATTCCTATACCAATGACCAGGTGCTGACCGACGTCTACCACGAAGACCTGCGCCGTGCGCGCTCGGCCACCATGTCGATGATTCCCACCAAGACCGGTGCAGCCGCCGCGGTGGGGCTGGTGCTGCCGGAGCTGGACGGCCGGCTGGATGGCTTTGCGGTGCGCGTGCCGACCATCAACGTGTCGCTGGTCGACCTGTCCTTCGTCGCCGCGCGGCCCACCACCGTGGACGAAGTGAACGGCATCCTCAAGGCCGCGGCGCAAGGCGAGCTCAAGGGCATCCTGGACTACAACGCGGCGCCGCTGGTCTCGGTGGATTTCAACCACAACCCGGCCTCGTCCACCTTCGACGCCACCCTGACCAAGGTCAACGGCACGCTGGTCAAGGTCTCGGCCTGGTATGACAACGAATGGGGCTTCTCCAACCGCATGCTGGATACCGCGGTGGCGCTCGCCGGGGCGCGCTGACAGGAGGCCATGATGAGCGAATCCCATGCTGCGCACTCGCTGCCGCAATCCACGGCGCCGCACACGCTGGCCGCGCTGCTCGCCACAGGCAGGATGGCTGGCAAGCGGGTCTTCATCCGCGCCGATCTCAACGTCCCGCAGGATGCCGCGGGCGATATCACCGACGACACCCGTATCCGCGCTTCCGTGCCCGCCATCGCGGCCTGCCTGCAGGCGGGCGCTGCGGTGATGGTCACTTCGCACCTGGGCCGGCCCGAGGAAGGGCGGCCTGACCCGCGCCATAGCCTGGCGCCGGTGGGGCGCCGCCTGTCGGAGCTGCTGAGCCGCCAGGTGCCGCTGCTCTCCGGCTGGACCGAGGGTGGCTTCCAGGTGCCGCCCGGCCAGGTCGTGCTGCTGGAAAACTGCCGCATGAACAAGGGCGAGAAGAAGAACAGCGACGAACTGGCACAGAAGATGGCCAGCCTGTGCGATGTCTATGTGAACGACGCGTTCGGCACCGCCCACCGCGCCGAGGCCACCACGCATGGCATCGCCAAGTACGCCCCGATCGCCTGCGCAGGCCCGCTGCTGGCGGCCGAGATCGACGCGCTGGGCAAGGCCCTGGGCCAGCCGGCGCGCCCGCTGGTGGCGATCGTGGCCGGCTCGAAGGTGTCGACCAAGCTGACCATCCTGAAGTCGCTGGCCAGCAAGGTGGACCACCTGATCGTCGGCGGCGGCATCGCCAACACCTTCCTGCTGGCCGCCGGCCTGAAGATCGGCAAGTCGCTGGCCGAGGCCGACCTGGTCGCCGACGCCAAGGCCATCATCGACATCATGGCCGCGCG